>JBARWR010000306.1:0-2067 GCA_049646915.1 Microbacterium sp.
CTCTGGAACAGGGCGGTTTGCGCCACATAGACGGGTTCGTGCGCCTGGTCAGGAGCGCCGGAACGGGACGAGGCGGCCGCGACGGTGCGCCGCACGCAGCAGGATGACGGATGCGACCGTGCAGACCGCGATCGCGAAGACGCTGGCCTCCGGTCCGAATGCACCGCCGCTCAGCCAGGCGGGCCCCGACGTGGTCGCGGATACGAGTGAACCGGCCACCTCGCTGCCGGAGGTCACGGTTCCGAAGATCGCGACGATGGTGACGTTCCAGCCGAAGTGCAGTCCGATCGACAGCCACAGCGAACCCGTCAGCACGTACGCGGCGCCGAGCATCAGGCCCGCCTCGATGGCGATCGCCAGCACGCCCCAGAGCGTGGCGCCGGGGTTCAGCAGATGCACGAGCCCGAAGAGCGCGGCCGACACCACCAGCGCAAGCCAGGTGCCCCAGCGCTGCTGGACCAGTCGGAAGATGATGGCGCGAAACAGCACCTCTTCGGCGATCGCGACGGCGACCATCGTGCCGATCACGGCCAGTGCTCCGGCCAGCGAGCCCCAGCCCGTGATCCGGTAGCCGCCGAACAGGGCGAGCAGACCGATCGTCACGGATGCCAGCAGCACACCCGCCGCGGTGCCCGTCAGCACGCGCCGCGTCGCAGACGGGGCGGCGAGCTCGATGGGCGGACGCTTCTCGAGGGCACGCACGCTCACTCGGTAGAGCCAGAGGACGAGAACCCCGAGCAGCGGCCCGATCAGCAGCGCGGCGACGGGGTTCTGCAGGGCGGAGGTGATCGCTCCGGTCGCGATCATCACGACGGCGAAGCCGACGATCATCAGCGTCGCGCCGAGTGCCGGGTGCACTCGTCGGCTCGTATCGGGGTGGGCGCCGGGCGTGCGGCGCGTGTCTGTGTGTGCGGTCTTCATCGGATGCTCCTCGTGCGTTTCTGCGGACAGAAGGAACGCTACGGAGCACCTCGGGACGGGCACATCACCCCGCAGAGCGCACCTGCCTCCCGCCGGCGAGGGAAGCCGAGGGTCCGGCTCTGGCTCCGGAGTACGACTCAGGTGCGTCCGGGCCAGATGCATCCGGCGATGGTGAGCGGCCAGGCGGCCATGGGGGGGCGCTCAGCGGCGCATCAGCGGGACGAGTTCGCGGTGCGGCCGCGGACGATCCCGACGAAGGTCTCCACATCGGGAGTGGTCGCCTCGATCGGCCACGCCAGTGCGACCGTGGAGGTTCGCCCGCCCAGCAGGGGGCGGTAGCCGGCATCCTTGCGGTGGTGCAGACGGGCCAGTGACATCGGCACGACGAGGATGCCGATGCCGGATGCCACGGTCTCGACGGCATCCGCAGTCGTGGCGATCGTCGGGAAGGCTGGAGCCGCCGTGGGCAGGTCCAGTGGCCCCAGCACGTCGTCGGCGGGGACGATCAGCACCTGGCCGACGAGGTCATCGGCAGTGAGACGGTCCGCCGCCATCAGGAACGAATCGGCAGAGGCCACCACTACGGGCACCTCGTCGTAGAGCGGGATCACGTGCAGATCCTGCGTGTGCTCGAGCGGCAGGCGCACCAGCGCGAGGTCGAGCTCGTCGAGGCGCTCACGCTGGTCGGCGAACGTGATCGGCACGAGTTCGAGCTCGACGTGCGGCATCCGCTGCTTCCAGGCATCGATCCACTTGCCGGGAGTGGTCCCCGGGACCAGGCCGAGGCGCAGCGTGCGCGGCTTCTCGGGAGGAGTGGGCTGCGGTACCGGCTTCTTCGCGGTCTGCTTCTTCGGACCCGGCTTCTGAGATGCGCCGTTCTTCTGAGCGGGCTTGCCGTGGCGCACTCGCGTGGGGCGTCGCCGGTCGTTCCTCATCGCATCAGCGTACCCGGGGTGTCTTCCGGGTGATTGCGGCTCACAGGGGCGCGTGGAGGAGCCAGATGTCGGTTATCGGGCGCACGAATCGACATTCGGCTCCTCGCGAGGGGTGGGCGTGAGGAGTGGGCGCGTGAGGAGCGCGGGCGCGAAGAGCGGGCACGAGGGCGGGCCGTCAGTCGGCGGCGCGGATCGCCACGCAGCACTGCCC
>JBARWR010000307.1:0-4304 GCA_049646915.1 Microbacterium sp.
AGCCCGAGCACGCGCTCCTTCGTGTCGACCATGTACGCGACGACGCCACCCGCGAACCATTCGCTCGCCTGCTCGCCCTCGCCGATCGCGCCGGCCAGTGTCCCCGATGTCAGCGACTCCGCGACGGCGACCCGAAGGCCGCGCGCACGGGCGAGATCGCTGAGCTGCGTCACATCATCCATGCCGACGAAGCTACCGGGACCCGCACGAAGGAGCATCCGGGGTTGACAGCCCCCGGCATCTCGCCCGTTCGGGAGGAGAACCCACGAACGGGAGGAACCCGCACCCCGGACCGACCCTCCGGATCGTGCGATCTCCTCCCGTGCGCGTGACTGGTCAGGCCTCGGCCGGCTCCGGGTCGCCGCCGAGCGGTCCGACGGCAGGGATGGGTCCGCCGTCATCCGCACCCGTCCTGCGGGCCCGGGCGATCGCGTTGCCCAGGTGGTAGATGAGCAGCGCCGCGACCGTGCCGATCACGATCGCACCGAGCTGAAACGCCCCCCAGCTCATCGCGAAGCCGCCGACGGCGATCACGAACGACACCGCCACGGTGTACTGGTTCACGGGGCGGGAGAAGTCCACGCGGTTGTCGACCCAGATCTTGATGCCGATGACGCCGATCAGGCCGTAGAGAGCGGTGGTGACGCCACCGAGCACGCCGGCGGGGATCGTGTTGAAGACGAAGCCCACCTTCGGCGAGAACGCCAGAAGGATCGCCGCACCGCCCGCCACCCAGTACGCGGCGGTCGAGTAGACGCGGGTCGCGGCCATCACGCCGATGTTCTCGCCGTAGGTGGTCGTAGCCGACCCGCCGAACCCGCCGGCGAGGGTGGTGGCGAGGCCGTCGGCGACGAGCGCGCGGCCGGTGTGCTCGTTGATCGACGGGTCGTTCGTCATGGTCGCGACCCCGCGCACGTGTCCGACGTTCTCGGCGATGAGCACGAGCACCACGGGCAGGAACATCGGCACATACAGCCAGGCGGCCGGATCCGTCACTGCGGCGAGGTGGAATTCGGGCAGCCCGACCCACGCGGCGTCGTCGATGCCGGTGAAGTTCACCTGACCGGTGAAGATCGCCACGAGGTAGCCGACGATCACGCCGAGGAAGATCGAGATGCGTCCGAGGAATCCACGGAACAGCACGCTGCACAGCACGACCGCGATCAGGGTGACCGAGGCCAGCTCGGGCTGCTTGGTGAAGTTGTTCCACGCGGCCGGGGCGAGGTTGAAGCCGATCAGCGCGACGATGGATCCGGCCACCACGGGCGGCATGAACCGGTCGATCCACTCGACGCCGACGGCCTGCACGAGAAAGCCGATGCCGGCCAGCAGCACGCCGACCACGGCCACGCCGAGCAGCGCCTGGGTGATCTGCTGCGGTGTCTCGAGCGCGTGGCCGGCGTTGATCGCGGTGATCGGTGCGAGGAACGCGAACGAGGAGCCGAGGTAGCTGGGCAGGCGGTTGCGGGTGAGCAGCAGGAACAGCAGCGTTCCGATGCCCGAGAACAGCAGCGTCGTCGATACGGGGAAGCCGGTGATGATCGGCACGAGGAACGTCGCGCCGAACATCGCGACGACGTGCTGCGCGCCGATCGCGAAGGTCGCGGGCCAGTTGAGCCGCTCGTCGGGTCGGACGACCTGGTCGGGGGCGACGTTGCGTCCGTCGCCGTGAATCTTCCACACCGGCATTGGTGCTCCTCGGGGTTCGGGATGAGGCCGGGATGCCGACCGAGGAAACACTATCGGTTCCCCCGGATCCGCGGTGTCGGATCCGTCCGGTTCCGCCCCGGGAACGGAGCGTGCGCGGTCTTGCGCGACGCGTGAAGCAGTGTCAGAGGGTCAGGGTAGAAAGGATGCCGGGAGGGTAGAATCATGGCCATGAGCCTGAACATCAAGAACGAGAAGGTGCACGATCTCGTGCGTCAGCTCGCCGAGCTGACCGGGCAGTCTCAGACGAGCGCGGTGGAAGATGCCGTGCGCCGACGGCTTGATGAGGTGAGCGGCGCACGGGAGGCGGAGATAGCGCGAAAGCGCGCGGCGATAGATGCCGCGGTGGGTCGGTTCAATGCGCTGCCGGTGATCGGTCCAACCTATGAGGAGATCATGGACGACATGTATGACGAGATGGGGCTGCCTCGATGATCGTCGATACCTCGGTTCTCATCGCCATGCTCAAGAAGGAGCCGGAACGCGCGATGTTCTCTGATCTGCTGGCGCGCAATCCGACGGTGGTCTCAGCCGGAACTCTTGCTGAGATGCTCATCGTCGCGGGAAGCTATGCGGGCGACCCCGGCGTCGGCGAGGTCGAGACGATTCTGCGGGATGCTGGTGCGGTGATTGAGCCCGTTGACGCACAGCAGGCGCGTGTCGTCGGCCAGGCATACCGCCGCTACGGTCGCGGCTCACAGCATCCGGCCAAGCTGAACTATGGCGACTGCTTCAGCTACGCCCTCGCGATCGCCCGAGACGAGCCGCTGCTGTTCAAGGGCGACGACTTCGTGCACACCGACGTGCGGGTGGCGACAGCCGAGATCTGACAGATCAGGCCGTGAGGCGCCCGATCAGCTCGCGGTACCGGTCTGCCGTCCGCGAGACGATCTCCTCGGGCAGCACGGGCGGCTCGCCCTGCTTGTCCCAGTTCGCCGCAAGCCAGTCGCGCACGATCTGCTTGTCGAAGCTCGCCATCCGCTCCTCCGGCGTTGCGCCGGTGCGCCAGGTTTCGGCGTCCCAGTACCTTGAGGAGTCGCTGGTGAGCACCTCGTCGGCCAGGTGCAGGGAGCCGTCGGCATCCGTGCCGAACTCGAACTTCGTGTCGGCGAGGATCAGGCCCTTCTCCTCGGCGATCGCGGCCGCCCGCGCGTACAGCGACAGGGAGGTGTCGCGCAGCTCGGTCGCGCGCTCCGCGCCGACCAGCTCGACGACCTTCTCGAAGGTGATGTTCTCGTCGTGCTCGCCCATCGGTGCCTTGTACGCGGGAGTGAACAGCGGCTCGGGCAGGCGGTCGCCGTTCTTCAGGCCGGCGGGCAGCGGGATGCCGCAGACCGTGCCGTTCTCGACGTACTCGACCCAGCCGGAGCCGGTGATGTATCCGCGCACGACGCACTCGATCGGCAGCATCTCCAGCGCCATCGCCAGCATGGCGCGGCCGGCCACGGCATCCGGGATCTCTCCCTCGACGATGTGGTTCGGCACATCGTCGAGCTGATCGAACCACCAGGTGCTCAGCGTGGTGAGCAGCTCGCCCTTCTGCGGGATGCCGGGGGAGAGCACGAAGTCGAAGGCGCTCACCCGGTCGGATGCCACGACGAGGATGCGCGTGTCGCCCGGATCCTCCGAGGCGTACAGGTCGCGGACCTTGCCGGAGTAGAGGTGCCGCCAGCCGGGGATGCTCAGTGCTTCGCTCACGTGACCATCATGGCATCCGCCGGCCGGCGACCCCGCCCGTCTTTCCGCTCAGTGCGCGTTGAGCACGGCCCAGGCGATCAGACTGTCGATGCGTCGGACGTCGGCGCCCTTGGCCAGCTTCACCTTGATGTGCCCGGCTTTGGTCCACAGCTCGAGCTCGGAGTTCCAGTCCAGAGTCCCGGCGTTCTCCGATGACCACATCAGGATCGAGCTGTACGGCAGCGAGTAGATCTCGACCTTTTTGCCGGTGATGCCCTGCGCGTCGCGGACGATGAGTCGCCTTGTCGTGAAGGTCGCGGAGTCGCGGAATGTCCTGAAGGAGGTGATCGCCTGCTCGCCGTCGGCGAGCAGCGTCTGAACATCGGGCGGAACGGGGATCTCGCTCTGCAGGGTCCAGCTGAGGATGGCTGCGGTCTCCATGGAGTTGTCCTAACGTGTGGTGCTCCGGGCGGCGCAGAGGCCACCCGGAGCAGGGTCGGATGTCAGTCGTTCAGGTGGGCGATGGCGTAGTCGGCCTCGGCGGCCGTGAACTTCTCGCCGTAGGCGCTGGTGAGCTGGTCGTGGATCGCGGCGGGCGACATCGCCATGGTCTTCTGGTAGTCCTTCGCCTTCGCGAGGGCATTCGCGTTCCAGTCGGCCTGCATGGTGTCGACGGCGTACTGCGCGGCCTCCGGGGCGAACTTCTCGCCGTACTCGCTGGTGAGCTGGTCGTAGATGCCGGTCTTGCTCATGTGCATCAGCGAGGAGTACGACTCGGCCTTCTTCAGCGCGGAGGCGTACTCGACGGGGACGGCCGGCTCGGCAGGCGCCTCTTCTGCGGCGGGCTTCTCGGCGGGAGTCGGTTCGGCGGGCTCGGCGTCCGCGGCCTCCTGAGTCGGCGAACCCGCGGCCTCCTCAGC
>JBARWR010000308.1:0-12572 GCA_049646915.1 Microbacterium sp.
GCCTGCTCCTGACCACGGCGTCGCGCCGCAGAGTCCACCGGCGCCGCCCGCTCCTCCCGCACCTCCCGGTGCGAACGGCTCGTTCCCACCGCCTCCGGCCATGCCGGGTGACGCGCGGTGAACGACGTCGATCTCGGAGCACTCGCCGCAGACATCGCGCGCGAGGCGGGTGACCTGGCCAAGCGACGGCGAGCGGAGGGTGTGTCGCTGGCGGCGACCAAGTCGACGCTGGCCGACATCGTCACGGAGGCCGACCGCGAGGTGGAACGCCTCATCCGTGACCGGCTGCACGCCGAGCGTCCCGACGACGGTTTCCTCGGTGAGGAGACCGGAGCCGATCGCGGCACGAGCGGGTTGACCTGGGTGGTCGATCCGATCGACGGAACCGTCAACTACTCCTACGGCATCGCGGCCTACTCGGTCAGCATCGCCGTGGTCGAGGGCGAGCCCGACCCGGAGCACTGGCAGGGCGTCGCGGGAGCCGTGAACGCCCCCGCGCTCGGGGAGCTGTTCACTGCGGTGCGCGGTGAGGGAGCGTGGCTGGACGGCGTCCGCCTTGCCGCCAACGAGCAGACTCCGGCCGGTGCCCTGCTCGGGACCGGATTCGGCTACGACCCGGCCACACATAACGGCGACCTGGCGATGGTTCGGCGAGTGATGACGATGGCTCGCGACCTGCGCCGGATGGGTTCGGCGGCGATCGATCTCGCCTATGTCGCGGCCGGTCGACTCGACGGATTCTTCGAGCGCGGCCTGAGCCCGTGGGACTTCGCCGCCGGCGCGATCCTCGTGCAGGCGGCCGGGGGCTCGGTATCGCGACTGGAGTTGGACAGTCCTCGTCCCATGCTCGTCGCGGGCGGTCCGGCAGTGCACGATCGGCTTCTCGACATCATCCGAGGGCGCGCGTGACGAGAGCCTTCACGGGCCATTCGAACTCATGGATTTTTCAGCCCCGAGGCTGTATCGTTTACCCGATCGTTACTTTCGTCACCTGGATTTCGAAGGTGACCAAGCGCCCCCGAGCTTGACTGCGACCCGAGAGTTCTGAATTGCCATCTGTACGCCCTGAGGTTGAATCTGCGCCCACGCGTCGGTCCAACCGACTCCGCAACGCGGCAACTGAAACTCCGGTGACGTCGAACGATGCAGTGAAGGCGGATGCCGTCGGCGCTTCGCCCGTCGAGTCCTCCGGCGCCGTGATGAGTCGTCGCGCTCTGCGCCTCGCGCTCGCAGCATCCGCTGCTCCCGCCGTCGCGGTCGCTGCGACCGTCGAGGATGCAGGCATCCCGGTCGGAGAGATCGAGCTCGTCGCCGAGCCGGCTCCGGTCGTCGAGACTGAGCCGGTCGTCGAGCCGGACATCATTGTCGAGACCGAACCGGTCGTGGACGCGTTCGCACAGGCATCCGGTGCCTTCGGCTTCATGCCCGTCGTCGACGATGAGCCCGCCGCATCCGTTCCCGAGCCGGACCAGCCTCTTCTCGTCGGTGCGACGCCGGCATCCGTGCATGTCGTTCCGCGTCGCCGTCGCGTCGCGAAGCGCCTCGTCGCCGCCGGCGCGAGCCTCGGCGTCATGACCGTGGCCGGCTTCATGGCCGTGTCGATGACGCTGCCCGCGAGCGCCGTCGCAGCAGCGCGGGGAGGGGCGGCTCCGGTGGCATCCCTCGTCGCCGGCGACGCCGAGAAGTCGGGCGCGAAGCTCCCCGACGACGAGATCCAGGCGTTCGTCGCCTCGGCCGGTGTGCAAGACGAGGTGCTGGCGCGCTCGGACGAGTACTCGACGGTGTCGCTGATCGACGTGGCGGCCGAAGAGAACATCCGGTACTCCGACAGCTTGTACACGAACGATCCGGATGCGGCGATCCAGTGGCCGTTCATGGTCGGTGTCGCGATGAGCTCGCCGTACGGCATGCGCAACGGTCGCATGCACGCGGGTATAGACCTGGTGCCCGGTGCGGGTGCGACGATCCAGGCGATCGCCGATGGAACGGTGCGGATCGCGACCGAGTCGGGTGGCGCCTACGGTGTCACGGTGTACGTCGATCACGTGATCGACGGTCGGGTCGTGACCAGCCACTACTCGCACATGCAGCACGGGTCGATCGCAGTCAAGGTGGGGCAGAAGATCAAGGTGGGCGACACGATCGGAAAGGTCGGAAACACCGGTCGTTCCTACGGTGCGCACCTGCATTTCGAGATCATCATCAACGGCTCCACGGTCAATCCGCTGGACTGGATGCGCAAGAACGCGGGCCGGTACTCGTACTGACATTCCGATTTCGTGAGACGGGCTCGCTGATGGTAATCTCGTCTGGTTGCCCTGACACGGGCAGCACGCCCCGATAGCTCAGTGGCAGAGCACTTCCATGGTAAGGAAGGGGTCGTCAGTTCAATCCTGACTCGGGGCTCGTAGCGTTTGTTCTGCGGAGCAGGCGTGCGGCGGAGTAGCTCAGTTGGTGAGAGCGCACGACTCATAATCGTGAGGTCGCGGGTTCGAATCCCGCCTCCGCTACAGAATGAAACCCCCGGTCAGCGGGGGTTTTTTGATTCTGCTTGTGTGGTGTGGACAGCCCGAAAATGCCGTTTTGCCCACATTTTGCCCACAAACCATTCAGAATGAGTCCGTTTGAGCAGGCCTTTTCTGGTCTATCGCAGACCAGTTTGGGTCGGTTCTTGCCTCGTCCAACTTCCGTCGCCGAAGTGGGCGCTTGCGTCGCGATCGAGTGCTGTTGAGACTGCGTTGAGGTCGTCATCGAACAGGTCTGCGTAGACGTCGAGCGTCATGGCTGCCGAAGCGTGCCCGAGCATCCGTTGCACAGCCTTGACGTTTGCGCCGGCAGAGACGGCGAGGCTGGCTGCTGTGTGTCGAAGATCGTGAAGCGTGATCTCAGGGAACGTGGGATCGATGTCCCGCACGTGCTCGAGTGCAGGGGCGAAGCTGCGGCGTCGGAAATTGTTGTTGCGTAGGACGGCGCCGTCGTGAGATGTAAACACTTGGCCTGTCGGTTGCTTGCCGCTCATGCGAGCTTGCATGGATTCAGTCAGAAACGCAGGGAACCCTACGACGCGTGATCGGTTGGTCTTCGGAGTGCCCCAGACGAGTGCACCACCGACCTCGCTCACGCTCTGAGTGATCGAGAGTCGCTTTCTCCCGAGGTCGACGCTATCGACTGTGAGAGCGGCAAGCTCGCCCCATCGAAGCCCGGTATAGGCGAGCGTGGCGATGATGTCTCCGTCTGGTCCTGCGGCACGCACAAGTTCGCGCACTTGTGCGTGGTCGAGGTAGCCGCGCTTCGATTTGGTCACCTTCGGGAGCTTGACGTCGGCTGATGGATTTCGGGTCAGCCTTCTGTCGCGTACGGCGAGCGTGAGCATGCTGTTCATGACGTGGAACACCTGCCTCGCGCTTGAAGCCGCTAGCGTTTCGGAGAGCTCGCCGGCCCACACTTGCAAGTCAGTATGGGAGATGTCGGCTAAGTGGGTCCTGCCCCACCGTGGAAGCACATGGCGGTTCAGGCTGTAGATGTATCCGGAGCGCGTCGTTGGCTTCAAGTGGGCGAGTGTCTGCTGCCAGGCGATGGCCCAGGTGTTGACGTCGATTCTTGACCTGCTGGGGGCGATGTAGTCGCCCTGGGACTTCTGGGTCTCGACAGAAGTCAGGTACTCGGCTGCTTCGCGCTTGGTGCGGAATCCGCGCTTGTCTGTCTGTCGATTCTCGGGCGTACGGTATCGGATCCGGTACTTTCGGCCTGAAGTAGTCTCGTACGGCTCGATGCTACCCATCGGCCTGGCGGCCGACGGTATACGTCATGCCTTCCAGGCGTCCTGCGTCGCGGGCTTTCTTGATCCAGTCGGATGCGGTGCGGTGGGGGATGTCCAGTTCTACCTGCACTGCGCGCACGGGCGGGGTGCCAGCAAGGGCGGCGGCGCCGTAGAGGATCTCCACGACCTCCATGCGTTCGTCCTTCATACCGCGTTTGACGGCGGTGGCGGCCATCCATGGCGGGATGATGCGTCCCTCGGCGGAGGTGAGGTCCGCGATCGTCGTCCAGTTCGAGTCCGGCTCGTCGCTGAGTCGCACTGCGATGCAGTTCGGGACGGCGGCCCGCACGATGGCGGCTGATGCTGTGCGCCGTAGCGCCTGGTGGTCGAAGTCCGGACGGGTTGCGTGGTTGAGGATCGTGGTGACGATGTAGCGCCCCTCGTCCGTGTTGTAGTGGGCCTCGATCGTGGTTTCGACTCCAGCGTCCTCGTCGACCACGGAGGCAACGAACTCGGGGGCAATGCGCAGCGCGGACCCGACGGGCTGTGTGGCGGAGTGCCACGTCATTGCTGTGCCGTCAGGATTCTTCACGTCGACCTTCACCCCCTTAGTTTGCCTTACCGCGCCAGAGATTCACAGAAACCCCTTGACTAAGTGTACGACTAAGCCGTCTACTTGTGTCAATACGTAGTTTCAATACGCAAGAAGGGTGAAGTCGATGTCAACGGTGACCACCATGAAGGCGCCCGACTTAGGGCACGAATTCGTGAAACCGCAGGAGGTAGCCCGGCTCATCCCGGGTCTCACCGTCAAGAAGCTCGCTGAGTGGCGATACGAGCGACGAGGCCCGGACTACTACAAGTTCGGCAGAGTCGTGCTCTACGACGTGGAAGAGCTCAAGTCGTGGATCGACGCCTCAGCGATGTCGTCCGGTGACGGCCATGCTCGCTGACGTCCCCAGTACGTCGGTCGCGACGGTCGCTGACGACATGAAGATCATCTCGCTCGTGAACCAGAAGGGCGGCATGGGCAAGACGACGATCACGATGCAGCTCGCCGCAGCACTGTCGCGCCGGCATCGCGTGCTGGTCGTGGACGTCGATCCGCAGCAGTCCACGGTGTGGTGGGCAGAGAATGCAGAGCGTCACCTGCCGTTCGACTTCGCCGGCAGCCAGCATCCCTCTGTCTTGTCCCGGCTGTCGCACCTCGACCACGAGTACAACTTCGTGATCGTGGACACGCCGGGGAGCCTGGAGGACACGCGCACGCTCGAGGTCGTCGTCGATGCGTCGGACTTCGTCATCGTCCCGATCGGCCCTGAGCCGCTCGCGGTGGAGCCCACCATGCGGACGATTCAGCGGTTCATCGAACCTCGGAATGTTCGCTTTGCCGTCCTCCTGAACCGAATCGATCCGCGGATCCACGGCCAGCTGGAGACCTGGAAAGAGCTCCTCGACGTCACGCTCGGGGTGCCGCGCCTCGACGCATACCTGCGGCAGTACAAGGCGCAGGCTGATGCTCCGGTGCTCGGGAGTCTGGTTACGACCGTCCGCGACAACCGGACCACGCAGGGTGCTATCTGGGATGTCACGCGGCTCGGGCTTGAGGTGACTGAGCAGCTGAGCCCGCAGCTGCAGGGAGCGTGGTGAATCATGGGCCAGGTCAACCTGAATGAGCGTCTCAGCGAGACGCGTATGCGACTCGAGCGTCAGCGAAACCGAGCGCCGGAGCCGGTGCCCAAGTTCTTGCGGCTCACGCGAAAAGAGACCCGCGTTCGCGAGGACCAGTACACGGAGCTGACGGCGCTGACACGGTCGCTCATGCGAGAGCGGGTCTCGAGGCGCGAACGCATCACCGAGAACACCCTCATCCGCGTCGCCATCGATCTCCTCCTCGCGAACCAGGACCAGCTCCGTGGCTCGGACGAGGACGAACTCCGACGTTCGGTAACTTCCGGAGTTCCAGACTTCCGTGGCTCGGACGAGGACGAACTCCGACGTTCGGTAACTTCCGGAGTTCCAGACTTCCGTAGCCCGAATGGTGTGGACACTGGAAGTTCGGAAGGTGCGGAGCCCCGGAGCCCGGAAGCTCGAGACTTCCGGAGTGGCAGAGTCTCGGACTCTCGAAGTGACAGAGATCGGCAGCCCGAAAGTTTGGTAAAGCCCGGGTCAGACCAGGGGAGCCGGTCATGACGCACGTGACGGTGTACTCGACCGGACCCTCGTGCCAGCGCTGCCGGCTCACCTGTCGGCGGCTCGACGCGCTGGGTATTCGATACGACGTTGTCGATATCCACGCAGAACACAACGCCGAGATCCGTGCGTTCCTCGTCGACGAACTCGGCTACCTGTCGGCGGCGCTTGAAAACTGGACAGTAGCGGCGCTCGAAAAGTGAACACTCGACGATTGGAGTGTGATCACTTTGGAGGACTGGGCACTGATTCGCAGGCTTGCCGCGGAGGGTGTTGCGAAGGCGCAGATCGCGACACGGTTGGGGGTGTCGCGGACGACGGTGTATGCCGCGTTGGCGTCGGATTCGCCGCCGAGGTATGAGCGTGTTTCGGCGGCGACGTCGTTCACGCCGTTCGAGGAGCGGGTGAAGGAGCTGTTGCGCCAGACGCCGGAGATGCCGGCGACGGTTCTCGCGGAGCGGGTGGGTTGGACGGGCTCGATCCGCTGGTTCCGCGACAACGTGAAGCAACTGCGTCCGGAGCAGCGGCGCATCGATCCGGCGGACCGGTTGGTCTGGGAGCCCGGGGATGCGGCGCAGTGTGATCTCTGGTTCCCGCCGAGGAAGATCCCTCTTGAGGACGGCACCTTGAAGCTGTTGCCGGTGCTGGTGATCACGCCCGCGCACTCGAGGTTCGTCACGGGGCGGATGATCCCGACTCGCAAGACGGAGGATCTGCTGCTGGGGTCGTGGGAGCTGTTGCAGCAGATCGGTGCGGTCCCGCGCCGGTTCATCTGGGACAACGAGCCCGGGATCGGGCGGGGCCCGCGACGGGCGGAGGGGGGCGCATCGTTCATGGGGACGTTGGCGGCGAAGCTGGTGCTGTTGCCTCCTCGGGATCCGGAGTCCAAGGGGATCGTCGAGCGCCGCAACGGCTGGTTCGAGACCTCGTTCATGCCCGGGCGCACGTTCACATCTCCTGCGGACTTCAACGAGCAGTTCACCGACTGGCTTCAGCTCGCCAACGCGCGCACAGTCCGCACGGTGAAGGCCTCTCCGGCTCAGCGCATCGACGCGGACCGGGCTGCGATGCTGCCGTTGCCGCCGGTCCCGTTGCATCTGGGTTGGCGCAACCGGGTCCGGCTGGGGCGGGACTACTACGTCCGTGTCGACACGAACGACTACTCCGTCGATCCGCGCGCGGTGGGCCGTCTCGTCGATGTCTCCGCAGACCTGGACCGCGTCAGAGTCCGGGTCGATGGGCGGCTGGTCGCCGAGCATGCGCGCGCCTGGGCGCGGGGGATGACGATCACCGACCCGGCACACCTGAAGACCGCGAAGACGTTGCGGGAGCAGTTCCAGACCCCGCGGCCGGTCGCCGCCGGTGATGACCTCGTCCGCGATCTTGCCGACTATGACCGGGCGTTCGGGATCGGGGGCGGGTTCTGATGGCCGCGAAGCAGACCGATGCGGTCAAGCAGATCACCTATCTTTCCGGCGCGTTGAAGGCCCCGCGCATCCTCGAAGCCGCAGGCCGGCTCGCGGAACAGGCCCGGGCCGCGGGCTGGTCCTTCGAGGACTACCTCGCCGCGGTGCTGGAGCGCGAAGTCTCCGCCCGTAACGCCTCCGGCGCCCGCCTGCGCATCCGCGCGGCCGGGTTTCCCGCGGTCAAGACCATCGAGGACTTCGACTGGGACCAACAGTCCGCCGTCCGCCAGCAAGTCGCGAGCCTGGCCTCCGGGGCGTTCCTCCTCGAAGCCCGCAACGTCGTCCTCCTCGGACCTCCCGGCACCGGCAAGACACACCTGGCCACCGCGCTGGGCGTCATCGCCGCCCACCAAGGCCAGCGGGTTCTGTTCGCCACCGCCACCGAATGGGTCACCCGCCTCTCCGACGCGCATCGACAGGGCCGACTCCCTCAGGAACTCGCCCGGCTACGGCGCAACGGGCTGATCATCGTCGACGAAGTCGGCTATCTTCCCTTCGAGCAGGACTCCGCGAACTTGTTCTTCCAGCTCGTGTCGTCCCGTTACGAGCACGCCTCCCTCGTGCTCACCTCGAACCTGCCGTTCTCCGGCTGGGGCACCGTGTTCGGAAACCAGGTCGTGGCCGCCGCGATGATCGACCGCATCGTTCACCACGCCGAAGTCATCACCCTCAAAGGCGCCAGTTACAGGCTCCGCGGCCGCGGCATCGACAGCCTCCCCAGCACCCGCACCGACATCACCAACCCAGCTGACTAGACTGCCGACAACCGTTCACAATTCGAACGCCGAAACCGTTCAGAATTCGAGCGCCGCCGACACTACCGCGAGGCACCGGTCGTTGAAGCCGAGGATGCGCGATGGTCAGGCTTCCGCCCCGACCTCATCGACGGGCTCGCCGCAACATTCGACAAGGCGCGGTGAGTCTCGTCGCGGGGCATCGGCGCACACGCGTCATACCTGCGCTGACCGGCTGATCAGTGAACCGGCGCGGGTCCGGTTGAGTCGCGTACGAGCAACACGGTATGCAGACGCTGGTGGTGATCGCGGCCAGTACTGCCTCCCGCAATTGATTCGACGAGGTACTCCGCAGCAAGCCGTCCTTTCGTTTCGATCGGTTGTCGGATTGTGGTGAGTGATGGCGAGGACCAGCTTGCTTCGGCGAGGTCGTCGAAGCCGGTGACCGAGACCTCGCCGGGGACTGCGACTCCCGCGTCTCGCGCTGCGTCGAGCACGCCGAGCGCGATGATGTCGCTGAATGCGACGATCGCGGTGGGGGGCTCGGGTTGGGCACGGAGTTCGCGAAACGCAGCAGCTCCTCCGGCCCGCGTGCACTGTGCTTCGAGCACCGTGATCCCGTCGCTTTCGGGAGTCAGCCCGTGTGATGCGAGTGCGGCGCTCGCCCCCTGCATCCGACGGAGGACGGGGCCTCGCCAGTTCCGGTAGCCTCCTTCGGTTCCGGTTTCGATAGCGACGATAGCGATGCGGCGGTGGCCAAGGTTTAGAAGATGATTCAGGAGCTCCTCGATGCCCTCACTGTCGTCGATCTCGACGGAGGGGACATCATCATGGAGTTCGCTGTCGACGAGGACGAAGGGTGTGCCTCGCTGTCGGAGGGCGTTCACCTCGCCGCGGTCGTGTTCGAGTCCACTGACGATGAAGCCATCGACTGCCGCGTACGGGATCGTCTTCAGCATCGAGCCGCGTAGCGGAGGCGCGAGCAGGAGCGTGAACCCTTCGCGTTGACATATTTGTCCGATGCCTTGGAGGAACTGTGTGTAATAGGGGTTCTCCAGCACCTTGTCGAGCTGCTGCGGAAGGAGGAGCCCGAGGCTGTCTGTGCGTCTTGTCCGCAGCATCCGGGCGGCCGGGTCCTGCGAGTAACCGAGCTCTGTGGCGGCCTCGAGGATTTTCTTGACGGTGGCTTCCGAGAGCCTGTTCGAGTTATTGAACGCGAGGGAGACAGCCGTCTTGGACACGCTCGCCTTCTCCGCGACGTCTTGCATGGTCACTCTACGGTTCGTCATGGTCGCGCCTCGTTCGTGGATGTGTTCACGTAGCTGACGCCGCCAGCACCGAGGACGATGGAACCGTCCTCGGTGAGTGTCGCATCGCCGGCGATGACCTTCCAAGCATCATTGGTGGTGAGTTCGGGCAAGACCTGATTAGGGATTCGGGTCGTGTCGCCGCGGTGGATGATTGCGACGGCGGTTTCGCCGGTCTGTGCTCGGCGGATCACGAGAACAGTATCGTCGCCGAAGGCACGCACTTCCTGGACTCCGCGTCGAAGAGCTGGATGTTCAGAGCGGGCCCGGCTGAAGGAGCGGATGCCATCGAGGAGGTCGTGGGACCAGTTCGACTCGTCCCATGGCATTGTGCCGCGGCATTCGGGGTCATTCTCTCCGGTCAGTCCGATCTCATCGCCGTAGTAAAGCATCGGGGCACCCTCGGCGGCGAAGAGGAGCGCGTACGCGCGAAGCGCAGCATGTTCGTCACCTCGGTGACGTGTGAGGACGCGCTCCGTGTCATGACTGCCGAGAAGGTTGAGCATGCCTGTGTGAAACCCGTCCGGTATGCGGGCCCGGAGTGCGTTCATTCCGTCGGCGAACGCTGGGGCATTGATCGAACCGTCTGCAGTGAACCCAAGGACAAGGTCACGGAATGTGTAGTTCATCGTCCCGTCGGCGAGGTCGCCTTGGAGCCATTCCTCCGGCTCTCGCCACTCCTCCGCGACGATGTAAGCGTCTTCGTTGAGATCCTTGACGACGTCGCGGAATCCTCGCCAGAAGGTGTGGTTGATGAAGTAGGGGACATCGAGTCGCCACCCGTCGATGCCTTGTTCGATCCAGTGTCGTGCGACCGCGTAGTGGTGCGCGCGGACGTCTGGGTTGTAGGCGTTCCACTTCGGAAGGTAGTGACATCCGGAACACGTCCGATAGTTCGGCACCGGGTGTGCTGTCACGGGGAACCCCTCGACCGAGAACCAGTTGACGTACTCGGATGTGGCCTCGTTCTCGAGGACGTCACGGAACGCCCAGTGGCCGTCGCCACAGTGGTTGAACACGGCGTCGAGCACGACCCGGATCCCTCGTTCATGGGCCGCGTCGAGGAAGCGGCGGAAGGCGTCGAGGTCACCGAGACGGTGGTCGATCGCGAAGTAGTCTTTCGCGTCGTATCGGTGGTTCGTGTCGGCTTCGAAGATCGGTGTGAGATAAATCGCGTTCGCACCGACTGAGACGACGTGATCGAGCCGGTCGGTGATGCCGGCGAGGTCGCCGCCGAAGAAGTTGTCTCGTGTGGGAACTGCATCCCAGCGCTCGACGCCGGGTGGGTCGAGGGTGGGGTCGCCGTTGGCGAAGCGTTCGGGGAAGATCTGGTAGAACGTCGCGTCGGCGAGCCAGTCTGGTGTCGGCATCAGTCCTTCAATCCGGTCGAGGCGATTCCGCGCACGAGTGCGCGCTGGAAGATGAGGAAGACGAGGATGCTGGGGATCGTCGCGGTAAGGGTTCCGGCCATGAGGTAATTCCAACTCGTCCCGTAGCGTCCCACGAACGCGGAAAGCCCGATCTGAATGGTGCGCACGTCGTCCGTGTTGGTGACCAGCAGGGGCCAGAGGAAGTCGTTCCAGGCGAAGAGGAAGCTGAAGATGGCAAGCGTGGCGAATGCGGGAGTCGAAAGCGGCACCATGATCCGGAAGAACGTTCCGATACGACTGCAGCCGTCGATGCGGGCGGCGTCCTCAAGCTCCATGGGGATAGAGGCGAAGTACTGGCGAAGCAGGATGATTCCGAAGACGTCGGCCATGCGCGGCACGATGAGGCCGGCGTAACTGTCGATCCAGCCGAGGTCCGCGACGATTGCGTACGCAGGGATGATGGTCACGAACGTTGGTATCAGCAGCGCGGCGAGCAAGACTACAAAGATCGCATTCCTGAACGGGAACTCGAGCCGGGCGAAGGCGTACGCAGCGAGGGCGTCGAGCACGAGGTGTCCCGACACGATCCCGATCGCCATGATGACGCTGTTGAGGTAATACTGGCCGAATGGAGCGGCCTCCCATGCGTGGAGATAGTTCTCCCAGTGCCATGAGGTCGGCAGGATCGATGTATTCGTGTACGTCTCGGCGCGTGTCTGCAGCGACGTCGTGAACATCCACAGAAACGGCACGATGACGAAAGCGGCTCCGAAGATGAGGATGAGGTGCCGACCGAAGGCGGCCCGGCGACGTGAGTTCATCGGAGGGACGACCTTCCCGATCCCGAGACGCGCCACTGCACGAGCGTCACGCCGAGTACCAGGAACAAGGTGACGAACGCGATCGCGGTGCCGTAGCCGAAGTCCCCGAGCCGGAACGCTTCTCGATACATAAGCATGCCGAGCACTTCGGTGCCTCCCTGGGGGCCTCCGCCTGTCAGGACATACACGAGGTCGAAGGCTTGGAAGCTGGTGATGAGGGCCTGCACCACGACGAAGAAGGTCATCGGTGCGAGCAACGGGATGGTGAGGAACCGGATTCGTTGACGCAGATTCGCGCCGTCGAGTGCGGCGGCTTCGAAAACACCCTGCGGGAGCGCCTGGAGCGCCGTCAAGTAGAGCACGGCGTTGAAGCCTAAGTTCTTCCACACCGTGAGCAGGGTGAGTGCGCCGAGCGCCCACCAGCGCTCCTGCAACCAGTTCGGTCCTTCAATACCGGCCTGGGCTAGCAGCGCGTTGACGAAGCCGGCTGGATCCAACATGTATTTCCAGACGATCGCTGCGGCGACCGAGGACGTCACGGCGGGCAGGAAGTAAACGCCGCGGTAGAAGCCGCGACCGCGCAGTGGCGCGTCGAGGAGCAACGCGATCGTGAGGCCGGACGCCACAGAGAGGAGGCACACACCGACCGCGTAGATGCAGGTCACGAGCAGGCTGTTCCAGAACTCCGGGTCCTGGGCGAGACGGACGTAGTTGTCGAGGCCGATGAACTCCTTCGTCGGATCGAAGCCGTTCCACGACGTCAAGCTGATATGACCGGCGGAAACGATCGGGTAAAGCACGAACACACCGATCACGGCGAGGGCGGGGAAAAGGAAGAGCGCGGCGGTGAGGACCTGCTCACGCTCGTAACGGCGCGCGCGTCGCGGACTGCGCCAGCCGCCCGGCGCCCCGCCCGGGACG
>JBARWR010000309.1:0-6273 GCA_049646915.1 Microbacterium sp.
CTCCTGCCGTGCGATGACACCGGGCCGCCGCAGCGAGTGCACGGGGATGCCCGCCACCTGCTGCCCGCGAGCGCGCTGATCCACGTGCGGCGCCGCGAAAGGACCGCTCTGGTCACGGGCATCCGCCATCAGCTCTGCCGTGCGCACGGCGGTGCCGCTGGGCGAGTCGATCTTCGTGTCACGGTGGGACTCCACGATCTCCGCGAACGGGAAGAACGGTGCAGCCGCCGCCGCCAGCGCCGTGCCGAGCGCTGACCCCAGCGAGAAGTTCGGGATGAACACCACGCCGGTCTCTGCGGCTGTCACCAGCGGACGCACCAGGGCGATGCGCTCCTGCGACCACCCCGACGTGCCGACGAGCACGTTGATGCCCCGGTCGATCGATGCCCGCACCACGTCGATGCTCACAGCCGGAACAGATGCGTCGACGACGAGGTCGGCGCCGTCGAGTTCGCCGAGGTCGCTGGCAGAGCCGAGCACCGTGCGCACCTCGAATCCGTCGAGCTCATCGATCACCTGATGGATGATGCGTCCGAGCTTGCCTGATCCGCCGACGAGGGCAACCTGAGTGGTCATGCTTCCAGTCTAGATTCGTCGGCCGCCCCGCTTCGCCGCGTGTCGGCGGCGTGGTCCCGCTCAGACCGTGAGTGCGTCGGGAAGACCGGTGCGCAGCTCCATGGGCAGATGTCCGAGGTCGTTGTGGCTCATCAGCGTCCATGGTCGGCCCTGCTTCTGGACGATCACGCTCAGACCGCAATGCGCCTGATTGAGCGTCATCCACCGCCAGTCCGGCGCTCCCAGAACTTCGCGCACGAACCACGAGATCACGAAGTTATGGGTGATGAGCACCTCGTGCACATCGCCGTTGCGGCGGCGGAGGAACTCTCCCACCGCGTCCGACATCTGTGCGGCTCCTGCCTCGATCTCGGCGTCGCTGATCGAGCCGAAGAACGGCTCGTAGGCGCCGGGCGTCTGCTCGGTCATGCCGCTGGGCACGCAGTCGAACAGCAGCGCCGAGGGCACCGGGTCCACGGACGGCAGTCGCGCGGCGATCGCGCGGGCCGTCTCGGCCGCGCGCAGCAGCGGCGAGTGCCAGACGGCGTCGAGAGGAAGGCCCGAGAGCCGGTCGGCGATGAGCTCTGCCTGACGTTGGCCTCGGGGTGAGAGAGGTCCGTCGTCGATGCCGTGCTCGGCGTCGACATGCTCACCGTGTCTGACCAGATATATGTAGTGCGTCACAACCCTGCTCACTTCATGCCACCGCGTCGGGGCTCTTCCAGCTTAGGTCACGCGTGCGACGCTCGGGAATTGGAAGGCGCCGAGCTCACTCGCCGGCGCGCGTGAGCTCGGCGACCTGGGTGCGCGAGAGCGTGATGCCGGCACCCTGCATGAGCTCGTCGATGTGCTCGAGAGCGAAGGCGTTCACGATGGGCGCGACGATCGTGCGCTGCGCGAGCAGCCAGGCCATCGACACCCCGGCCACGGGAACCGCGAGTTCCTCGGCGATCAGGTCGAGCGCGCGGAGCACGCGGATGCCACGACGGTTCAGGTGACTGCGCATCTGCTGTCCTCGCACGCCGACCGCCGTCGCCTTGCTGCGGTGCCGGCCGGACAGGAAGCCGTGCTCCAGCGCGTGCGACGGAGTGACCGCCAGGTTCTGCGCCGCAGCGACCAGACGCAGGTCGCCTTCGAACTCGTCACGGCGCACCAGGTTGTACGGTTCGTCGAGCACCTCCAGGCGCGGGTATCCGGCAGCCGCCAGGATCCGAGCCTCCACGAGTCGCTCCGGCGCGAAGCGGAATGCGCCCACCGCCGAGATCTTGCCGGCCTCGCGCAGCCACTCGACGGTCGCGAGGGTGTCCTCGAGGTTCGTGGCCGAATCGAGGGAGGCGTCCAGGTAGATCACGTCGATGCGGTCGACGCCGAGTCGTGTGAGCGAGCCCTCCACGGCGCGGACGAGGTTGACCGAGCCGAGACCGGGATTGTCGGCATGTGAGCCGATTCGCGCACTCAGCACGATCTGCTCGCGTCGTCCGCGGGAGCGCAGCCACTGCCCGATGATGTACTCGCTGCGGCCCCCCGAGAAGCCGTCCGCCGTGTGCACGGCATTGCCACCGAATTCGAGGTAGCGGTCCAGCAGGTCATGGCTGGTCTTCTGATCGACGTTCCAGCCGAACTCGGCGGCGCCCAGCATCAGCGGGAAGATCGAATAGCCGGTCTCGCCGAGTGCGACGCGGATGCGCTCCCCGACACCGGGACCGACGACGGGGATCGGGGCGGACGGATGCGTGTCCGAGGCGTCGGCGCGCGGCTGCTCATCGGCCGTGCCGATGCCGAAAAGCCTCATCTCCCACCCCCGCGGATCCTCGATCCGTGATGCAGCGCACTCCCCGGTGCGTACTCACAGGCTAAGCGACGTCCCGCGCTGCGAGGTCCATGATGACCGGGGTCCCGCGAAGTTCTCGTAACGATCCGATCACATCGGATATGAAAAGACCCGGAACCCTGCGATGTGCGGCAGGATTCCGGGTCTTCGTCAGGGATGCCGACTCACCGGCATCCGAGGATCACGCTTCAGCGACCGCCGGAGCCGTCTCGCCCTCGGCGGCGGCGTCGTCGAGCACCGGCTCGAGCGACAGCTTGCCGCGGTCGTCGATCTTCGTGATCTTCACGAGGATCTTCTGACCGACCGAGAGGACGTCGTCGACGTTCTCGACGCGCTTGCCACCGGCGAGCTTGCGCACCTCTGTGACGTGCAGCAGTCCGTCCTTGCCCGGCAGCAGCGAGATGAAGGCGCCGAAGGTGGCGATCTTCACGACGGTGCCGAGGAACTGCTCGCCGACCTCCGGGTTGGTGGGGTTGGCGATCGCGTTCACCTGAGCGCGGGCCGCTTCGGCGGAGGGACCGTCGACGGCGCCGATGTAGACGGTGCCGTCCTCCTCGATGGAGATCTGCGCGCCGGTCTCGTCCTGGATCGCGTTGATCGTCTTGCCCTTCGGGCCGATCAGCTCGCCGATCTTGTCGACCGGGATCTGCACGCTGATGACGCGCGGCGCCGTGGGCGCCATCTCGTCGGGAGCGTCGATCGCAGCGTTCAGAACGTTGAGGATCGTCAGGCGCGCGTCACGAGCCTGGGTCAGGGCACCTGCCAGCACCGACGACGGGATGCCGTCGAGCTTGGTGTCCAGCTGGATCGCGGTGATGAACTCGCTGGTACCCGCGACCTTGAAGTCCATGTCGCCCAACGCGTCCTCGGCACCCAGGATGTCGGTGAGCGCCGCATAGCGGGTCTCACCGTCGACCTCGTCCGAGACCAGACCCATGGCGATGCCGGCAACGGGTGCGCGCAGCGGCACACCGGCATTCAGCAGCGACAGCGTCGAAGCGCAGACCGAGCCCATCGACGTCGAGCCGTTGGAGCTGAGCGCCTCGGAAACCTGACGGATCGCGTAGGGGAACTCCTCGCGGGTGGGCAGCACCGGCACGAGTGCGCGCTCGGCGAGGAAGCCGTGCCCGATCTCGCGACGCTTCGGCGAACCGACGCGACCTGTCTCACCGGTGGAGTACGGCGGGAAGTTGTAGTGGTGCATGTAGCGCTTGTGCGTCACCGGAGACAGCGAGTCGATCTGCTGCTCCATCTTGAGCATGTTCAGCGTGGTGACGCCCATGATCTGGGTCTCACCGCGCTGGAAGATCGCCGACCCGTGCACGCGCGGGATGACCTGCACCTCTGCGTCCAGCGGGCGGATGTCGGCCAGGCCACGGCCATCCATGCGGACGCCCTCGGCGAGGATGCGGCCGCGGACGATGTTCTTGGTCACCGACTTGTACGCACCGGAGACCTCGCCCGCCGCGGACTCGGGCAGCGTGCCGGCCTCGATGGCTGCGGCGACCTCTGCCTTGACGCGGCTCTTGACCTCGTCATCGGCGTTCTGACGCTCGACCTTGTCGGCGATCTGGTAGACCTTCTCGAGGTCTGCCGACGCAGTGGCTGCGACGAAATCGAGCGTGGGCTGCTCGTACGCCGGGAAGACCGGGTAGACGCCGGGCTCCTTGGACGAGTGCTGCGCCATCTCGGCCTGCGCCTCGACCAGCTTCTTGAGGAACGGCTTGGCGGCCTCGAGGCCACCGGCGACGATCTCCTCGCTCGGCTTGACCGCGCCGGCCTTGATGAGGTTCCAGCTGTTCTCGGTGGCCTCGGCCTCGACCATCATGATGGCGACGTCTTCCGAGCCGTCGGCCTTCTTGACGACGCGACCGGCGACCATCAGGTCGAACACGGCCTCTTCGACCTGAGCCTGGTTCGGGAACGCGACCCACTGGTCGGCGTGCTCGCCCTGACCGGGGATCAGCGCGAGGCGGACGCCGGCGATCGGGCCGGAGAACGGCAGACCGGAGATCTGGGTCGACGCGGAGGCCGCGTTGATCGCCAGCGCGTCGTAGTACTCACCGGGGGCGATCGACAGCACGGTGATGACGATCTGGACCTCGTTGCGCAGGCCGTCGACGAACGACGGGCGCAGCGGACGGTCGATCAGACGGCAGACCAGGATCGCCTCGGTGGAGGGGCGGCCCTCACGACGGAAGAACGAGCCGGGGATCTTGCCTGCGGCGTAGGACCGCTCCTCGACGTCGACCGTCAGCGGGAAGAAGTCGAAGCCCTCACGCGGGTGCTTGCCCGCGCTGGTCGCCGACAGGATCATGGTCTCGTCGTCGAGGTAGGCGGCGACAGCGCCCTGCGCCTGCTGGGCGAGGCGGCCGGTCTCGAAGCGGATGGTGCGGGTTCCGAAGCGTCCGTTGTCGAGAACGGCTTCGGCGGCAGTGATTTCAGGACCTTCCAAGAGGTCTCTCCTTCTTTGTTTAGGCTCGCGCATCCGTATGACGGGCGAGTTCTCGCGAAGGAGCGGATACGGGCAGATATAGGCGCGCGGGCACTCCCGCGAATCTCGCCTGCACTGGCCACCAGTAGAAGATCACCCGGCGCCGTGTGCGACGAGGAACCCACCACAGGGGACCAGCTTCTCAGCCGACCGCTCCGTACTAAGTCGATATGCAGTTGACGGATGCCACAGGCATCCACATCCAGCCTAGCAGTGACGCCTCGACGCACGTGCCCGCGGCGAGCGACTAGGCTGACCGTCATGAGCGAAGACAAGGCAGTCTCCCCCGAGGAGATGAAACGCAAGTTCAAGGAAGCGCTCGACAAGAAGAACGCGAAGAGTCGCGGTGGCGAATCGCACCTCGATGGCGATTCCGCCGTGCACGCGACGAACGCGCCTCAGATGAAGCGCGAGTTCCGACGCAAGAGCGGCTGACCCGCTTCCGCATCCACCTGCTCTCGGCTCAGCTCATCTCTCGGGTTGGGCCGAGAGCCATTCTGCGAAGGCGATCCGTCCCAGATCGGCGTCGCCCTGCGGCAGAAGCGCTCCTGAGCGCATCGCCCGGCCGAACGCACCGGGCAGTCCGATCCTCGGCATCCAGCCGCCTCTGCCGTGATGCGCAGCCCATGCCCGCATCATGTCGGCGAGCTGCTCCTCACGCGGGCCTGCGATGTCTCTCGCCCTGCCGTGCGCGGGATGCTCTGCCAGCTCGACCAGGCGTGTGGCCACTTCCCCCGCATCGATGGGCTGCGTGCGCATGCGGACGGCCGGGTGCAGCGGACCGAAGCCCGAGCGAGCGTAGATCTGCCCTGCGAAGTCGTGGAACTGCGTCGCACGCAGGATCGTCCAGGGCACCTGCCCCGCCGCCACCGCGTCCTCCTGAGCGAGCTTGCCCGCGTAGTAGTCGTACGGCGCACGGTCCACGCCGACGATGGACAATGCGATGTGATGTCCGGTGCCGTCGTGCCGCTGGCCGGCGAGAAGGTTGGCCGTGGTCCGCCGGAAGAAGTCCGTGGCCTTCTTCGCATCCGTGGTGGTGATGTTCAGCACGTCGATGACCGCGTCCACCCCGCGCAGTGCGTTCTCGAGCCCGACGCCGTCGTGCACGTCCACGCCGCCCTGCCTGCTCAGCACGCGCACGGCGTGGCCGCGCTGCTGAGCGATGCGGGCGACATGGGATCCGATGACTCCGGTGCCCCCGGCGATGGCGATGTCCATGCGTCCATCCTCCACCGTCGGGGCTCCTGCGTCACTCCCCCGCGAGGCCGCCGAGCAGATGGCCGAAGGAACGGCCTTTGCCGAGATAGGTGTCAGGATCGAACGGGTCGGCATCCGTGACCGCATCGCGCCGCGCGATCGCGTCGGCGAGCTCTCGTGCGCCGCGCTCGACGCG
>JBARWR010000310.1:0-1639 GCA_049646915.1 Microbacterium sp.
GTCGGAACCCGCACCGGATGCAGCGGCCGCAGGCCCGTCCGCGGAGCGACGCGCCCCCGACGGCGACCAGCTCGACGACCTGTTCGCACCGGAGCGCCATCACAGTGTGCCGGCGAAGAAGCGCGGACGCGGCTGCCTGATCGGTCTGATCATCGTCCTCGCTGTGCTCGGCGGCATCGCGGCCGGCGGCGCCTGGGTCTACAACACGTATCAGACCAAGATCGACGACCTGTTCGGCTGGGGAGAGCCGAAGGACTTCGAGGCCGGCCAGGCCACCGGTGAGGCGCTCGTGACCATCAAGAAGGGCGACACGGGCTCCCCGGTCTCCACCTCCCTGTTCAAGGCGGGCGTCACGAAGACCGACCGGGTCTTCTACGACTACCTCATCGAGGAGAACCTCAGCGCGACCTTCTACCCCGGCGTGTACAAGCTGCAGAAGAAGATGACGGCTGCCGCGGCCTTGACGGCGCTGGAGGACCCGGCGTCCCGGATGGAGAACACCGTGCGCATCCCCGAGGGGAGCACGGTCGAATCCGTCCTGCCGCTGATCGTCGACGGCGTCGGTCTCACGCTGGAGGACCTGAGCCGTGCCGTGGGCACTCCTTCCGATTACGGCGTTCCGGCGGACAGACTCGAGGGCTGGCTGTTCCCCGCCGTGTACACCTTCGATCCCGGCTCCAGCGCCGAGGACGTCATCGCGCGCATGGTCGATCGCACGCGGGAGTCGCTCGCCAAGGCCGGCGTGCCGGATGCCGATGCGCAGCGCGTGCTGACCATCGCATCGATCATCGAGCGCGAGGGCCGCACGCCCGACTTCACGAAGATCTCACGGGTGATCCAGAACCGCATCGATGACGGCATGATGCTGCAGATGGACTCGACCGCGCAGTACGGCTACGGCGAGCTGCACGCGGGCAAGGCCAGCACCTCCGCAGCCGCACAGCACAACGACAACCCCTGGAACACCTATGTGATCGATGGCCTGCCGGCGACGCCGATCTCCAATCCGGGCGACGCGGCGATCGATGCCGCCATGCATCCGGCCGACGGCCCGTGGCTGTACTTCGTCACGGTGAACATGGCCACCGGCGAGACGCAGTTCTCCACCACCTACGAAGAGCACCAGCAGGGCATCACGAAGATGCGCGCCTGGTGCAAGGCGAACCCCGGCACGGGCTGCTGAGGTGGGCGCGCGCACACGGCTGGCGGTGTGGGGAGACCCGATCTCGCACAGCAGATCACCCCGGCTGCACACGGCGGCGTACGAGCGGCTGGGCCTCGCCTGGGAGTACGGGCGTCAGCAGGTCGATGCGGCGGGATTCCCTTCAGCGCTGGCCGCGCTCAACGAGTCCTGGCGCGGTCTGTCGCTGACGATGCCGCTCAAGGAGGTCGCGCACGAGGCAGCGAATGATCTCGATGCGCACGCGCGGCTGACCGGGGCGGTGAACACGCTGCTGCTCGGCGAGCGACTTCACGGCTTCAACACCGACGTGGGCGGGATCGTGGACGCGTTCACGCATGCCGGAGTCGGCGACCTGGCAGATGTCAGGATCCTCGGGGCGGGCGCGACTGCGGCATCCGCCCTCGTCGCCGTCGGCGAGCTCGGCGCGCAGACCGTCGAGGTGCGCGCGCGCAGACC
>JBARWR010000311.1:0-2350 GCA_049646915.1 Microbacterium sp.
CCCGAGGGCGACGCCGGCACCGGCATGGTCGCCACCAACGCGGTCGCCCCGCGCACCGGCAACGTGAGCGCCGGCACCAGCATCTTCGCGATGGTGGTGCTCGAGCGGCCCCTCACCGAGGTGCATCACGAGCTGGACCTGGTCACCACCCCCGCCGGCGACGCGGTTGCGATGGTGCACTGCAACAACGGCGCCAGTGAGCTGGCGGCCTGGGTGGGCATGTTCGTGCGGTTCGCGGAAGCATCCGGAATCCATGGCTCCGCGGATGCCGTCTTTGAGACCCTCTTCCGCGAAGCGCTCGAGGGAGAGGCGGATGCCGGTGGCCTGCTGGCCTACAACCACCTCGCCGGTGAGCCGATCGTCAGGCTCGACGAAGGACGCCCGCTGTTCGTGCGCACACCCGACAGCCGGTTCACGCTCGCCAACGTCATGCGTGCCCAGCTCTACGGCGTGTTCGGCACGCTGAGCCTGGGCATGCGTGTGCTGGAGGGCGAGGGCGTGGAGCTGGACCGGATGTTCGCGCACGGCGGCATGTTCCGCACGGCCGGTGTCGCGCAGCGCTTCCTCGCTGGGGCGCTGAACGCTCCCGTGGCGGTCGGTGACACGGCATCCGAGGGCGGGGCCTGGGGAATCGCCGTGCTCGCGGCCTTCCTGTCCTCCGACCAGGACCTCACTGCCTACCTCGATCACCAGGTGTTCGCGGATGCCGACATCCGCATCGCCGACCCTGACCCCGCCGACGTCGCCGGCTACGCGACCTACCTCGACCGCTATCGCGCCGGCCTGGCGGTCGAGGCCGCCGCCGTCGCTGCCCTCTGACCCCTCGAGAAAGACCGAAGGAAACCCCATGATCCGCACTCCGCTCACCACCTCTCTCGACGACTACGAGGTCTGGTTCCTCACCGGCAGCCAGCATCTGTACGGCCCCGAGACGC
The DNA here is from genome assembly GCA_049646915.1 of Microbacterium sp. Classification (GTDB taxonomy): domain Bacteria; phylum Actinomycetota; class Actinomycetes; order Actinomycetales; family Microbacteriaceae; genus Microbacterium. The sequence goes on from JBARWR010000311.1 coordinate 936, forward strand.
TCGCGCAGGTGGCCGAGCAGTCCCGTGCGATCTCGGATGCTCTGGATGCCGCATCCGAGGTGCCGGTGAAGATCGTCTGGAAGCCGGTGCTGACCGACTCCGCGGCCATCAAGCGCATCGCACTGGAGGCCAATGCCGACGACCGCGTGATCGGCCTGGTCGCGTGGATGCACACGTTCAGCCCCGCCAAGATGTGGATCGCCGGGCTCGACGCGCTGCAGAAGCCGCTCGCGCACCTGCACACCCAGGCCAACGTCGAGCTGCCCTGGGCCGACATCGACTTCGACTTCATGAACCTGAACCAGGCCGCGCACGGCGACCGCGAGTTCGGCTACATCCAGACTCGCCTCGGCGTGCCGCGCAAGACCATCGTCGGCCACGTGAGCGACCCGCGCGTGCGTACCGAGCTGGGCATCTGGCAGCGCGCGGCGGCAGGACTCGCGGCATCCCGATCCCTCAAGCTCGCCCGCTTCGGTGACAACATGCGCTTCGTCGCCGTCACCGAGGGCGACAAGACCGAGGCCGAGCTGCGCCTGGGCGTACAGGTGAACACCTGGGGCGTGAACGAGCTGGCGGATGCCGTCGCGCAGGCGTCGGCTGCCGATGTCGACGCCCTCGTCGCCGAGTACGAGGAGCTCTACGAGGTCGCATCCGAGTTGCGCCGCGGCGGGGAGCGGCACCAGTCGCTGCGCGACGGGGCGGCGATCGAGATCGGTTTGCGCTCGTTCCTGGAGGAGGGCGGATTCGGAGCCTTCACGACCTCGTTCGAGGACCTGGGTGCGCTGAAACAGCTGCCGGGCCTCGCCGTGCAGCGCCTGATGGCTGAGGGATACGGTTTCGGCGCCGAGGGCGACTGGAAGACCGCCGTGCTCGTGCGCATCGCGAACGTGATGGGCGCGGGCCTGCCCGGTGGTGCGAGCCTGATGGAGGACTACACCTACGACATGACCCCGGGGGATGAGCTGATCCTCGGCGCGCACATGCTCGAGGTCTCGCCGTCGCTCACCGCGGCCAAGCCCACCCTCGAGGTGCACCCGCTCGGCATCGGCGGCAAGGACGACCCGGTGCGTCTGGTGTTCACCGCCGACCCCGGTCCCGCTGTCGTCGTCGCGCTGAGCGACATGCGCGACCGGTTCCGCCTGACCGCGAACGTCGTCGAGAACGTCGAGCCGCGCGCGGCGCTGCCGAAACTGCCGGTGGGCCGCGCGGTCTGGAAGCCCGCCCCCGATTTCAACACCAGTGCCGCCGCCTGGCTCACCGCCGGTGCCGCGCACCACACCGTGATGTCGACGGCGGTCGGGATCGAGGCGTTCCGCGACTTCGCCGAGATGGCCGAGCTCGAGCTGCTCGTCATCGACGATGACACCACGCTGCCGGAGTTCCAGAAGCAGGTCCGCTGGAACCAGGCGTACTAC
>JBARWR010000312.1:0-9205 GCA_049646915.1 Microbacterium sp.
GCCCGCACGCGCGCACGCGCGCCCGCCGCCCGCACCCCGCGAGACTTCTGTTCCTGCGTGAGACACCACGACTGACGTGCTGTCTCATGCAGGAAGGCAAGTCTCGCGAACGGATCCGGGCGCGCACCTGCCCACCGTCAGGCTGCGGTCACTCCCACTCGATGGTCGCCGGCGGCTTCGACGTGACGTCCAGCACGACGCGGTTGATCTCGCGCACCTCGTTGGTGATGCGGTTGGAGATCTTCGACAGCACGTCGTACGGCAGGCGGGTCCAGTCGGCGGTCATGGCGTCTTCGCTGGAGACCGGCCGCAGCACGATCGGGTGGCCGTAGGTGCGTCCATCGCCCTGCACGCCCACCGAGCGCACGTCGGCGAGCAGCACGACCGGGCACTGCCAGATGGTCTGGTCCAGGCCCGCCTTGGTGAGCTCCTCACGGGCGATGGCGTCGGCCTCGCGCAGGATCTCGAGCCGCTCGCGGGTCACCTCTCCGATGATGCGGATGCCGAGGCCGGGCCCGGGGAACGGCTGGCGCCCCACGATGGCCTCGGGGATGCCGAGCTCGCGACCGATCGCGCGGACCTCGTCCTTGAACAGCGCGCGCAGCGGCTCGACCAGCTCGAAGTCCAGGTCCTCGGGGAGCCCGCCCACGTTGTGATGCGACTTGATGTTCGCGGTGCCGGCTCCCCCGCCGGACTCCACGACATCGGGGTACAGGGTGCCCTGCACGAGGAACTTGACCGGTGCCCCGCCGGTGGCCTTGGCCTCTTCGACCAGATCGAGCTGCACCTGCTCGAACGCGCGGATGAACTCACGGCCGATGATCTTGCGCTTGATCTCGGGGTCGGTGACGCCGGCGAGGTGACCGAGGAAGGTGTCGACGGCATCGACGGTGATCAGGCGCACGCCGGTGGATTCGACGTAGTCCTTCTCGACCTGCTCACGCTCGCCCTTGCGCAGCAGACCGTGGTCGACGAAGACCGCGGTGAGCTGGTCGCCGATCGCCTTGTGCACGAGGGCGGTCGAGACGGCGGAGTCGACGCCGCCGGACAGCGCCGAGATGACCCGGGCGTCGCCGACCTGCTCGCGGATGCGCTCGAGCTGCTCGGCGATCACGCTGTCGCTGTTCCAGTCGGCGGGCAGCCCCGCGCCCTTGTGCAGGAAGTTCTCCAGGATCTCCTGACCGTGATCGGAGTGCTTGACCTCGGGGTGCCACTGCACGCCGTACAGCCGACGCTCCTCGTTCGCGAAGGCGGCGACCCTGGTGGCATCCGTCGTGGCGAGCACCTCGAAGCCCTCCGGCGCGCGGGAGACCTGGTCTCCGTGGCTCATCCAGACGTTCTGCTCGGCGGGCTGGCCGCTCAGCAGGGTGCTGTCGCCTGCGGCGATGTGCGCGTCGGTGGCGCCGTACTCGCGCAGGCCGGTGTTGGCGACCTCGCCGCCCAGGGTCTGCGCCATGTACTGGAAGCCGTAGCAGATGCCCAGCGTCGGCACGCCGAGCTCGAACACGGCCGGGTCCAGCTGGGGTGCACCCTCGTCGTAGACCGAGGACGGCCCGCCGGACAGGATCAGCGCGACCGGGTTCTTGGCGGCGATCTCCTCAGCGGATGCCGTGTGGGGCACGATCTCGCTGTAGACGCCGGCCTCACGGACGCGACGGGCGATCAGCTGCGCGTACTGTGCGCCGAAGTCGACGACGAGCGCGGGGCGCTGCTGGGTCTCGGTCTGCTCGGTCAACGGGAACCTTCCGGGGTGGTGGTCGAGGTGCGGGTGGCCGCGTCCGCTGCGGGGGCCGCGGGTGGGCCGGAGGGCTCACGCTGGGCGAGGTAGGCCTTCACGTCGCGGGCGACGCGGGTCTCCATGAAGAAGGACAGCAGCGGGATGACGCCGCCGAGCGCGAGCAGGATGAAGCGTGGGAACGGCCAGCGCATCAGGCTCCACATCCGGAAGCAGGCGAACAGGTAGACGACGTAGAACCATCCGTGCGCGACGAGGATGCCGAGCGAGAGGTTGGCGCCGTCGCCCGTGGACTGCAGTCCCTCGGGTCCTTCGACGACATCCGCGAACCACAGGAATCCGCCGGAGCCCCCCAGGAACAGCTCGAGTCGGATCGGGGTGTACTTCAGGACCATCTCGGCCACGAGCAGCAGCAGCATGACGCCGGTGATGATCGAGGCGATCTGATAGAACTTCAGCGCACCGCGGATCGCCGGGAAACTCGCGACTTTCGGTTCAGCCATGGCCACCAGTCTAGTCGGCGCGATCATGCCGCTTCTCACGGCGACCTGGGTGACAGCGCCGTCATCTCGTGCCCGCGGGGAGGCCCCGGAACGTGATCGGTCAGGAATCGAGAAGCGCCGGCCGGGACGGCGTCCGTAGCGTCGGTGCCATGAACGACACCATCGAGAACCTCACTCTTCATGTCTCCGATATCGCATCCGCGCAGGCGTTCTACGATCGCTCCTTCGCGCTCGGCGACCGCCTGCGATTCCGGCTCGCGGATGCGGAGGCGACCGGCTTCCGCGGATACACCCTGTCGCTCGTCGCAGCCCAGCCGGGAGACGTGCGCGCGTTGACGGACGCGGCTGTCGCCGCCGGCGCGACCGTCATCAAGCCCGTCACCAAGTCCCTGTGGGGTGTCGGCGGCACCGTGCAGGCCCCCGACGGCGCGATCTGGAAGATCGCCACGACCGCGAAGAAGGACACCGCTCCCGCCACGGCCTCCTTCACCGAGATCGTGCTGCTGCTCGGCGCTGCCGACGTGGCCGCGTCGAGGTCCTTCTACGCCGACAACGGCATCCCGGTCGCGAAGAGCTTCGGTCGCAGCTACGTGCAGTTCGACACCGGGTCAGGACCCGTCGGGCTCGGTCTGTACCGACACGCGTCTCTCGCCAAAGACGCCGGTGTCGCGGCATCCGGTTCCGGATCGCACCTGCTGACGATCAACGGAGCGCTCGGCGCCGCCGTCGACCCTGACGGGTTCGTGTGGGCGCCGGCATCCGTCTCCGCAGACGCCTGAGACGTGCATCGCCAGGTCGTCACCACGTCGCAAGACCGACGCGCGCCGACCGGACACTCCCCCACGACCCGACGAAGACCGCCGGGATCACTCCCGACGGTCTTCGTCGTACAGGCTCAGCCGATCAGAACCACCGGCCGATCAGGCCGATCAGCCAGCCGATGATGTCCTCGAGAAGATCGACCACACCGCCCTTGCGATTGACGTGCACGGTCGCTGTCGCCGCGTCGCCGTCGGCCTGCGAGACAGTGACCTTGTACTTTCCGGGCTGCGTGTCCCTGGGCACGGTCACGGTCGTCGCGAACGCGCCGTCGTCTCCGACGAGCACGGTCCCGAGTTCCCGCGCGGCGCCCTTCTTCGGCGTCAGCTCGACGGTCGCGGTCTCACCGGGCTGGTAGCCCTCGCCGCGGATGGTGAGGGCCTTGCCCGCTGCCACCTTCGACGAACTCAGCTCGATGGTGCCGGCGAACTCGTCGGGCTGCTCGTCATCACCGGCGATGGTGAACGGCACCTGCATGGTCGTGCCGGTTCCGGCGACCGCGACGGTGAGCTCCTGCTCGCCCTCCAGCCCCTGAGGAACGGTGAACGCGAGCTGCGCACGACCGACCTCGTCGGTGGTGTTGACGATCGCCGGGTCGATCGCACCCGACGCCAGCGTCGTGCCGTCGATCGCGATCGTCACCTCACCGGGCGCCGGCTCGCCTGCGCTGAAGGCCAGCGAAGAGAGCGCGACGGTCACCTGATCGCCGGCGCTGTAGCCGTCGGCGTCGGCCGGGCTCAGCACCACGCCGACCGCCCGCTGAGCGAGGTCGGGTACTGCGGTGCCGTTCTCGGTGAACCAGTCGACCATGGACTGCAGGTCGACCTTTCCGGTGTCCTTCTTGTCCGTGCCGTCGGCCAGGGTGAAGAAGTTGTCTCCGCCGGCCGCGAGGAACGAGTTCGCCGCGACCAGGTAGGACTGCGTCGGGTCGATGGCCGTGCCGTTCAGCATCATCGAGGTGATGCGCGCGCCCTGCGCCGCAGTCGGGTCGTAGGTGTAGACCAGCCCCTTCGAGACGCCGAGCTTCAGGAACGGACGAGAGGCGTCCGCCGGCTGCCACTGCTCCTCGAGCACGCTCTTCAGCTGTGCTCCCGTGAGGTTCAGGGTGACCAGGGTGTTGGCGAACGGCTGCACCGTCGCCGCCTCGCGGTAGGTCACGTTGCCGCCGGGGTCGCCCTCGCCGCCTGCGGCGTAGGAGAGATCCGCGCGCAGTCCGCCCGGATTCATCAGTGCGATCTCCGCGCCCGTGGCCCATTGCTGCACGTCGGCGACGAAGTTGCCGATGGTGGACTCGCCGCCGCGGTTCTCCGCGCCGTCGCTCTGTCGAGCACGCTTGAAGTCCGCGGTGATGTCGCCCACCTTGACGGCGCCGAGCACGTCGGCGCTCTTCTTGGCCTCGTCGACGATGTCCTGCACCGATTCGAAGGCGGGGTAGTTCGGCACCCAGAACGTCTTCCCGTCGGCACCGGTCTCCTGGTGCGCGAGCGGCCTGATCTCATTCGTGATCGAGAGCAGCTCCTTCGACGTCGGGTCGACCTGGAGGTTCATCACGCCGATGTTCTCGCCGTACTGGCCCGCCGAGACGACCGGGCGGCCGTCGATGACGTGGTTGTACGCGAGGTGGGTGTGCGCCGAGACGATCGCATCGACGTCCTCATCGACGCCGTACACGATCTCGCCCAGCGGCGAGTCGGGCGTGATGCTGTCGATGCTCACCGTCGTGGCGCCCTCATGCACGAGCAGGATGACCACATCGGCCTCGCCGTTGGAGGAGTCCCCGTCGCGCAGGTCGTCGGCCACCGCGTTGACGGAGTCGGGGATGCTGCGCACCTCGAGATCCTTGATCCCTTCGGGTGACACCAGGCTCTTCAGATCCTCGGTGACGGCGCCGACGAATCCGACGCGCACGCCGTCGACGTCTTTGATCCAGGCCGGAGCGAGCGCGGGCTCGCCCGTCTCGGTGAGGAAGACGTTCGAGGAGATGTACTCCCAGTCCGCACGGTCCTGAACGCGATCGCGCAGATCGGCCCACCCCTGGTCGAACTCGTGGTTGCCGGCGGCGCTCACCTCGAGCCCGGCCGCGTTCAGCGCGTCGATCGTGGGGTTGTCGTCGTTGATGAACGACGTGAACGTCGAGGCTCCGATCAGGTCGCCGGCTGCGGCGAAGATCGTGTTCGGGTTCGCATCGCGCACCGACTGCACGGCACCGGCGAGCACCGCGGCACCGGCTGCGGCGCCATCGGCCTCGATGCGACCGTGGAAGTCGTTGATCGTGGCGATGTCGATACTGATCGGCGGCACGGCGGCCGAGACGCCGACGATGATCGGGTCGTGGTCGCTCGATCGGAACGGAGTGCCCGACTCGGTGGCTCCGAACGCGTAGCCGCGGTCGCTCCACTCCGGCGAGTTGATGGTCCACACACCTGCGCCGGTGACCGAGGACGCCAGCGACGGCGAGGCGATCACGTGGTCGAGCGAGCCGAGCTCACCGTCGAAGGTGTAGGTGTACTGGCCTTTCGCCTTGGACGGCACGGTGTCGAGCCAGCCCTGCGACGTGAACACGTTGATCGGGTCCTCGTGGCCGTAGGCGTTGAAATCGCCGATGAGCAGGATGTCGTCGCTGCCGTTGTCGGTCTTCAGCTTCTCGGTGAAGGTCAGGAGCGAGTTCGCCTGCTTCACGCGGTCGGCGTTGAAGAAGCCCTGCCCGTCGGCGGGCTCGGTGCCGGTGCCCGACTTCGACTTGAAGTGGTTCGCGACGACGGTCACCGTGCGACCGCCGATTTCGAACGCCTGCGCGATCGGCTCGCGGGCGTTGCCCCAGACGGTCTCGTCCGTGATGGTGGCACTGGCGCCCTTCGGCGTCACCGCACCCTTCTTGTAGATGATCGCGCTGGTGATGAAGTCGGTGGTCGCCGCATCATTCAGGGCGGTCGGCGTCGGGACGAAGGCCCAGATGTCGGAGCCCGCTGCCGCGTTGAGTCCGTCGACGAGGTCCGCGAGAGCGGTGTCGATCGACTCGCCGAGCTTGATCGAGTTCTCGATCTCCATCAGCGAAACGATCTCCGCCCCCGTGCCGTTGATCGCCGCGACGATCTTGGACTTCTGGATAGCGAACTGCGCGGCATCCTTCGCGCCGCGCGCGTTGGAGTTGTCGGAGCTCAGCGTCGTGAAGTAGTTGTACACGTTGAACGACGCGATCTGCACGTCGCCGCCGACGGACGGCACCTCGGGACGCGGGTTGTTCGTCGTGAAGGCGACCTTCTGATCCGCCGGAGAGGTGCTGTCCAGGGGTGTGACCGGCTGCAGACGCCAGTCGTCGAAGCCGTACTGCAGCACGAAGCTCTTGTCGCCGAAGTCGACCGCATCGCCGTTGCGGACGACCTCATCCTTCGTGAAGTAGGGCTGATCGCCGTTGTGACCGGCCTTGCCGATCTGGGCGTTGTAGCCGTCGTCGAGCAGGATGCGACTGGCGCGGTTGGCCGCGGCGATGGCATCCGCCTCTGCGCCGGCGCCCTTGAGCTCGGTGCTCTTCACGTTCAGCTCGCCCGGGTTGAGCCAGAGCACGCCGAAGTTGTAGAGCTGGTGGCTGGAGGCCACGAGGTAGTCACCGGTGGGCACCACGAGCATGTTCTCGTACTGCTCGCGGTCGGAGCCGACGACGGTGGACGGCAGGGGCGTCGCGGCGGGTACACCGACGCCTGCGGTGACGACGGAGACGTCGGCCGCGGTGTTCGGGGTGAGCTGCGTCTGGCCGAAGTACTCACTGACCGTGCCCGTCACCGAGACGAGGTCGCCGATGCTGCCGGGGACGATCTTGCCGTCCAGGTACACGAAGACGCCGTCGGATGCGCCCGGGGTGTCGTCCGTGTCGCCACCGGAGCCCTGGGTCTGGATGACCATGCCGTCGTAGCCTCCGGTGCGGTAGTCGGCAGTGATGACGCCCTCGACGACGACCTTCGTGCCCGCCTCGGCGAACGGTGACACGTCGCCGGTGCCCTGCACTTCGGCGATCGAGGCCGACACGGGTTCGGAGTCATCGTCGCCACCCGCACCGGGATCGGTCGCCTCGGTCTCGCCTTTCGCGTTGGTCGGGGTGATGGATGCCGAGAGGGTGAAGTCGGCGCTGTTGTCGTCTGTGTCCTTGCCGTCGGTGCGGTTCAGCGACTTGACATCGGTGTTGCGCTCGGGCGCGGTGGCTGCAGCGCCCTCGTAGGTGTTCGAGGTGCCGTAGCCGACCGCGTCGATGACTCCAGACGCGCCCGCGATGTCGCCCTGCGGGAGCGTGACGGCCGAGGTGCCCTGCACGAGGGCCAGCGTCCCGGTGGTTCCGCTCGGGTTCAGCCCCGTGCCGTCCTTGTCTGCTGCGGGAAGGTCCGCTCCCGCGCTGCCGTTGCTGCCGCCCTTGACCAGGTAGTACCCCTTGGCGGAGATCGTCCCGGTCAGCGCGATGGTGCTGTTGGATGCGGCGGTTCCGGTCGCCGAGCGGTACTGCAGCGAAGTGCCGTCCAGTGAGACGGCGGCATCCGTGGGGTTGTACAGTTCGACGAACTTGTTAGTGAAGGCCGCACCGGCGCTGCCGCCGGACAGATAGGCCTCGTTGATGACGACGCCGGTGCCATCGGTGCTCGCGAACGCGGGTGCGGCGACGAGCGAGCCGAAGCCCAATGCGAACACGGATGTCATGGCGAGAGCGCAGACGCGCCCCCGACCTCTGGAATGGGCTGCGACGGGAACGTTCTGGTTCTCGTCGCCGGGGGTGGACATCTTCACTGCTGTCTCCTCGGATCAGACAAGGACGGATCTCGTGAACCCGTCCGAGGACGTGCGCGCATCGCACATGCGTCTGACCATAGGACGGGCCTCAGACACCCGGCAAGGGCATTCACCGAGCGCTAACCGGATGTCCATCCGGGCGTTCCGTACGTCCATCCGGACGTTGGACTATCGGTCGGTGTCCCCGCGTTCGGAGGCCTCGTGTGCGGCATCCTCGAACTCCTCGACCTCGCGCTCCCAGGCGTCCTTGGCGAGTCGATACCAGAGGTAGAAGGCGAAGCCGGCGAAGACCGCCCACTCGGCCGCGTAGAAGATGTTCAGCCAGTTGATCGGCGACGACTCGCGCGGCGCCGGAGAGCTGATGTCGATGAGCCCGGCGGGGGCGGTGACGGATGCCAGGTACGGCCGGTACACGTCGAGCTGATCGGTGTCGTGCCACCGGCTCAGCAGTGCAGCCGGGGACATCCGATCGAGCTCCCACGGATCCGCTCCGGACGGCACCGTGGCGCCCTCATCATCGATGAGGCGTCCGGTGACGTCGGCTTCCGCGGGGCCCGCTGCATCCAGCTTCACGATGGCGGCATCCGCCTGCTCACGGGTCGCCGCCCAGCCGAGCGCCACCGCGATCGAGGTGCGATCGGCGACGCGCAGCTGCCCGGTGACCCAGTACCCCTCCGCGCCGTCGTTGGCGCGCTTGGAGACCACGATGAAATCCTGAGGCACCCATGTGCCGCGCGTCTGCACCCGCTGTCCGCCGAGCGACTCGTCGAGGTACTGCCCCGGCTCGATCACGTCGGCCAGCGGACGCACCTGCTCGGTCATTCCGGGCGGCGGCGGATCCGTGTCGATCGCCCGGGCCAGCTGCCACTGTCCGAGCCAGGCGAACACGCCGGCGACGACCAGGCAGAGCGCGAGTACGCCGATCCAGCGTCTGCGCAGCATGACTTCGCGCAGGGTCGGCGGGAACTCCTGCGATGCGAGCGGCTCGCCGGAGGTCATCCCAGCTCGTAGGGCGCGAGCACGACCTCGACCCGCTGGAACTCCTTGAGGTCGGAGTAGCCGGTGGTGGCCATGGACTTGCGCAGCGCGCCGATGAGGTTCGCCGTGCCGTCCGCCACCGGGGCCGGCCCGTACAGGATCTCCTCGAGGTTCGCGACCCCGTCCACGGCCACGCGGCGTCCGCGCGGCAGCTGCGAGTGGTGCGCCTCAGCGCCCCAGTGGAACCCCTGACCGGGAGCATCCGTCGCCCTGGCCAGTGCGACGCCGAGCATCACGGCATCCGCACCCATCGCGAGCGCCTTGACCATGTCGCCGGAGGTGCCCACGCCGCCGTCGGCGATCACGTGCACGTAGCGTCCGCCGGACTCGTCGAGGT
>JBARWR010000313.1:0-5743 GCA_049646915.1 Microbacterium sp.
CAGTGGCAGCGCTTCGTGGAGGCCGGGGTGGCGCCGCAGGTGCCGCTGGGGTTGTCCGACGTGCACGTCGCCTGGCAGCGGGTGTCCGCCGAACTCGCCGAGCTGGATGCCGCGCTGGGCCGTAAGGAGCCGCTGAGTGCTCTTCCGGTCGCACGACTCGTTCGCACGCTGTCCGGTCTCGCAGCGCGTTCCGCCGTCTTCGACAACCTCGTCGAGCGCACCCAGCTGCGCGACACTCTCACAGGCATGGGCCTGCGTCCTCTGCTGGCAGACCTGTCGGTGCGCCACGTGCCCGAGGAGCGGGTCTCGGACGAGCTGGAGTTCGCCTGGTGGCAGTCGCTGCTCGAGCGCGCACTGCAGGACGACCGCTCGCTGCTCGGCGCCAACACCTCGGTGGTCGATCGTCTCGAGCGCGACTTCCGTCTGGTCGACGAGGCGCACACGGCCATGGCCGGCCCGCTGCTGTCCTGGAACCTGGCGAATCAGTGGCGAATCGCGATCGTCGACGAGCCCGAACAGGCCGATCACCTGCGTCGTGCCCTGAAGCAGGGCGACGCCACCACGGCTGAGATCATCTCCGCCGCTCCCGAACTCACGCGCGTGCTGGCCCCGGTCTGGATCGCCTCGCCCTATCAGGTTCCCGAGATCCCGGACTCCGTCGAATTCGACGCGGTGCTGCTCGTGGACGCGGCCGCGGTGAATCTCGCCGAGGCCGCTCCCGCGATCCGCCGTGCCCGGCAGATCGTCGCATTCGGCGATCCGGTCACGCAGCGCCCGACGCCGTTCACCGTCGCCACCCTGCCGGATGCCGATTGGGAGGCCGAGGTGACGTTCGACGACGTGTCGGTCTTCGAGCGTCTTGCCGACCTTTTCCCGGTGATGACGCTGACGCACAGCTATCGTGCTGGGGGAGAGGACCTCGCCGAGCTGATCAACGACGCCTTCTACGGCGGCGAGATCGTCTCGCTGCCGTGGGCCGGCTCCTACCTCGGGCGCGGCAGCCTGACCGTCGACTACGTCGAGGGAGGCGTCGGCAACCCCGACCCGGAGTCCGGTGCGGTGGAGAGCCCGGATGCTGAGGTCGCGCGCGTCGTGACCCTCGTCGTCGAGCATGCGATCAACCGTCCCGCGGAGTCGCTCATGGTCGTCACCGCCAGCAGACGCCATGCCGAACGCGTGCGCGCGGCCGTGGCATCCGCCTTCTCCGGACGGTCGGACGTGGCCGAGTTCGTCGGCCGTGACACCGCGGAGCCCTTCGCCGTGCTCACCCTCGAGGAGTCGGTGGCGGAGAGCCGCGACCGCGTGATCTTCTCGTTGGGGTTCGGCCTGACCAGGCACGGGCGCGTGCTCAGCGATTTCGGCGACTTGTCACAGGAAGACGGAGAGCGCCTGCTCACGGTCGGCATGACCCGCGCACGTCGCTCGATGGTGATCGTGTCCTGCATCCGTCCCTCGGGCTTCGACGAGGGACGTCTCGAATACGGGGCGTCCACGCTGATGTCCATCCTCGGCGGGCTCGCCGCCCGCGGCCGAGACGCGCGCCTCGAGGATCTGGCCGACCCGCTCACACTCGCCCTCGCCCGTGAGCTGAGGCGCCTGGGCGCGGCGGTGGATGTCGACTACCGCGGACTGCTTCCCCTGGTCGCCCAGCACGACGGGCGTGCGGTCGTCATCGAGTCCGATCCGGAGTCGCGCGACGAGTCACTGCGGGAGAGCCTGCGTCTGCGCCCGCAGGTGCTGCGCAGACTCGGGTGGCACTATGTGCGAGTGCATGCCTTCGACCTCTACAGCGACCCCGCGACCGTCGCCCGACGCATCGCCACGGTCCTCGGGATCGAGGAGGGTGCTGTCCGCGCTGACCACGACACCCAGCCGCTCGACTTCGATGAGTGAGCAGCCCGGCGACCGCCAGCACGTGGTGCGGGTTCCCGGCGCACGTCGAGCGAAGCTCACGCGGGTCGAGGGGACGACTGCGGAGCCGCACGTGCGCGAGGAGCGCACGGCGGGCACCGCGGATGACCACGGTCCGAACGACGATCGGATGCTGAGGGAAGTGCCTCCGCATTACTGAAGAACGCCCCGCCTCCGGAGGGGCAGGGCGCTCGTGGGTTCGCGTGTCAGCCGGCGTTCTTGCGCAATGCGTCGCGGATCTCGATGAGCAGCTCCTGCTCTGTCGGCAGGGTCTCCTCGTCGACAGCCGGATTCTTCGCGGCCTGGCGCTCCTTGTACTTGTTCATCGGCAGGACGAACACGAAGTAGACGACCAGCGCCACCGCGAGGAAGTTGATGATCGCCCCGATGATCGCCCCGATGCCGATGACTCCGACCTTCACGCCATCGAGGGAGTCGGCCTGGAACAGCAGCCCGATGATCGGGTTGACCAGCCGGTCGACGATGACACTGACGACGGCCGAGAACGCCGTACCGATGACGACCGCGACGGCGAGGTCGATGACGTTGCCCTGTGCGATGAATTCCTTGAATCCCTTGAGCATGCTTCCCCCTGTGAGTGTTGAACGGCCTCAGCTCGAGGCTGCAGCCTTCGCGGGCGCCGGGCTGGTCCCCGTCGAAGTCTCCGACTTCGATGATGTCGGACTCTCCGCCTTTGCACCAGTATTCGCACGCGAGTCGGTGCGGTAGAATCCCGACCCGTTGAAGGTCACACCGACCGTGCCGTACTGCTTGCGCAGCGACCCGCCGCACTCCGGGCAGATCGTGAGGGAGTCCTCGGAGAAGCTCTGCACAGCATCGAAGCGGTGATCGCACGCCGTGCAGGCGTAGGCGTAGGTGGGCATGGGGCGCTCCTGTTCAGTTCCGCGCGCGCGACAGCATGATGGTCTGCGTCGGGGTGACGATGCCATCGACCGGCTGGTCGTGGACCTCGCGCGGCAGCGAATCGAGTACCTCCGAATCATAGATCACGCCGTAGACAGGCGGGCACTTCTCCATCGAGCCGATCGTCTTGTCGTAGTAGCCGCGCCCCCAGCCGAGGCGCGTCCCGGAGCGGTCGATCGCCGCCGCCGGGATGATCATCAGGTCGACGTCGTTCACGGCGATCGGGCCGAGCACCTCGCCCGTGGGCTCCGGAAGGCCGTACATGCCCTCGGAGATCTCGTCGGTGTCGTCGGCGACGGCCCAGTCCAGCAGACCGTCGGCTCGGGTGATCGGAAGCAGCACGCGGATGCCGCGCGCGACCGCCTCCCGCACGAAGCCTCGGGTCTCGGGCTCGGTCGTGGTCGAGAGGAAGCACGAGACCGAACGGGCGCCGTGCTCGTCCACGAGGGCGTCGAGCTGTGCGGTGATGCCGGATGCGGCGGTCTCACGCTGCGCGTCCGAGAGCAGCTGTCGACGTTCGCGGAGTTCCGCCCGCAAGGCTCGCTTCTGCTGCTCCGCTTCCGTCGACATGCTCCGATCATACGGGGGCCCCGACCGGCCAGGCGGGGGATCGCGCCGCTATGCTGACCGGATGAAGAAGATGAAGGCGGTCATTCCTGCGGCAGGGCTGGGGACGCGCTTTCTGCCCGCGACGAAGGCGATGCCGAAGGAGATGCTGCCGGTCGTGGACAAGCCGGCCATCCAATACGTCGTCGAGGAGGCGGTCAGCGCAGGCATCGACGACATCCTCGTCATCATCGGGCGCAACAAGAACGCCATCTCCGACCACTTCGACTCGGTGCCCGAGCTCGAGGTCCGGCTCCAGCAGAAGGGCGACCGAGGTCGCCTGGAGCGGGTCACGAAGTCGAGCGACCTCGCCGACATCCACTTCGTCCGTCAGGGCGAGCCCAAGGGGCTCGGTCACGCGGTGCTGCGTGCCCGGACGCACGTGGGCGACAGCTCTTTCGCCGTGCTGCTGGGCGATGACCTCATCGACGAGCGCGATTCCCTGCTCACCGAGATGATCGCCGCCCACGAGCGCACCGGTGCCGCGGTCGTCGCGCTGATGGAGGTGGATGCCGAGCACATCCACATGTACGGAGTGGCGGCGGTCGACGGTGCGCACTCCGAGGTGGACGACAGTCTGAAGGTCACCGCCCTGGTGGAGAAGCCGAGCGCTGAGGATGCGCCGTCGAACCTCGCCGTGATCGGACGCTATGTGCTCCCACCGCACATCTTCGAGGTTCTCGAGCGGACGGCGCCGGGCAAGGGCGGGGAGATCCAGCTGACGGATGCTCTGCAGGAGCTCGCCGCAGCCCCCGACGGTCCTGGCGTCGTCGGCGTGGTCTTCCACGGACGCCGGTACGACACCGGCGATCGTGCCGACTACATCAAGGCCATCGTCCAGCTCGCCGTGGACCGCGACGACCTCGGCCCGGATCTGCGTCCGTGGCTGAAGGACTTCGCCGCGGGCCTGTAGCGGACGGAGTGCCGCCTTGCTCCTCGAAACCTCTGACCGGATGCAGCACGGGCCGGTCGGACTGCGCCTGATCCGCGCTCGTGATGCGCGAACCCTGCAGCGTGAACTGCTGGCGAACCGTGCCTGGCTGCATCCGTGGGAGGCCACCATCCCCGGTGGCACCGCCTCGTTCGACATGCGCGTCAGCATCCGCCGCCTTCTGCAGCAGCACCGGGACGGCACGGGGCATCCCTACGTGATGGAGTACGACGGTGAGATCGCCGGTCAACTCAACATCTGGGGTGTCTCCCGCGGATCGCTGTGCTCGGCGACCATCGGCTACTGGGTCAGTGAGCGCTTCGCCGGGCGCGGGATCACCACCACCGCGGTCGCGATGGCCACCGACGCCGCCTTCGACCAGCTCGGACTGCACCGCATGGAGATCTGCATCCGTCCGGAGAACCGTGCGAGTCTGCGCGTGGTGCGCAAGCTCGGCTTCCGCTACGAGGGTCTGCGTCGACGCTTCATCCACATCGACGGCGACTGGCGCGATCACCACGCCTTCGCGCTCACCCGCGAGGACGTGCCGGGCGGCGTGCTGAACCGCTGGGTGCAGGGTCAGGTGCCGCCCGAGGCCGGCGCGGTGCCCGAAGAGGTCTGAACCTCGGCATCCGACTGGTCGGTGCATCCGAGCGCGACACGCGATCCCCGTGCCGGGGCCGCACGCGCGGATTCGCTTACCGTGGACTCTATGGATGGTCCGGTGCTGAGTGGGGGCGTGATCGTCCTTGTCGCGGTGCTGCTGTGGGCGCTGTACTTCATGCCCACCTGGCGCGGTCGCCATCAGTACTACTCCGCCGAGCGCAACGCCGTGCGGCTGAACCAGGCGCTGCGAGTGCTCGCAGAGACCAGCGAGACTCCCGACGAGGTGCGACTGGAGCTGACCGCACGCACCGCCCTGCAGCAGCAGCGCCTCGCCAAGCGCGTACAGGCTGAGAAGGAGAATGCCGAGCTGGAGCGCCTGCGCAGTGAGCTGGCCGCCACGCGGCGCGATCCGGTCGTGCGGCAGGCTAGAGCGAGACGCCGTACTCGACTGACCGCGAGTGCGGTGCTGGTCATCGCACTCGCAGCGCTCGGTCTCGGCATCTGGCAGTTCATCGCCGCGGGCGCATGGATGCTGGCCGCGGTCGGCGCGGTGATGACAGCGCTCGCCGCCGCCGTTCTCGTCAGGATGGCTCAGGTGGCGCGACGAGCGGCCGATCACGTCGCCAGGGCGGATGCCGCACCGCAGGCGGAGCGCATCGCACCGCCGCTGCATGATCAGGGGCCGGCGTACTGGACGCCTCGACCCCTCCCGCAGCCGATGATGGCCGTGGCCGGCTCGCGCGCCCAGGCTGCACGGGCGCAGAT
>JBARWR010000314.1:0-3044 GCA_049646915.1 Microbacterium sp.
TCCGACCGCCCGCGCGCGGAGACGGGCTCGAGGCGGATGACGACCGACTTCGACGCCGGGGTGTTGCTGCCCAGCGCGGTGAAGCCGAGCGGAACCAGCGGGTTGCCCTCGGGGAAGTAGGTCGCCGCGCAGCCGCGGGATGTCGGGAAGGAGACGGCCTTGAACTCGCGCACGACACGATCGACGCCGTCGGTGAACTCGCTGTGCACGTCGACCAGGTCGCCGTCGGCGATGCCGAGTTCGGCGAGGTCGTCGGGGTTCACGAAGATCACCCGACGGCTCTTCTTGATACCGCGATAGCGGTCGTCGAGACTGTAGATCGTCGTGTTGAACTGGTCGTGCGCGCGCATCGACTGCAGCAGCAGACGGCCCTTCGGGCGCTCGATGTACTCCAGGTCGTTGACCGTGATCATCGCCTTGCCCGTCGCCGTGGGGAAGGTTCGCGAGTCGCGCGGTCCGTGCGGGAGGACGAAGCCGTGCTCCTCGCGCAGACGCTTGTTGAAGTCCGTGAACCCGGGGACCACGTGCTCGATGTGGTCGCGGATCGTGTCGTAGTCGCGCTCGAAGCCCGCCCAGTCGATCGGGCCGTCATCGCCCCACAGTGCACGGGCGATGCCGACGACGACCGACACCTCCGATTTCAGCAGCGGGGAGATCGGCTCGACCTTGCCCTTGGTGGCGTGGATGGCGCACACCGAGTCCTCCACGGACAGGCTCTGCTCGCCGGCGGCCTGCCTGTCGATCTCTGTGCGCCCGAGAACCGGCAGGATGAGCGCCTCGTCGCCCACGGTGAGATGGTTGCGGTTCAGTTTGGTGGAGATCTGCACGTTCAGGCCCACCTTGCTGAAGCCGTCCTCCGCGGCGTGCGTATCGGACACCGCCGAGACCATGTTGCCGCCCATGGCGATCCACACCTTGGTCTTGCCCGTCTGCATCGCCTCGACGGACTTGACGACGTCGTAGCCGTGCTCACGGGGAACACTGATCCCGAACTCCCTGTCGAGCCCGGCGAGGAACTTCTCCGGCATCTGCTCCCAGATGCCCATGGTGCGATCGCCCTGCACATTGCTGTGTCCGCGGATCGGCGAGGCGCCGGCGCCGGGCTTGCCCATGTTGCCGCGCAGCAGCAGCAGGTTGATGACCTCCTTGATGATGCTGACGGCATCCCGGTGCTGCGTCAGGCCCATCGCCCAGGTGATGACGACGCGGTCGGCCCGCAGGTAGCGCTCGGCGAGTTCGTCGATCTCCGCCTGTGTGAGACCGGTCGCACGCAGCACCATCTCGGTGTCGAGATCCTTGACGTGCTCGCGGAACTCCTCCAGCCCCGAGCAGTGCTCCTCGAGAAAGGCGTGGTCGAGCACGGTGCCCGGCGCCGCGTCCTCGGCTTGGAAGACCTTCTGCGAGATGGCCTTCATCAGCCAGCCGTCTCCGCCGGCGCGGATCAGCGCGTATTGATCGGCGAGTCCCGTGCCGTGCCCGATGATCCCGCGCACCCGCTGCGGGTTCTTGTACCGGGAGAGTCCCGCCTCGTGCAGCGTGTTGATCGCGACGATCTCGGCGCCGTTGTCCTTGGCCTCCTCCAGCGCGGTGAGCATGCGCGGGTGGTTGGTGCCGGGGTTCTGACCCATCACGATGATGAGGTCGGCCTTGGCGAAGTCCTTGTACGCGATGGTGTTCTTGCCGATGCCGATCACCTGGCCCATCGCCTTGCCGGTGGACTCGTGGCACATGTTCGAGCAGTCCGGCAGGTTGTTGGTGCCGAGCGAACGGGCGAGCAGCTGGTAGATGAACGCGGTCTCGTTCGCGGTTCGGCCGCTGGTGTAGAACGTCGCCTCATCGGGCGAGTCCATCGCCTTGAGCCGGTCGGCGATCAGCGCGAATGCGGCGTCCCACGAGATGGGCTCGTAGTGATCCTTGCCCTTCGGCTTGTACACCGGCTCGATCAGCCGGCCCTGCATGCCCAGCCAGTACTCCGACTTGTCGAACAGTCCGGTGATCGAGTTCTGCGCCCAGAACGAGGTGGGGATCGTGACCGGCGTCGCCTCCCAGGTGACCGCCTTGGCGCCGTTCTCGCAGAACTCGAAGGTCTTGCGGTGGTCCGGGTCGGCCCACGCGCAGCTCATGCAGTCGAAGCCGTCCTTCTGGTTCATGTCGGTCAGCAGCGTCAGAGCACGGCCCACCCCCATGTCCTTGATGGCCGGGACCATCGCGTGAGTGATGCCGGGAATGCCGGCCGCCCACTCTCGAGGAGGGCTGACCTCCATCTCCCTCGCGTCTTCGCTGATGTCTTCGACCGGGGCCTTGGCAGCCATCGTCACACGCTCCTTCGCCTGTGTCTCTGACCACAGGCCTACCAGTGACATACGATCTGCGCAAGGGTCGGGATGGCGTTTCGAAGGTGCAGAGGAGCGCGCTTTCCTCGCGGCTGATGCGCGTGAGCTTCAGGCCGGAGCGAGCACGCCTTCGCGCACGCGCTCGGCGCGCGAGTAGACGTTCATGCTGGCTCCGCGCACGAAGCCGACCAGCGTCAATCCGGTCGAATCGGCCATCTCCACGGCCAGCGACGAGGGCGCAGACACGGCGGAGAGCATGGGGATGCCGGCCATGACCGCCTTCTGCACGAGCTCGAAGCTCGCCCGGCCAGAGACCTGCAGCACGACGCCGGTCAGCGGCAGCCGGCCGTTCAGCACCGCCCAGCCCACCACCTTGTCGACGGCGTTGTGCCGGCCGACGTCTTCGCGCACCACGAGCAGCCTGCCGGTCGCGGCATCGTAGAGTCCAGCCGCGTGCAGACCTCCGGTCTTCTCGAACGCCTCCTGCTGCGAGCGCAGCCGATCGGGCAGAGCCGCAATCGTCTCGGCATCCACGACGAGTGGGTCTGTGGACACGTCGAAGGCCGAGGTGGTCGAGACCTGTTCGATGGATGCCGCACCGCACACGCCACACGCGCTGGTGGTGTACGAATGCCGGGCGCGTTCGGGGTCGGGCAGCGCGGTTCCCGGTGCGAGCGTCACGTCGAGCACGTTGTACGTGTTGCCGCCGTC
>JBARWR010000315.1:0-6793 GCA_049646915.1 Microbacterium sp.
GGCGCGGCCGGCGCCCGACGTCGCCCCCTGCGCCTGGGCCGCATCCTCGATGAGGGCGATCCCGTGCTTCTGCGCGATGGGCAGGATCCGCTCCACCGGTGCGGTCTGGCCGAACAGGTGCACCGGCACGATGGCTCTGGTGCGGTCGGTGATCGCCGCCTCGACCGCATCGGGATCCATCAGCAGGTGCTCATCGTCGACGTCGACGAACACGGGCACGGCGCCAATCCTCGACACCGCCTCGGCGGTGGCGATGAAGGTGTTGGCCGGCATGATCACCTCGTCGCCGCGGCTGACCCCCGCGGCGCGGTAGGCGAGTTCGAGTGCGTCGGTGCCGTTGGAGACGCCGATGACGTGCTGGACCCCGATGTACTCCGCGTATTCGCGTTCGAAGGCATCGACCTCGGGGCCGCCGATGAAACCGGCGGATGCGAGCTGCTGCTGCCATACCGGCAGCACCTCTCCGAGGACCTCGGCCTGCTGCGCGGCCAGATCCAGAAATGGAACCTTCATCTGTCTTCCCCCAGTGGTCGAGCGGGCACTCCGGCCCAGGTCTGATCGTCCGGCACGTCGTCGACGACGACCGCGCCCATGCCGATGGTCGCCTCAGCGCCGACGGTGAGACCCTGCCGAACGGATGCGTTCATGCCGACATATGCCGCTTCGCGTATGCGAACGCCGCCGCCGAGCGCGACGCCGGCCGCAAGCGTGCTGTAGTCCTCCAGCACATCGTCGTGCGTGATCGTGCTGTTGGGCATGACGACGACGTGACGGCCGACACGAGCGTCCGCGGTGACGACGACGGAGTCCAACAGGATGCTGCCGGCCCCGATGTCGCTGGAACGGCCGACCCGGGCGGATCGGGCGACGAACACACCGTACCTGTCGTCGGTGACCCCGGCTTCTGCGAGTCTGCCCACGATCGCGCGCCGGCTCCCACTGGGTCCAACGCACACCAGCAGCTGCTCATCGCGCTGAGCGGCCAGGTCCAGCGGGCCGAGCACGGGCACTCCAGCGATCTCGATGCCGTGCCGACCTGCGTCATCGTCGAGGATCCCGGTCACGCCGGCGATACCTGCAGCCAGCACTTCCCGGGCGAGTCCGCTGGCCCCCAGCAGCAGCAGTCCTTCGGTCATGACTCTGCGCTCGGGTTCTTCAACACCGCCAGCACCCGATCCTGATCGGAGTCGGAGAGGGTGTGGTACAGCGGAAGGATCAACGTGTGGTCGTTGAGCCGTTCGGTGACGGGCAGTCCTGATTCCGGTGTCAGATCACGGTAAGGCGGTTGTCGATGCGCTGCCATGATGCCGCGCCTGGCCGAGATATCGGCATGCGCGAGTGCCTCGAGAAGGCCTTCCCGGTCCGTCGGATAGTCGTCGCAGACCTCCACCCAGAACGATTGGAAGTTGCCGGTGCCGTAGTCGGGATCCCGCACGGCGCGCAAGCCCACCACATCCGAGATCGCCGCGCGGTACCGGTCGGCCAGCTCACGTCGCCGTGAGACGATCTCGGGCAGCCGCCCCAGCTGCACCAGCCCGACTGCGGCCTGCAGGTCGGTCATCCTGAAGTTGAAGCCGACCTCGGAGTACTCCTCCTCGGGCGGCAGCACCGACCGGTGGCGATCCGCCGCCGAGACGCTCATCGCATGTTCGCGAAGATGCCGTGCCCGCTGGGCCCAGTCCTCGCGGCTGGTCGTGATCATCCCGCCCTCGCCCGTGGTGAGCAGCTTGCGCGGATGGAACGACCAGGCAGCGATGTCGGCGCGTGCGCCGACCGGCCGACCCTTGTACGTCGACCCCGCACCGCACGCGGCATCCTCGATGACGACGATCCCGAGTGGGTCCGTGACCGAGCGCACATCGTCCAGGTCGAGTGGAACGCCACCCTGATCAACGCCGATCACCGCACGAGTGTCCGAGGTGAGGGCCGCGCGTACGGTCTCGCCCGTGATGTTGCCTGTGTCGGGATCGACGTCGGCGAACACGGGGTTCGCTCCGACGTAGCGCACCGCGTTGCTGGTGGCGATGAACGAGAACGAGGGCACGATGACGTCGTCACCGGGCCCGATGCCCGCGACGATCAGCGCCAGGTGCAGCGCGGTGGTGCAGCTGGTCGTCGCGACAGCGAACGGAGCCTGCATCGCCGCAGCGAACTCCTTCTCGAAGCGCGCCACTCGCGGCCCCTGCGCAACCCAGCCGCTGGCGATCGCCTCGGCAACGGCATCCGCCTCCTCCTGGCCGAGCCAGGGGATCATGACGTTGATGCGCTCGCTCACGACGCCACCGCTGTCCTGCCGGCAGCGATCTCATCGCGCAGCGGACGCCACCAGTCCACCAGCTGAGCCAGCCCCTGCTCGACGTCGATCGTCGAGCGCCAGCCGAGATCGCGCTCGGCCGCTGAGACGTCCGCCAGTCGGCGTGCCACGTTGTTCACCGTGCGCGCCGGCCCGAACTCCACCCCCAGGTCGGAGTCCATCACGCGCAGCAGCGTCTCGGCGAGTTGCAGCAGGCTGGTCTCGGTGCCACTGGCGATGTTGTAGGTGCCCTCGACGATGTCGCTCTGCGCAGCGAGCACGTTCGCCCGGGCGATGTCGGGGACGCAGACGAAGTCCATCGTCTGCTGACCGTCGCCGAAGATCAACGGCGGCTTGCCGTCGGCGATGCGCTCCATCCAGCGCACCAGCACCTCTGTGTAGAGCCCGTGAACGTCCATCCGCGGTCCGTAGACGTTGAAATAGCGCAGAAGCACGTAGTCGATGCCGTTCATCGCACGGAAGCTGCGGATCAGCCCCTCGTTGAAGGTCTTCGCCGCCCCGTACAGCGTGTCATTGTTCTCGTGATGGTGACGCTCTGTGGTGGGGAAATCCTCGGCCATGCCGTACACCGATGCGCTGGAGGCGGCGACGAGCTTCTTCACTCTGTGCTTCGCTGTCGCCTCGACCACGTTGAAAGTGCCGTCCACGAGCACCTCGAGCGCGAGGCGCGGCTCCTCCGCGCACTGGGTGATACGGATCGCCGCCTGATGGAACACGATGTCCTTGCCCGCGACGACCTCGTCGACCACACCGCGGTCGCGGATGTCGCCCTCGATGAGAGTCGCACGCCCGGTGGCGATCGCGTCATCGAGGTTCGCGACTCGGCCGCGGACCAGGTTGTCGAACACGTCGACATGCGCCGCGCCCGCCTCGAGCAGTTGATCCACCAGGGTCGAGCCGATGGTGCCGGCTCCGCCTGTGACGAGAATGTTCGCGCCGTCGATCTGAGTCATTGCCGGCCCCTTCCGTGGGTCGTGTCTACAGCGTATGGCGCACCGCCGACTTCGAGGCTGCCGCGCGCGGCTTCGAGGATCGAGAGCACCCGAAGGCCGGATGCCCCGTTGGTGCGTGCTTCGCGCTCCTCGCGGATCGCCGAGGCGAACTCGGCCGTCATGTTCGACAGCGCCTCGGTCTCGGGAAGCGCGGGGGCCCAGGTGTCACCGAGCCGGTAGGAGATGTTCGCCGCACGAACATCGCTGGTGGTCGCCTTCGACTGCTCCGTCAGGTCGACGCCGCGGTCGTAGACGCTCAGCCGCTGCTGCGGGTTCAGATCGTCCCACACCAGGGTGCGCTTGGTGCCGCCGATCACCATCTTGCGGATCTTGGTCGGGCTGAGCCAGTTCACGTGGATGTTGGCGATCGCCCCGTTGCGCAGCGGCATCGTCAGATACCCGACGCACGATCGGCCGGTGCCCAGAGGGTCTGCTCCGTGAGCGGAGACCGTCGCGGAGTCCAGGCCATTCGGCAGCACGAAGTCGATGATCGACAGATCGTGCGGCGCGAGGTCCCAGAAGACGTCGACGTCGGGCTGGATGAGACCGAGGTTGATGCGCACACTGTCGACGAAGAGGATGTCCCCGAGATCACCGGAGGCGATCAGCTCCTTGATCTTCAGCACCGCGGGCGTGTAGCAGTAGGTGTGATCGGCCATCAGAACCAAACCGCTCGCCTTGGCCGTGTCGACCATCTCGGCGCCGCGGGTGCCGTCATCCGCGAGCGGCTTCTCGACGGTGACGTGCTTGCCCGCCGCGAGCGCCGCCATGACGATCGGATGGTGCGTTCGGGCCGGTGTCGCGATGGCGACTGCATCGATGGACGGGTCGCCGAGCACTTCGTCGAGGCTCGTCGACACCGGCACGCCGCCGACACGGTCGGAGACCCGCCGGGCGCGTTCGATGTCGAGGTCGCAGATGACGGCGAGATCCCAATCCGGGCTCGCCGAGAAATTGCGCGCGAGGTTGGGGCCCCAATACCCGGCTCCGACCACAGCGACGCTGAGTCGTTCAGTCACTTCGATCCCTATCTGTCGCATCGTCCTCCCCAGACGACGTGACGATCTATTCAGTCGGTGCGAAAGTCACATCGACCCAATAGTTGTTCGTGGACGTATTCGATGGGAAGTCTGTTGTGTATATCCAGGCGCTGCCGTTGGCTGGAATGGTGAAGTGGCCGATCGTCGTCTCGTCGGCGAGCGTGCCGAGGTCGACGGCGTACCGGCCGTACGAGCTGTGCAGGCCGACCCGGTACTCCACGCCCGGCTCCAGTGCCACGGGTGTCGCGAACTCGGCCGTCTGCCACCCATCGGCGGTCTCGTCGGAGAACACGACCTCGGCGAGCTTCTGCCCGTCGTCCGCCCGCCACAGGAAGCCCGTGTGCTGGCCCGAGTTCGCGGAGCCCTTGTAGAACCGGACCCCGGTCGCCTGCCCCGCCGTGTCGACGCTGAATCGCGTCGCCACCTGCACCGCGTCAGGATCGTTCCACCATGGGTTCTGCGGGATGGCGTCACCGAAGATCGTCGTCGCATCGACCGTCTGCGGAGCGCTCGTCGTGATGAAGCTCCACGTCGGGTCGGCGACGGCGGCTTCTGTCGCTGCGACCGTCGCGGTGTACGTCGTAGACCATTCCAGCGGCTCGGCCGGGGTGAAGGTCACCGTGCGAGTCGCGGAATCGTAGGATGACGCCCCGGCCACGCTCACCGCTCCTGTCGCCAGCGCCAACGTCGCCGAGGGCGTGTCGGTGTCGAGCGTCACGCTGACGGTCGTCGTCGGCGCGACCTCACCGGCAGCGGCGGCGGGCTCGCGATCGGAGATCGTCACCGTGTGCGCGGGCTCCGGATCAGGCTCCGGATCGGGCGTCGGCGTCGGATCAGGCGTCGGCGTCGGATCAGGCGTCGGTGTCGGCGTCGGGTCAGGCGTCGGCGTCGGGTCAGGCGTCGGTGTCGGCGTCGGCGTCGGCGTCGGCATCGGATCGGGCGTCTCGGACGATCCCGACCCGAACACTATCTCGGCATCCACGAAGTACGCCGAGGAGTTCCACGAGCCCGTCGGGTATCCGCCTGCTGTGCCGTACAGGAACCGACCGTTCGCGCCCGCCGGGGCAGTGATCGATCCACTGGTGCGCGCAGCTGTGAAGTATCCGGAGGTGATCGCGTAATGGCCGTTCGGTGCGAGGTAGGAGACGACGTACGTCGTGCCAGGCGAGACCTGCACCGGGGTGGACAGCGCGGCGCGCTGCCAGCCCGACGCGGTCTCTCCGGTGAAGGTGACCGTCGCGAGAGCCGTGCCGTCCTCGTCCCACAGCGTGCCGACGTGCGTGCCCGTGTTGCCCGCCCCCTTGTAGAAGCGGATGGCGGTCACCTGTCCCGCTCTCGAGACGGTGAACGCGGTTCCGACCTCCACGGCATCTGCGTCGGCGGCGGCAGAGCTGTCCGGCACGGCTTCGCCGAAGATCGTGTCCGTGGATCCCGGGATCACCGGCTCGACGGTCGTGAACTGCCACTGTTCGAGCGACTGTCCGCCGATGCGCACGGTCGCGGTGTAGGTCGTCGCCTCAGCCAGATCGGCGGCGGGTGTGAAGACAAGTGTTCTCGAGGTCGCGTCGTACGAGCTGGATCCGGCTACTGCGGCGCCGGATGCGGTCAGCGCGATCGTCGGATTCGGCGCGTCTTCCGTGAGCGTCGCGGTGACGGTGGTCGTCACCGGAACATCAGCACCGGTCGGCGACGTAGTCTCGACCGCGACCACGGGAGCGGTGCCTCCCCCGGCGATGAACTCGATGTCAGCGTAGTAGTTCGATGCCCGATACGAGGACGCGGGCATCACACCGCCGTTCCCGTAGTGGTAGACGCCGTTCACATCGGCATCCGCTGTCAGCGGCCCGCTCTCCTTCGCTTCGTCGAAGTAGCCGGGCTGGGCAGGATAGCGACCCTGCGAAGACAGGTACGAGACCGTATACGTATCACCGGCGCTGAGCGCCACGGGGATCGACAGCGCAGCGCGCTGCCATCCGGATGCGGTCTCGTTCTGGAATTCCACCGCAGCCAGCGCCTGTCCTGTGCTCGACCAGAGCGTTCCGGTGTGGGTGCCGGTGTCTCCCGCCGTCTTGTAGAACCGCAGCGCGGTGACCTGGCCTGCGACGGCGCTGCGGAAGGACATGCCCAGTTCCACGGGTGCTGCGTCGTTCGCAACGGGGGCCGAAGGCGTCTCCGATCCGAAGAACGTGTGCACGACCGTCGAGGCATCCTGCTCGACGGTGAAGGCCCAGGTGCGATCGGAGCCGGCACCGGACGCACCGACGACGCCGGTGACGCTCACCACGACGGATGCTCCGTAGGGCAAGGGCCCGCTCGGGCTGAACGTGACGGTCCTGTTGTCACCCGACATGCTCACCGTGCCGGCCACGGCATCCCCATCGGCGGTCACCTCGACCGACGGCGGAGCAGTCAGCGCCTCGTTGAATGTGCCGGAGACCACCGTGTCC
>JBARWR010000316.1:0-2089 GCA_049646915.1 Microbacterium sp.
GGTCTGCGCCGTGCACGAGGGGATGCTGGCGGGCATCGTCGCCTCCCGCGACCCGCAGACGGATGCCCGGCTGCTGCCGTTCCAGGCCGACGGCACCTGCATCCTGCAGCTGCGTGCCGCGTCGTGAACACCGCTCCACGCAGCACAGCATCCCGCCGACGAGTCCCGGTCCGGATGCTGTGGATGCTGCCCGCCGGCCTCGCTCTGCTCGCCGGCCTCGACGCCGGGATGCTGCTGCTCGGTCTGCCCGCGCCGGTCACCACCGACCGGCTGCCCGACGTGCACGGCATGCTGCTCGCGCTCGGCTTCGTCGGCACTTTGATCAGTCTGGAGCGCGCCACCGCGTACGCCCGTCCGATCGGGTTCCTCGCGCCCGCGCTGCTGGGACTCGGCGGGATCCTGCTCATCGTGACTCCCGTGCCGCTGGTCGTCGCCAAGATCGTGCTCGCCGCAGGTGCAGCATCCTTCCTCCTGCTCTACATCCCTCTCTGGCAACGGCAGTACGACGCCGCGCTGCTCACCCAGCTGCTGGCCGCCGGACTCGCGCTCACGGGCGCCGTGATCTGGATCGGCCAGAACGAGATGACCCGCATCATCCCCTGGCTGATCGGATTCCTCGTGCTCACGATCGCCGCCGAGCGGGTGGAGCTCGCCCGCATCACCATGGGGCCACAGGCCGGCATCCGCCTGCTGGTGCACGCCTGGGCCGTGACCGGCGCGCTGGTCGTGGGACTCGTCTTCCCGGATGCCGGGGCGATGCTGCTCGGAGTCGTGCTGCTCTCGCTGACCGGCTGGCTGGTCGTGCACGATGTCGCCCGGCGCACGATCCGCGCGCAGGGCGTGACCCGGTACATGGCGGCCTGCATCCTCGCCGGGTACGTGTGGCTGGCCGTCGCAGCGCTCGTGCTGCTGCTCGGCTATCCGTCGGATCAGCCCGCCTACGACGCCGTGATCCATGCGATCTTCCTCGGTTACACGTTCTCGATGATCATGGCGCACGCGACGACGATCCTGCCCGCTGTGCTGCACATCCCGCTGCCGTACCGGCCGGCATTCTGGGTGCCGATCACGGTGCTGCAGGTCGCGCTGGTCGTGCGGGTGTGGATCGGCGATGGCCTCGGAATCCCTGCCGCCTGGCAGATCGGCGGCGTGCTCGGTGTGATCGCGTTGCTGCTGTTCCTGCTGACCGCGGTCACGAGCGCGGTGATGGGGCCGGTGCGGGTGACAGCGTCCAGCACTCCTCGCGGTGACGCCGACTCGACCCCGCCCGCTCGGGAGGAGAACTCCGGCTCGGGAGGACGGATGCTGCTGAAGTCTCCTCCCATCAGTGAGAAGTCCTCCCGAACGTGTGCGGGAGAAGGTGCGGATGCTGACGCGACCGCTCCTGATGCGGAAGGGACCACAGCATGAGCCCCTCCCTGGGTGCTACGCCCCCGGCAGCAGGCACGACGCCCCCTGCTCCGGCGAAGAACCGCGGATTCTGGCCGATGCGCGACATCCCCACGATCGTCTGGCTGCTGCTGACGGTGATCGCGGCGATCGCTCACCGTGCCCTGCCGATGCCCGGCTGGCTGATGCTGCACCTGCTGCTGCTGGGAGCCGTCACGCACGCGATCCTCGTCTGGAGCCAGTACTTCTCCTTCGCGCTGTTGCGCAGCAGGGCGACGGATGCCGACCGCCGCACCCAGAACATCCGTCTGATCCTGTCCAACGCCGGCGCCGCCGTCGTCATCATCGGAGTCCTCACGCGCGTCTGGCCGGTCACGCTCGTCGGTGCCGCATCGCTCATCGTGGCCGTGATCGGGCACGGCGTGAGCCTGATCCGCCGCGCCCGCAGCAGCATGCCGGGCAGATTCGGGCGCACGATCCGGTACTACATCGCATCCGCCGCCCTGCTCACCGTCGGCGCGTCGCTGGGCGCCTGGCTCGCGCGCGGCGATGGTGCACCGAACCTCGTGCTCGCGCACGCCTTCCTCAACGTGCTGGGCTGGATCGGCCTGACCGTCGCCGGCACGGTCGTGACCCTCTGGCCGACGATCCTGCGCACCCGCGCCGACGAGAACGCGGCATCCGGGGCTGCCCGCGCCCT
>JBARWR010000317.1:0-3821 GCA_049646915.1 Microbacterium sp.
GGACCGGAGCGGCAGGTGCCGCGGCGACGGGGGCAGCGGCGACCGGGGCGGCAGTGCCCTCACCCGACTCGAACGCAGCGAGCTTGGCCTTCAGCTCGTTGTTCTCATCGATGGTCTTGCGCCATTCGACGACGATCTCGTCGAGGTAGTCGTCGACCTCTTCGGGGTCGAAGCCGTCCTTGAAGCGGACGTGCTGGAACTCCTTGTGGACGACGTCATCCGGGGTAAGTGCCATGGGTGGCTCCTCTTTCGATGAGTTCTTTCGGCCAGTCGTCAGACGATGGCGCGGTGTTCAGTCGACGCGTACCCGGGGCGCGCGCCTGGGAGCCAAGCATAGCCCCCCAGTCTGTGCGCCGCGATGAGCAGGCGTCCGGGAGGTCATGTCAGAGCGCGGACGATCGTGATCAGGATGAGCACGACGATCATGGTCAGTGCGAACCCGAAGTCGAGCGAGATGGTGCCCAGCCGCAAGGGCGGTACGACCCGCCGGAAGAACCGGATGGGCGGGTCGGTGAGGGTGTATGCGAATTCGGCGAGCACCAGGCCTGCGCCTCGGGGGCGCCACTGCCTGTTGAACAGCGGAATGTAGTCCAGCACGAGACGCGCGATGAGCACGAAGATGTACAGCGTCAGCACCAGCTCGACGATGCTGCCGATGACGCTGAGTACAGCACCCAAGGTCAGGAGTCGAACGAGGCGGGCGCCGCTGCGGCGAGGCCGCCCTGGCCGGACACCGCGATGTTCTCCGGCGACAGCAGGAACACCTTGCTCGTCACCCGCTCGATGCGCCCGTAGAGTCCCAGCGAGAGGCCGCTCGCGAAGTCGATCAGACGCCGTGCGTCCGCATCGCTCATCTGCGACAGGTTGATGATCACCGGAACACCCTCGCGGAAGTTCTCGGCGATGACCTGCGCATCGCGGTACTGCTTGGGGTGCACGGTGAGGATCTCGTTCACCGCTCCGGCCGCAGGCTGACGCACTGCCGTGGGGCGGCGCAGCGGCGTGACGGGAGCCGTGGCGTGCTCTTCGCGCTCACGCTCGCCGCGGTCGCGCGGTGTGCGAGCGGGAGCCTGAGCGGCTTCCTCCTCGAAGACCTCCTCCTCGTCGGCGAGGCCGAGATACACCATGGTCTTCTTCAGCGGGTTACCCATCGTGTCCTCCGGTTCGAACGTTTCGGGTTGGTCTGGTTCACAGGTTAACCCCGGTCGGGGCGGGGTCCTGTGATTGCGGAACCGATCCGCAGGTGTGTCGCGCCGGCGGCGATCGCCTCAGCGAAGTCGCCGGTCATCCCGGCGGAGATCCACGTGGCCTCCGGAGCGAGCAGGCGGATGCGATCCGCCACCTCGCGCAGTCGGCCGAATGCCGCTGCCGGGTGCTCGTCGAGAGGCGCCACGGCCATCACCCCGCGCAGCCGCAGCGAGTCCAGGCCCAGCACGTGCTCCGCCAGCTCCTCGGCATCCGCCAGCGTGCTGCCGCCTCGGCCGGCGTCCTCCGTGAGATTCACCTGCACGAGGACGTCGAGGATGCGATCGTCGGTCGCCGCGCGATGCAGGGAGTCGGCCAGGCGCGCACGGTCCACGGAGTGCACGACATCCGAGGCCCGCCGGATGGCCGCGGCCTTGTTGGTCTGCGCCTGTCCGATGAAATGCCAGTGCAGGTCCAGGTCGGTGAGGTCGGCGCGTTTCGCGGTCAGCTCCTGCTGCCGGTTCTCGCCCAGTTCTCGGACCCCGAGGGCGCGCAGATCGCGGACGACCTGCGCAGGATGGAACTTGGTGACCACGATCCGGGTGATCTCACCGGGATCGCGGCCGACCGCCCGCGCGGAGTCGACGATCCGCTCGTCGATCGCCGACAGCCGTGCGGCAAGGTCTTCGTCGGACATCGGTCGCGTCAGAGTCCGGTCACTTGAGGAACTCGGGGATGTCGAGGTCGCTGTCGTCGCTGAACGCGGGCTCGATGCTCGACATCACCGGAGCCGGGGCGGGAGCGACCGGCTTCGCCTGCTCGACGCTCTCCTCCTCGGACTTCTCGTCCAGGCGCACCTCCGGCAGGGGGTTCGCCGCGGGGCGCTCCACCACCATCGGCTCGAGCCGCGGCGAGGGCGAGCCCCCGTCGAAGCCGGCCGCGATCACCGTGACGCGAACCTCGTCGCCGAGAGTGTCGTCGATGACCGTTCCGAAGATGATGTTCGCCTCGGGGTGCGCGGCCTCCTTGACGAGGTCTGCGGCGTCGTGGATCTCGAAGATGCCGAGGTTCGAACCACCCTGGATCGACAGCAGCACACCGTGCGCACCCTCGATGGAGGCCTCCAGCAGAGGCGACTCGACAGCGAGCTCGGCCGCCTTGATCGCGCGGTCCGCGCCGCGGGCGGATCCGATGCCCATCAGCGCGGAGCCCGCGCCCTGCATCACCGACTTGACGTCGGCGAAGTCGAGGTTGATGAGACCGGGCGTGGTGATGAGGTCCGTGATGCCCTGCACACCGGCGAGCAGCACCTGGTCGGCGGTGGCGAAGGCCTCGATCATCGAGATGCCGCGGTCGCTGATCTCGAGCAGACGGTCGTTCGGCACGACGATGAGGGTGTCCACCTCCTCCTTCAGCTTGGCGACGCCCGCCTCGGCCTGGCTCTGGCGACGACGACCTTCGAAGGAGAACGGCTTGGTCACGACGCCGATGGTCAGGGCGCCGATCGACTTCGCGATGCGAGCGACGACGGGTGCGCCACCGGTTCCGGTGCCGCCGCCCTCTCCGGCTGTGACGAAGACCATGTCGGCGCCGGTGAGCGCCTGCTCGATCTCTTCGGCGTGGTCCTCCGCGGCGCGGCGTCCGACCTCGGGATCGGCACCCGCGCCGAGTCCACGAGTGAGTTCGCGGCCCACGTCGAGCTTCACATCGGCGTCGCTCATCAGCAGCGCCTGCGCGTCGGTGTTCACGGCGATGAACTCGACTCCACGGAGTCCGAGGTCGATCATCCGGTTGACGGCGTTGACGCCGCCACCGCCGACGCCGACGACCTTGATCACGGCGAGGTAGTTCTGGTTCTGGCTCATGGCCGGCCTCCGTTATTCGAGCCTGACGAGGGATAAACCTTCAACCTCTACGAGAGGGTTAAACTGTTTCCCGGTATTGCGTTCTCGTCATTGACGCTAAGCGCAAGCCACGTCTGGGCGCGCAGCGACACGGCGTGTCGGAGCTATCTCCGCGGCAACCTGTCCGGTTGCCGGTGTCCGGGGCGCGAAAGGACCTCA
The DNA here is from genome assembly GCA_049646915.1 of Microbacterium sp. Classification (GTDB taxonomy): domain Bacteria; phylum Actinomycetota; class Actinomycetes; order Actinomycetales; family Microbacteriaceae; genus Microbacterium. Next base: position 3,249 of record JBARWR010000317.1, read on the forward strand.
GCGGACCACCGGGACGGTGGGTGCGGAGACATCGTAGGTCCGCGAGTCGGGCGCGCTCTTGATGAGCGCGACCAGTACCAGGGCCTTCTCCACGGAGTCCTCTTCGCTCCCCCAGACCACGGTCTTGCCATCCCCCAGCGAGAGAGTCACGTCATCCGCCGACGAGGCCGTCACCTTGCTGACCTGGGTCCGCAGCTGCGCCGGCAGGGATCGCACCACCAGACCCGCGCTGCGGAACGCGGCCGAGTCGACCCCGCCCGTGATCGAGAGCGTCGGCTGCCCCTCGGGCTCATCGGGCGTCGTCGCCAGTACCACCCCGGCAGCATCCACCAGCGTGTAGCCGGCGTCGGATCGGATGACCCCGACCGGCGTGCGCTCCACGATCCGCACGAGCAGGTCGTGCGGCGGGCGGGCCTCGAGCGCGTACGATTCGATCATCGGGAACTCCATCAGCGCGGCCTTGACCGCGCTCGCGTCCACGAGTGCCAGCGGTGAGCCGATCTGGCCGTCGAGCGCCTGCTGCACGGCCGCCGCGTCCACGGCATGCGCACCCGCCACGGTGATCTTCTCCAC
>JBARWR010000318.1:0-1737 GCA_049646915.1 Microbacterium sp.
GTTCTCCGTGCTGGGTGTGCTCGCCCTGGTCGTCGGCGTGCTCGGCGTCGTGAGCCTCACCCAGGGGCCGCGCATCGCGCAGGTGCAGGTGAATGCACAGCAGGCCATCGAGACCTCGGGAAGCCGGTTGATCATCAGCGCGAATCAGCGGCTGGAGACGGTGGATGCCGGTCAGGTCACCGTCACGCCGGCCGTGCCCTTCACGGTGGATGCGGCCGGGCGCAGCATCGGCATCCGCTTCACCGTTCCCCTGAACGACTCGACGAAGTACACCGTGTCGGTCGCCGGCGCCACGGCTTCCGGCGGCGGTCCCGCCGCCGACCTGACCGCGAGCTTCACCACTCCGGCGTCGCGCATCCTGCTGCTGCAGCGCTCGGACGACGGCGACGACAAGATCTTCACCACCGACCTCGAGGGCGAGCGAGCCACGCCCGTCTTCGCGCACGCAGACATCGACGACTACCGGGCCACCTCCAGCCTGCTCGTCGTCGCCGTAGAGGAGGAGGACGGCTCGCACCTGCTCGTGATGAACCGCGACGGCTCGGACCAGCGCGAGCTGAAGCTCCCCGGCGAGGGATTCGTCTCTTCGGTGCAGGTCTCGGACCGTGGCAATCTCGTCGGCTACAGCTACTCCGACCGCGAACTCACCGAGACCTCGGGTCGGGCCAGCGTCCTGGTCACTCAGCCGCTCAGCGGCAAGGACGAGCCGCGCATCGTGCAGGTCGAGGGCAAGGAGGCGAGCGTCGCGGAGTGGCAGTTCGTCCCCGACTCGTCCTCGCTGCTGTTCATCGACTTCAACGGCGCGCTGGGCGTCGAGGATCGCAGCACGGATGCCGGCGTGCAGTCGATGGGCATCGCCGCCAGCATCCTCGGCGTCAGCCGCGGCACGTACACGGCGATCGTCGAGCGCTCCGACGGGAGCATCGTGCAGCTGGACCTCACCAGTGGCGAGGAGTCGGCGCTGCCGGCATCCGATCCCGACTACGGCGACGCCGACACCATCGTCCCGTTCCCCGGCGGCACCCTGCGCCACATCGTCCAGCGCGACGGCGACGGCATGCCGACCGGGCAGGCCGTCGTGCGCGTGGACGACAAGGGTGCGGCGAGCATGGTCACCGAGGTGAGCGGAGCGGATGCCATTCTGCAGACCTGCGTGTCGCCGAGCGGGCAGTATGCGGCGATCGTGGTCGCACCCGACCTGCCGAACAACCCCTATGACACGCTGCAGCTTCCGCTGCCCACCACCCTGCACACCCAGCTGATCGACCTCGACGGCGACCGCGAGCTGCCCATCCTGAGCGGATTCGACATCTCGTGGTGCGGGCAGGCACCGCAGCCGTGAGCGGGCTGCGTCCCGCGCAGCGCGCAGACCTGATGGATCTGCCGCTGCACGTCGCTCCACGTCTGCTGGGTGCGACCCTGGAGACCGTCGTGGACGGCGTCGAGACGCACCTGCGCATCACCGAGGTGGAGGCATATCACGGCAAGGGCACCGGCGACGTCCCCGACCCCGGCTCGCACGCCCGGATGGGGCCCACCGCCCGCAACGCCACCATGTGGGGCGAACCCGGGCACCTGTACGTGTACCTGAGTCACGGCATCCACTCGTGCATCAACGTCGTGTGCGGACCTGAGGGCGAGGCCGGCGGAGTGCTGCTGCGCGCCGGCGAGGTGGTGGTGGGAGTGGATGCTGCCGCCCAGCGCCGCGGAGTGACGACGCCGCTCGGGCGCATCGCG
>JBARWR010000319.1:0-6226 GCA_049646915.1 Microbacterium sp.
AGCTGATGCGCCGCGGTGTACGCGCCCGCCAGCGTCTCCCGCGCGTGTGTCGCGATCGCGGATGGCACGCCGTCGGGGATCACCAGCGCACCCCGGTAGAACGCGGTGATGATGCCGCCGAGCACGGCGGTGCCGAGCACCGCGCCCAACTCGTACGCCGTCTCCGACACGGCGCTCGCAGCTCCTGCCTTCTCAGCCGGCGCGTGCGCGAGGATCAGCTCGTTCGAGATGGTCTCGGCGGCGCCGATCCCGAGTCCCAGCACGATGAAGGCGATCAGCAGCCAGACGACGCTGTTCAGCCCGGCCGTCGCGGCGACGATGACGTATCCGAGGGTGGACAGCAGCAGACCGGCGGGAACCACGATGTGGGCCGGCACGCGGCGCGATATCGGCACCACGCACAGGCCCGCCACGATCATCGCGACCATTCCGGGCACCAGGGACAGGCCGGCGACCATCGGTGACAGACCGATCACGAGCTGCAGCTGCTGCGAGACGAAATACAGGAACCCGACCAGCGCGACCACGCTGAGCAGGTTGACGATGATCGCTCCGCTGAAGCCGCCCCGCCGGAAGAGGGTCATGTCGAGCATGGGGATATCGACGCGACGCATGCGCCGCACGAACAGGACACCGGCGACCGCGCCGGCGACGAGAAGCGACGCGGCGGCGAGGTTCGGCCCGTCGACCGAGAAGGACTTGATGGCGAAGATGATCGGCACCAGCGCCGCCATCGAGAGCAGGATGCCCAGCGGGTCGATCCGGCCCGGATGCGGATCCCGGCTCTCGGGCAGCAGCCACATCCCGCCGACGAGCAGCGGGACGAGCACCGGCACCGCGATCAGAAACACCGCACCCCAGGCGAAATGCTCGAGCAGGAATCCGCCGACCACCGGGCCGAGCGCGGATCCCGCGGAGAAGGCCGACGCCCAGATCGCGATGGCCAGCCGCCGCTGGTCACGGTTGCGGAAGATCGAGCGCAGCAGCGATAGCGTGGACGGCATGAGCATGGCGCCGAAGAAGCCCAGCGCGGCACGTGCGGCGATGAGAAGGCCTGCTGTGGGCGCGAACGCGGCGAGAACGGAGACGGCGGCGAACCCGACCGCACCGATCAGCAGCATCCGCCGCCGCCCGAACCGGTCACCGAGCACTCCCATCGTGACCAGGAGGCCGGCCAGCACGAGCGAGTAGACGTCGATGATCCACAGCTGCTCGGTTCCACTGGGCTGCAGTGCGAGCGAGATCTCCGGCAGCGCGAAGGCCAGCACGGTGTTGTCGATCGAAACAAGCAGCACCGGGAGCATCAGCACCGCCAATGCAGCCCAGCCGCGAACGCCGACGCGATCGTCGGCGTCCTCGGGCGTGAGCGTCACCGTTCCCGTGATGGACATGACCATGCCTTCCGAATACTTTACCGTCCGGATGGTATAGTAACAGAGGTCCGCCCATCCCGACCTGAGCAGGAGCCGTCATGTCCCGTCCCCCGCTGGCGCGCGAACGCGTGCTCGACGCTTACGAGCACGTCCTCATCGCCGAAGGCGAGCGATCCGCGACGCTCGACGCTGTCGCGAAGGCGGCCGGAGTCTCCAAGGGCGGGCTGCTCTACCATTTCGCCTCGAAGGAAGAGCTCATCGCCGGCCTGCTCGAAAGGCTTTCCTCGCTCGCCGACGAGGACCTCGAGCGGATGCGCGATGCACCGGAGGGTCCTGTGGCGTACTACGTGCGCACGTCGGTCATGGAGGACGACGCACTGGATCGGGCATTGATCGCCACGAGTCGTCTGGCGCAGGGCGGCTCTGTGACGGCATCCGCCGGTCTGGGCGAAGTGCGACGACAGTGGGCCGAGGCCATCCGCCCCCACGTGCGCGATGAGACAGCGCTGGAGCTGGTCATGCTGCTCAGTGATGGCCTGTACTTCAACAACTCGCTCGCGGAGCCAGGGGTCGAGCGTGGTGCGCTCAGCGACTTCGTGCCGACCGGACCTGCGCTCGATCAGCTGATCGCACTGGTGCTCGACGCGACGACGCGGGCCCCGCACGGTGCGGAGCCCGCGTCGTCAGAGCGGTGAGACTCGAGCCGGTTCAGGCCTCGGTGATCTCGATCTGACGGAACAGGTCGGCCTCGATGGTGGCGCTGATGTCGGCGAGCAGCTCCTCGGAGACCGGCGAGTCCAACGTGAGCACGCTGAGCGCCTGGGCACCTGCGGCCTCGCGCGCGATCTGCATACCGGCGATGTTGATGCCCGCCTCGCCGAACTTCTGGCCGTAGACGGCGACGATTCCCGGACGGTCGGTGTACATCATCACGACATGGTGCTTCTCGATGGGCAGCTCGATCGCGTGGTCGTTGATCGACACGAGCTTCTCGACCTGCTTCGGGCCGGTGAGCGTTCCGGAGACGGCCAGCTGCGAGCCGTCCGACAGCGCGCCGCGCAGGGTGATGACGTTGCGGTACTCCTCGCTGACCTCATCCTTCAGCAGGCGCACCGCCACGCCGCGCTGCTCGGCGAGGAGGGGGGCGTTCACGTAGGACACGCTCTCGCTGACGATGTTCGTGAAGATGCCCTTGAGGGCGGCGAGCTTGAGCACGCTCACGTCGTAGTCGTTCAGCTCGCCGTGCACCTCGACGTCGAGGCTGGTCAACGGCGACTGCGAGAGAGCGGAGAAGATCTGGCCGAGCTTCTCGACCAGGGCGATGCCCGGACGCACGTACGGGTCGATGACGCCGCCTGCCACGTTCACCGCATCCGGAACGAGGTCGCCGCCGAGCGCGAGGCGCACCGAGCGGGCCACCGAGACGCCGGCCTTCTCCTGTGCCTCTTCGGTGCTCGCACCGAGGTGAGGGGTGACGACGACGTTCGGCAGCGCGAGCAGCTCCGCAGCCGTGCCCCCCTCTGCGGGCGGCTCGGAGGTGAACACGTCAAGGCCGGCACCCGCGATCTCGCCGGCGACGAGCGCCTCGTGCAGTGCGGCCTCATCGATCAGTCCGCCGCGCGCGACGTTGACGACGAACGCGGTCGACTTCATGGCCGCGAACTGCTCGGCACCGATCATGCCGGTCGTCTCGGGCGTCTTGGGCATGTGGATGGTGAGGAAGTCGGCTTCGGCGACGAGCTCGTCGAGTGACACCAGCTGCACGCCGAGCTGCTGGGCGCGAGCGCTGGTGACGTAGGGGTCGTACGCGATCACACGCATGTCGAACGCGTTCAGACGCGTCGCGACCAGGGCGCCGATGCGGCCGAGGCCGACGATGCCGATGGTCTTCTCGAACAGCTCGGCGCCGGTGAACGAGCTGCGCTTCCAGGCACCGCCGGACAGCGAGGCGTGGGCTGCGGGGATGCGACGAGCAAGGCTCAGAATGTGCCCGATGGTCAGCTCGGCGGCGGAGACGATGTTCGAAGTGGGCGCGTTGACGACCATGACTCCGGCGGTCGTGGCCGCCTTGATGTCGACGTTGTCCAGGCCGACACCGGCGCGGGCGACGACCTTCAGCCTCGGGGCGTGCGAGAGCGCCTCGGCATCGATGCGGGTCGCGGAGCGAACGAGAACGGCGTCGGCATCGGCGAGCGCCGCGAACAGCGCCTCACGATCGGTGCCGTCGACGTTGCGGACATCGAAGTCGGGGCCGAGAGCCTCGATCGTCGCGGGTGAGAGGACCTCCGCGAGGAGGACGACGGGCTTGGTCTCAGACTGATTCGGCACAGATATCCTTCGGGGCAGCACACGGTCGGTTAGCCGATGCGCCGCACACCGTCGGGGCGCGATCGGGACACACATTACCGCAGCTCGGCCACCGCGCCCGACCGTGTGTCGTCGATCAGCCGCCGGTCAGCGCCCCGAGGTTGCGGATGACGTAGCTGAAGGTGTTGAGCAGGAAGACCGCGCTCAGACCGAGGCCCGCCAGCATCACCAGGACGAACACCCCGATCGTGCGGCGGCGGCTCAGCACGAGAGCCACCGCGAAGACGCCCCCGGCCACGATCGCGGGCAGCAGCAGCAGGAACCATCCGTAGCCGGTCATCCCTCCGGCTGAGAGCTGGATGGCGTAGAACACCGCGGTCCAGATGACGAACGCGTGGGCGAGTCCGCCGATCCCGGTCAGGAATCCGCGCAGCGCGCTGTCGAGACGACCCGGGGTCGACGGCGTCGAGGCGATCTCGGTCACAGGACTGCTCCTCCCCCGGAGACGACGAAGGGCCAGGGGACCAGCAGCACCGCTCCGGCGACGAGCCAGACGATCCGCACCCATGGCCGTGATCCGCGTGTGGCCGCGAGGACGGCGATGAACCAGAGAGCAGGGGCGAGGACGGCCAGCCAGAGCGCACCCTGATACAGCGGCACCGGCAGGGTGAAGGTCACCGGCAGCTGCATCCCGATTCCGCCGAGAATCCAGCCGACCGTGTACAGCAGGTAGATGCCGCCCAGGATGCCGAGCAGCAGCAGCGTCACCGTGCCGATCGCCTGCGTCTCGTCATCGGCATCCGCTTCGGGCTCGAGAGCAGGGACGGATGCTGCCGCAGGCGTTTCGGACCCCGACGGCGCGGAATGAGCGGATGCTGCGGGCGCCGGCTCCGACCTGCGCATCTCCGGGCGGTGCGCCTCGAGCGCGTCATCCCCGTCCCAGCTGAGAGCGTCGTGATCGCCTTCGGATTTCATCCCCTCAGCGTAGCGGCGACGGCCGCACCCTCCCACTAGGCTCGGGGGCGAAACCACACTGGGAGGATCATCGTGGCAGAGAGCAAGAAGAAGGTCGTGCAGCCGGATGCGGCGGAGGAGTCCGCGCGCACGTGGGTGCCCACTGCCGAGGCGAAGAAGAAGTCGACGACGTTCCGCTGGATCGCCGCCGCACTGTGGGCCGCAGCGATCATCGGCGAGGCCGTCGGAATCTTCTGGCTGCTGCGCCAGCGCGTCGTCACCACCGAGGGCGGACTCGAGCGCGACCCCGACACCGGCCTCCTGCAGGAGCAGGTCGCGACCTCCAGCTTCCCGCAGTGGGCGTTCATCTCGCTGCTCGTGCTGCTCGTGGTCATTGCAGCGCTCTCCATCACCGGATCGGTGCTGTGGAAGAAGGCCAACCGCCTCGACCCCGCGAAGAAGTCCGACACGGTCCGCTTCTTCGTGCAGAACCAACTCGGAGCGATCATCGCGATCATCGCGTTCGTGCCGCTGATCATCCTGGTGTTCCTGAACAAGGACATGGACAAGGGTCAGAAGTCCACCGCCGGGATCGTGGGCATCGTGCTCGCAGCCCTCGCCGTGTTCGTCGGCATCGACTTCAACCCGCCATCGGTGGAGAAGTACACCGCTGATCAGTCGACCGTCATCCAGCTGCTCGGCCAGGACGAGGTCACCTGGGTCGCCGGCGGCGCCGTCTACCACGTGTGCGACCAGGTCTCCGACATCCAGACGGGCAGCGAGATCCAGACCGGCACCACGGCGCAGGCCATCGAAGCCAAGAAGGAACGGCTGACGCTGAAGTTCGCATCAGAGCTGCAGAAGTGCGGCCTGCCCGTCCCCGAGAACGCGACAGAGATCGCCGATGCGCTGAGGCAGATTCAGAACAATCAGACCGTCACTCTGCCGACCCCTGTTTGGGGCGACGGCGTCACTCCGCCGCTCGTCGTGGAAGACGCCGCTCCCGCGACGGACTGATCAGACGAGGCCGCTTCCCGCATGCCGGGAGCGGCCTCTTGCGTCGGTCAGTCGTGGTCAGACCGTCGCGCGGTCGAGAGCAGCACGGGCGGCGACCACGATCTCGGGGTCTGTCACGTCGTAGCCGTCGGAGCCGCCCCCGGGCCCGCTCGGCGCGGTGTCGCCGGAGGCATGGCGCGCAGACAGGTGGACGGCGTCGACTCCCGACGCGACCAGCTGCGCGATGTTCTGCACCCGCACTCCCCCGCCCGGCATGATCTGCACGCGTCCTGCCGAGCTGCGCACCATGGCGGAGATGGCGTCGATCCCGTCGATGCTGCGCACGGCGCCACCGCTGGTGAGGATTCTGCGCACACCCAGCCCGGCCAGCTGATCCACGACGGATGCCGGATCGTCCAGCGTGTCGATCGCCCGGTGGAAGGCCACGTCCGCGCCCTCCGCGGCATCCAGCCATCGCCGCATCGCTTCCACATCCACCGCGCCGGCCGGGGTCAGCGCCCCGACGATCACGGATCCGGCGCCGCGGCGGACGATGTCGCGGACATCCGCGCTCACCAGGGCGATCTCCTCGGGGT
>JBARWR010000320.1:0-1873 GCA_049646915.1 Microbacterium sp.
CGGCGGCGCCGTGGCCGCCGACCTCGACGCCCGCGCCGGCAACGAGCACGACCTGCTGCTGATCGCCCCGCTCGTGCTCGCGGTCAGCCTGCTGGTGCTCATCGTCCTGCTGCGATCCGCGATCGCACCCGTGTTGCTGCTCGTGGTGAACTTCGCCAGCGCGGTCGCCGCGATCGGCGCCGGCGCCTGGCTGAGCCGGCTGCTGTTCGATCAGCATGCGCTGGATCTGCAGGTGCCGCTGCTCGCGTTCCTGTTCCTCGTCGCGCTCGGCATCGACTACACGATCTTCCTCGTGCACCGTGCCCGGGCCGAGGCCGCCCTGCGCGGCACGAAGAGCGGAATGGTCGAGGCGATCGCGCACACCGGTGGCGTGATCACCAGTGCCGGCATCGTGCTGGCGGCAGTGTTCGCCGCGCTCGGCGTGCTGCCGCTGGTCACCCTCGGCCAGCTCGGGCTGATCGTCGGCGTCGGGGTGATCGTCGACACGCTCATCGTGCGCACCGTGATCGTGCCGGCGATCTTCGCCCTCATCGGCGATCGCATCTGGTGGCCCGGCGCACCGAAGAGCACCGGCGCGCCGAAGCGCCCGGCAGCCCAGAAGACCCAGGAAGCAGAATGGACCCATGAGCCTCGTGAGCACACCGCTGTCACGCGTTGAGACGGTCGGGCCGGCCCCGTCCGGCCCGACCGTGCGGGCGATGGAGATCGGTCAGCACGTCATCGCCGCCGGTCTCGCCGCGATCGGCGTGGTCCGGGCGATCGGCGACGGCACCCCGGCTGCTGCGGCCGTGGTCTCGGGACTGGCGATACTCGCCTGGCACACGGCCGGGACGATCCTGCCGTCGCGGACGTCGTCGCGGGGCCTCGTGGTCTGGTGGCTGATCGGCTTCGGCGTGATCTGGATGGCCGCGGTCGCCGTGTCCTCCGAGTTCGTCTGGGTCGCGTTCCTGCTCTGGCTGCTCGCAGGCCATCTGCTGCCGGTGCCGTGGGGACTGCTGTATTCGGGGATCGTGCTCGCCGTGGTGATCACCGCACCGATCGTGCATCACGGCACCACCAGCTACGCGAACGTGTTCGGGCCGCTGATCGGCGGGATCTTCGCGTTCGGCATCTCGCGCGGCTACCTGCAGCTGCTGCGGGATGCTTCCGAGCGGGAGCGCCTGGTCGGCTCGCTCACCCGGGCGCAGCAGGAGATGGCCGATCTGCAGGACGAGCTCGCGCTCGCGCAGCGCCAGTCCGGTGCCATCGCCGAGCGCACGCGCATCTCGCGGGACATCCACGACACGATCGCGCAGGCGCTCTCCTCGATCCGCCTGCTCGCACATGCGGGGGCGGGGCGGAGCGCGGATGCCGAGGCGGCACGCACCCTTGCTCAGGTCGAGGCCCTCGCCGGCGACAGCCTCGCGGACGTGCGCCGGATCGTCGCAGCCCTCGTTCCGGCAGAGCTGGAGGGAGATGTGCTCGCCGCGGCGCTGCGCCGGATGCTGGATCGGGCGCACGACGAGGTCGGCCTGCAGGTCGAGCTGCACGTGGACGACACGCTTCCGCTGCTGCCCACCGAGGTGGAGGTGGCGCTGCTGCGCACCGCCCAGTCCGCCCTGGCGAACGTGCGCCTGCATGCGGGCGCACGCCGCGTCGTGATGAGCCTGGTCGACGTCGACCGCAGCGTGCGGCTGGATGTCGCCGACGATGGCACCGGCTTCGATGTGCCCGAGTGGGAGCAGCGCACCGAGGCAGGCTCATCGAGTTACGGGCTGAGGTTCATGCGCGGGCGTCTGCGCGAGCTCGGCGGCGACCTCGACATCGAGAGCACTCCCGGCGAGGGCACGACGATCTCGGTGCACCTGCCGATGCATCCCGACCCTGCAGTCCC
>JBARWR010000321.1:0-1798 GCA_049646915.1 Microbacterium sp.
CAGCAGTGCAACCGCGTTAAACGCCGTATCGAAGGCGATCACGGTGGATTGACCGAGTACGGCCTTTCCTAACAGGTTGATGGCCGCCCGGCTGGCCTCGACGGCATCAATCCCTCTCGCCACAAGCAACGCCATCGTCGCCCCCAGCCGCTCGCCGACAGCCGGGACTCCCGACGTTATGTGGGTGCTAAGTACCGCCGCATTGGCGACGACACCATCGTGGATCAGTGTCTGAAGGCCAGCCACTCCCACCAACCCGCCAAGCTGGCGGCCTGCGTTGAAGAGGCCGATGCCGGACGCGAGATTGTGACTTTCGAGTTTGTCGAAAGCTATCAGGATAATTGAGAGAAAGAGGAAGCCGAGGCTGAGGCCACGCAACAGGATCGCCGCCATCATGTCGTCCGCACCGCTTTCGCTGGTCGAGCCGGATAGCATCCACATCGCGACCATGATCATCAGAATCCCGAAAGGCACGGTCGCGATCGGAGGAACCTGACGGGCCTGCATGAGGAAAGCTGAAACCAGCAATGAAACTATGAAGAGTCCGCCGCTCGGCAACAGGAGCAGACCGGCGTCCGTAGGTGTGAACGCGAGGACGGATATCGCGAATGAGGGGATCAGGTAAGCGCTGCCGAACAGGGCAGCTCCGGCGACGAAACTGACGACGAAGGCGAAGGAGAAGTCGGCCGACAGGAACACGGTGAAGTCGAGCAGGCCATGGCGCCTGGCGATCATCTGTCGGCTGATGAAGACCAGCAGGCTAACCATGCCGATCAATGTTAGCCAAACGATGCGCGGCTCCTCGAACCAGTCCCACCGACTGCCCTGGCTCAAGACATAGGTGAAGCAGAAGAGCGTTGCGGAAATGAGCGGAAAGCCGATCCAGTCGAACGGACGGCGCGTAGTTCTGGCCGACACCGGGCTATCGGCAAGTAGCATCACCCCGGCCGCCGCCAGCGCCAATGGAACGGCACTGAAGAATATCCATGTCCAGGATTTGCTGTCGAGCAACCAGCCTTGAAGGGCTGGTGCGATCGTTGCGGGCGCCACGACCGACCCCATCGCGAACAGCGCCTGAAGGAAAGGCTGGCGATGGCGGGGCCAGGCGAGAAAGATAAGAGTCTGGCCGCCAACGAGCAGGATGCCGCCGGAAAAGCCCTGTATTACGCGAAGCGCAACTAGCAGATCCAGCCGCGTCGTCGCGGCGGCAAGGGCGCACGCCGCGCCCATGACCAGTGTGGAACCAGCGATCAGGCCGCGCGGGTCGACGCGACCGATCAGCCAGGGTGCGGCCACGAATGCCATCAGCTTCAGCGACGTGTAGCCGATGTCCAGCCAGGCAAATTCGTCCGGCGTGGCATAGATGTCACCGATGATGTCGCCGCGCCCGAGCGACAGAACCGTACTGGCAATCGCTTCCGTCAATGTGGCTAGAATGATGCCCACGACAAGAATGGTTCCTGCCGCGGGTCGGTGGCCGCCCGGCGCGATGGCCATAGCAATTGTCATGAACCGCTTCCGCCATCAACCTCGACGCGTGCGGAGAGGCCCGGCACGAGGCGGCCGGGTAACGGATTGCCGATAAGCCGGATCTTCACCGGAACGCGCTGAACGACACGAACGAAGTTTCCCGTCGCATTGTCCGCCGGAAGCAGGCTGAAGGCGGCGCCGCTGCCAGGCGCGAAGCTGTCCACCTCGCCCTCAAATGTTTCCGCCGGATAGGCGTCGACGGTAATGTGTACACGCTGGCCCGGCCGGATATGCTCGATCTGCGTTTCCTTGAAATTCGCGACCACCC
>JBARWR010000322.1:0-2310 GCA_049646915.1 Microbacterium sp.
ATGGTGACGACGCCTTCAGCCGTCAGCTCAGCGGCATCCGGCGCCAGTACGACCACAGGCACGCCCTCGCCGACCAGCGCCTCGGCCTGGCGGGCGAACGCGGTCTGCGCGCCGCCGAGGTAGCGCAGGGAATAGTCGCACACCATCAGCACGGCAGGGGCGGTGACAGGCTCTTCCGGCATGCCAGCGAGTCTATTCGCGGCGGCTGAGGCCCTTTCTCGATCCGGTGCAGGAATCCCGTGCGACCTGGTGTTCATTTCTCTTTCAGCGAAGGTCATCCCTCAGGGGGATACGGATGTCGGCGGATCGTGGCACGCTAGCTTGTGGCCGATTTTCGGTCCACTCAGAATCCCAAGGAAGTCCGCCTGTGCTGGGAAAGATCCTCGTCCGCTACATCACCAGATACTGGTGGCTGCTGCTCCTGGTCGTGGTGCTGCAGTTCGCCAGTGTGATGGCCTCGCTGAACCTGCCCGAGATCAACGCCGACATCATCAACAACGGTGTCGCCAAGGCCGATATCGGCTACATCTGGAGTCGCGGCGGCTTCATGCTGCTGGTCTCGCTCGGCCAGATCGTCGCCTCGATCGTCGCCACCTTCTTCGCCGCCCGCATGGCCATGGCCGCAGGCCGCGATATCCGCGCCGACGTGTTCGCCCGCGTCAGCGGCTTCTCCGAGCGCGAGGTATCGCAGTTCGGCGCCGGATCGCTCATCACCCGCAACACGAACGACGTGCAGCAGGTGCAGATGCTCGCCATGATGGGCGCGACGATGTTCGTCACCGCCCCGCTTCTCGCCATCGGCGGCATCATCAAGGCCGTGCAGACCGATGTCGGTCTCAGCTGGCTGATCGCCGTATCCGTGCCGCTGCTGCTGATCATCGCCGTGCTCATCATCGGGCGGATGGTGCCGCTGTTCCGCGCCAACCAGCGCAAGCTCGACGACGTCAACCGCATCATGCGCGAGCAGCTCACCGGCGTGCGCGTCGTGCGCGCCTTCGTGCGCGAGCGCATCGAGGAGCGCCGTTTCCGCGAGGTCAACACCGACCTCATGACGCTCGGTCGCAACATCGGCTCGCTGTTCGTGCTGATGTTCCCGCTGTTCATGCTCGTGCTCAACGTCACCGTCGTCGCCGTGATCTGGTTCGGCGGCGTCGAGATCAACGCCGGCAACGCCGAGATCGGCACGATCTTCGCGTTCATGCAGTACATCGGGCAGATCATGATGGGCGTCATCATGTCCAGCTTCATGGCCATGATGATCCCGCGCGCCGCGGTCTCCGCCGAACGCGTCGCCGAGGTGCTCGATGCGGAGTCCTCCATGACCCGCCCCGAGAACGGCGCGATCGACTTCCCGACCCCCGGTGCGGTCGCGTTCGAGAACGTCGAGTTCACCTACCCGGGCGCCGAGGTGCCCGTGCTCACCGGCGTCAGCTTCCACGCCGAGCCGGGCGAGACCGTCGCGATCATCGGCTCGACAGGGTCCGGCAAGACCACGCTGGTCTCGCTGATCCCGCGTCTGTTCGACGCAACCGGCGGTTCCGTGTCCGTCGGCGGCGTCGACGTGCACGAAACCGATCTGGACGCGCTGTGGTCGGGCATCGGTCTTGTGCCGCAGCGTCCGTTCCTGTTCACCGGCACCGTGGCATCCAATCTCCGTTACGGACGTGAGGATGCGACGGACGAGGAGCTCTGGCAAGCGCTCGAGATCGCCCAGGGACGCGACTTCGTCGAGGAGATGCCGGACGGGCTCGACTCGCGCATCTCCCAGGGCGGCACGAACGTCTCGGGCGGCCAGCGCCAGCGTCTGGCGATCGCCCGCGCCATCGTGCACCAGCCGAAGATCCTCGTGTTCGACGACTCGTTCTCGGCTCTCGACCTGACCACGGATGCTCGATTGCGGCAGGCCCTCTGGCGTGAACTGCCCGACGTGACCAAGATCGTCGTGGCGCAGCGCGTCTCGACCATCACCGATGCCGATCGCATCGTCGTCCTGGAGGACGGCGCCGTCGTGGGTGTCGGCACGCATGAGGAGCTGCTCGTATCCAGCGAGACCTACAAGGAGATCGTCGTGTCGCAGCTGGGGGTGGACGCATGAGCGGCAACACCGACAAGAAGCTGAGCCGCCGCGAACGCATGGCCGCCGCACGCGCAGGCTCCACGGCTCCCGTGGTCGAGATGACTGCGGCCGAGAAGGAAGAGGCCGAGCTGGCGGAGAAGGCGCGCCAGCAGGGCGGCGGCATGTTCGACGGTCCCGCGCCCGGCAAGGCCGACCACTTCGGGCCCAGCTTCCGGCGCATGCTCGGACTGCTC
>JBARWR010000323.1:0-8988 GCA_049646915.1 Microbacterium sp.
CGCATGGCGGAGGTGCTCGCTGCGAGCGAGGCGCACGTCGTGATCACGCACAGCGTCGGCCCGCCGCGAGCCGAGAAGCCCGCCGCGCATTTCGACGACGTGGTCGGAGAGGTCCGTTCGTTCCTCGTCGATCGGGTCGCCCGGGCGGAGGCAGCCGGTGTTCCGCGCGAGCGACTGGTCATCGACCCCGGCCACGATCTCGACAAGAACACCCTGCACACGCTGGAGATCACCCGCCGGCTCGGCGAGATCGCCTCGATCGACGTGCCGCTGCTGGTCGCCGTGTCGAACAAGGACTTCATCGGCGAGTCGATCGACCGGCCGCAGGGGGAGCGGCTGGCGGGATCACTGGCAGCGATGACCGCCTGCATCCTGAGCGGAGCGCGGATCGTGCGCATGCACGACATCCCCGAGACCGTCGATGCCGTGCGCATGATCGAGGCGATCCTCGGCTGGCGGGAGCCGGTCCGGCTGGAGCACAACACCCATCCGAGCCGCAATGTCTGACGCAGCCATCGACCGGATCTGGCCCGACCCGGCATCCGATCTGGATGATGCCGCACTCCGGACGGTCACGGCGTTCCCAGCAGATCGCACCTGGCTGAGGATGAACTTCATCGCCAGCCTCGACGGAGCCGCCACGCAGGACGGGCGCTCGGGCGGGCTCGGAGACCCCGCCGATCGGCGGATGTTCGACCTGCTGCGTCGGGAGGCCGATGTGGTGCTGCTCGGCGCGGGGACCGCGCGCATCGAGGGATACGGCGGGATGCGGCTGTCAGATGAGGAGGCGGCCTGGCGGACGGATGCCGGACTCGCCCCGCAGCCGACGTTCGCACTCGTCAGCCGCAGCCTGGAACTCGACCCGGCATCCCCGATCTTCACAGATGCCCCCACACGGCCGATCGTCTACACCGTGGCATCCGCTCCCGTCGCTCGACGGGAGGAGCTCGCCCAGGTGGCCGATGTCGTCGTCACGGGTGACGAGGACGCCGACGGGTCGCGAATTCGCCAGGATCTCGCCGATCGCGGGCTGCACCGCATCCACTCCGAAGGCGGGCCGCACCTGTTCGGGGCGATGCTCGCCGCGGGCGCGGTGGATGCACTGCATCTCACCCTGGCTCCCTCGCTCGAGGTGGGCCGGGCCGGGCGCATCGCGCGGCCGGTGATCCCCGACGCGCCGTCACTGCCGGCGCAGGCGAGCCTGGCCACCGTTCTGCGCGCGGGCGACGAGCTCCTGCTGCACTACCTGATCTGAGCCGTCGACCGGGGCCGGGCATTCGCGGAGCCCGCTCGCGCTGCTCATCTCTGCATCCGCTGCGCTTATCGATGGCGCGCGTGCCAGGGAGAGCAGCGCGAGCGTGAATCGGCGCGCGTGCCAGGGAGAGCAGCGCGAGCGTGAAGCGTCAGCCTTCTGCGAATCGCGCGGGAATATCGCGACTGGAGTGCAGGACGCGATGCACTCGGATCGCGTCGGCATCATCGGTGTAGAACACGACGTACGGGTACGTCGGCAGCGCCAGTGCAAGCAACTCCGGTATCCCCAGCTCGGCTGCGAAACGGGATGAGCCGACAGAGGGATGCCGACAGATTCGAGCCTGAGCGTTCTCCAGAGCATCGACGAACCCGAGAGTGGCATCCATGGCCCCGTCCTCGAGGTAGTACGAGACGGCGTCCGCAATATCCTCGTCGGCGCGCCCGGTCGTGACGGTGCGGCGCGGCGTCACGCGGCACCGCGGATGCGGCTGCGCAGCCTCTCGAAGTACGCGGCATCCAGTTCCGAACCCCGACCGGATCTCATGCCGCCGGTGATCAGCGCATGCAACCGAGAACGATCCTGCTCGCGACGGATGAGGTCCCGCACGAACTCGCTGCTCGTGCCGAATCCGCGCTCGCTCACCTGCTCTTCGACGAATTCCTTGAGGCCGTCGGGCAATGACACGTTCATGGTCGCCATAGCTTGATCCTAGCTGCGATGGCAAAGCTTGTCATCGACGCTCCACGGTCTCCCCGCTGTCGTCGGCGGGCTCATTTCTCCGGGCCGGCATCTGCTGGCGTCGCCGGGGACGGGTAGGTTCGGTGCATGACGTTCCATGGCGCGATCTCGACCCCGGTCGGTCGCGTCAGCGTGGTCAGCGACGGTGCGGCGATCACACGCGTGTTCTGGCAGACGGATGCTGCCGGCCCCGATCTCGATGATGCTCTCCTGCAGGAAGCCCTGTCGCAGCTCGACGCGTACTTCGCCGGCCGCCTGACCTCGTTCGACCTCCCCGTGGATCTCGGGCGACAAACCGAGGCGACGCACGCCGTGCTGACCGCACTGCACGAGACCGTCGCCTTCGGCGAATCCGTCACGTACGGCCAACTTGCCGCGCGCAGTGGAACCGCGGTGCCGGCCCGGGGGATCGGAGCGATCATGGGCGCCAATCCCGTCCCACTCATCGTCCCCTGTCATCGCGTCATCGCCGGCGACGGACTCGGCGGCTACTCCGGCGGCGCGAAGGGCGAGGGCCTGCTGACCAAGCGCTGGCTGCTCGGGCACGAGGGGGCCCTGCCGGCCGCCCTCTTCTGAGCGGGCCGCAACGGGGGAGGTCATCATGACGGCGTACTGGGAATCCACGGGAGCGCGGCGCCAGCATCCTGTCGTCGCCGTGCATCCGAACGACGATGCACCTGCCCCGAGCCGTCGCTGGCCGATGAGCATCCCCGCCGTCGCGCAGGTGCTGCGTGATGGGATCGAGTTCGGGCCCGGGGTGACCTTCCTGATCGGTGAGAACGGGAGCGGCAAGTCGACCATTGTCGAGGGCGTCGCCATCGCCTACGGAATGTCGCCCGAAGGCGGTTCGCGCGGCGCGCAGCACCGTACTCGGGCCACGGAGTCGCCGCTGTCGGACTGGCTGCGCATTCAGCGCGGCGTGGGCGCCAGCCGGTGGGGATTCTTCCTGCGCGCCGAGACGATGCACTCGTTCTACACCTACCTCGAGCAGAACCCGTCGAAGTGGGGCGATTCACCGTTCCATGAGATGAGTCACGGCGAGTCGTTTCTCGAGGTGCTGAACACGCGCTTCGACGAGCCCGGCTTCTACTGTCTCGACGAACCCGAAGCGGCGCTGTCGTTCAGCTCCACGCTCACGCTCATCTCGGTGCTGCAGCGCATCGCCGATGAGGGCGGACAGGTGCTCTGCGCCACGCACTCGCCCGTGCTCGCAGCCTTGCCCGGAGCTCAGATCCTCGAAGTCGGGGACTGGGGCCTCCGCGAGACGGAGTGGGGCGATCTGGAACTCGTCAGGCACTGGCGATCGTTCCTCGACGGGCCGGGCCGGTATCTGCGGCACCTGCTCGACTGAGCGTCATCATACGATCGGGTTCTTCTCGTCGACAGGCGGCGTCATCTCGGTGGCGATCGCGATGCGGTTCCACACATTGATGGTGCTGATCGCCATCAGGAGGTCGCCGAGCTCGGCCTCATCGAAATGCTGCGCGGCAGCATCCCAGATCTCATCCGTCACCGTGTCGGGGCCGAGCTTCGTGACCGCATCCGTCAGCGCCAGGGCGGCGAGCTCCTTCGGTTCGAACAGGTTCTTCGCGTGCTGCCAGGCGCCCACCGCATGCAGCGTGCGCTGCGGGATGCCGATCTTCGCCCCGTCGGAAGCATGCATGTCCACGCAGTATCCGCAGCCGTTCAGGATCGACGCGCGCAGCTTGATCAGCTCGTACAGCCGCCCCTCGACCGCCTGGCTCGCGTACTTCTCCATACCCAGTACTGCTGCGTAGCCGAGCTTGCTGGTACGCGCCATGTCGATCCTGGTCATGATGTTCGCTCCGTCTCCGGCATCCGCCTGATGCCTCACTTCAGTCTTACCGCCGTCCGCAGACATCCGGCCGCGATGGCCGGATGACCCTGCGAGAATGGAGGTTCCGAGCGATCGACCCGAGGAGTTCTCTGTGGCCAGGAGCGAGATGCGGTACATCTCCACCCGCGGCGGCATGCAGCCGCAGCCGTTCAGCGAGACCCTGCTGGAGGGCCTGGCGCCCGACGGCGGCCTGGCTGTGCCCGAGACCCTGCCGCAGGTCGAGTCCGAGACGCTGGAGCGCTGGCGGGCGCTGACTTACCCGCAGCTCGCCGCCGAGGTGCTGGGGCTGTTCGCCACCGACCTCTCCCGTGAGGAGCTCGCCCGGATGACGGATGCCGCGTACGCGGACTTCCCCGATGCGGTCGTGCCGCTGCGCTCGATCGGCGGCGGAATCACGCTCGTCGGGCTCTCGGAGGGGCCGACCCTGGCCTTCAAGGACATGGCCATGCAGTTCCTCGGCCAGGTGCTGGAGGACGTGCTGGAGAAGAAGGACCGTGTGCTGAACATCGTCGGAGCCACCTCCGGCGATACCGGCTCCGCCGCTGAGCACGCCCTGCGCGGCAAGGACCGCGTGTCGGTGTTCATGCTCTCGCCGCAGGGCCGGATGAGCTCGTTCCAGCGCGCGCAGATGTACTCGCTCGACGACGCGAACGTGCACAACATCGCCGTCGAGGGCGTCTTCGACGACTGTCAGAACCTGGTCAAGAGGCTTGCCGGCGACCTCGACTTCAAGCACGCGCAGCACCTGGGAGCGGTGAACTCGATCAACCTGGGCCGCATCGCCGCGCAGGTCGTCTACTACTTCTGGGCCTGGCTGCGGGTGACGGATGCTGTGGAGCCGGAGTTCCGCACCGGCTTCGAAGTCTCCTTCACGGTGCCGTCCGGCAACTTCGGCAATATCCTCTCCGGCTTCTTCGCGAAGAACATGGGCGTGCCGATCCGCCGCCTGGTGCTCGCCGCGAACGAGAACAACGTGCTCGACGAATTCTTCCGCACCGGCATCTACCGACCGCGCGCCGCCGCCGACACGCACGCCACCTCGAGCCCGTCGATGGACATCTCGAAGGCGTCGAACCTGGAGCGGTTCATCTTCGACCTGGTCGGACGCTCTCCGGAGCGCGTCGTGGCGGCCTGGGCGGATCTCGATCGGCAGGGCTTCTTCGACTTCACCGCCGAACAGCCGCGATTCGAGAGCGAGTTCGGCATCGTCAGCGGCACCTCCACGCACGCCGACCGGCTGGCTACGATCCGCTCGGTCTACGAGGACTGCGGCGACATCATCGACCCGCACACCGCCGACGGCGTGAAGGTCGCCCGCGAGCACGTCGAGCAGGACGTTCCGATGCTGGTGCTCGAGACCGCGAAGCCGCAGAAGTTCTCGGAGACCATCACCGAGGCGATCGGCGTGGACCTGGAGTTCTCACCGGAACTGCGACGGATGCTGGATGCTCCGCAGCACGTCACCGAGATGGCCGACGACGAGCAGGCGCTGCGCGCCTTCATCGAGCAGCACGCTCTGCGCTGAGCCGCGTCTCTCAGCTTTCGCGGGCCGGCGTCGTCCGCGGATGCAGCAGGCCGGAGACACCGCCGAGCGCGGCGCCGACCAGCACCTCACTCCGTCGCTGTGCGCGCTCGTCGTCGCAGGAGCAGGAGCGCGCCGAAGTGCGCAGAGGCCGGGATGGCGAGCACGATCGCGCTGAGCATTACCATCGCCGGATACTGCGCGATGAGCTGGTCGGAGCCCCAGTAGAGCATCAGCGTGGCGATGGAGCCGAGTGCCGCCAGTCGGGTGAGCACACCTGCGATCAGAGCCAGCCCGAGGAGCATCTCAAGGGCGGGGATGATCAGGCCGAAGGCGTCGGGAAGGGCCTGCATCGAGGCGCTCACCGGCGCGAACCACCACGGGGTACGGGGGTTCGTCGCGGTTCCGTCCGCGACGAGCAGGATGTCGGCACCGCCGAAGCCCGCGCGGTACTTCACCGATCCTTCGAGGACCCAGAGCACCCCGACTCCCACCCTGGTTGCGCCGCCGACGAGCGGCGCGACCGGGGCGGGGAGCGCGAAGCGCCTTGTCATGAGAGCTCTGCGGCCCCGAACACCGCTTTGGCCTTGTCGCAGTGGATCACCACGTACGTGTACGCGGACACGTCCGCGTCCTCCAGCGTGAAGGTCTGCGATGCCTCGTCGAAGGCGACGGCGTCCACCTGCATCCCCTCGCCGACGGCGGCCTCGTCCGTGCCGTTCGTGAGGTAGATGTGCAGGTCCGGTCCCTCGTCCGAAGAGAAGTCCGCGAGCGTGATCGTGCCGTTCTCGATCGTGACCGTGCCCGCTACGCTCTTTCCGTTCAGCCCAGCGAACTCGCCCATCGTCTTCGTCTCCATCATGTCCGTGCTCGCTTCGCTCTCCTGGCTCATCGGGGCGCCGTCCGTCATGTCGCTGCTGGGCGTGGAGCTGCAGCCCGCGAGCGTCAGCCCGAGGGCGATGACGGCGACGGGGATGGCGGCGGTGAGAATGGTCTTGCGCATGATGTCTCCTGTCTCGGGCAGCGTCCCTGCGACGCCGACCTGTCTTCGACGCTAGGAAGGTCGCCGGTGTCGTGCGGGATTCCTTTCGGAAACGTAAGAACCTGCGGCACCGGCCTGGCTGCGCGATTAGTGTCGACGACATGGAGAGCAGCCGGGTGGTGATCGCCGAGGACGATCCCGTCGTTCGTGGGGCGGTGGGTGACTACCTGCGCGCGCATGGGTACACCGTCGACGCCTACGCGAACGGTGTCGCGGCCCGCGATGCGGTCGAAGCCGAGGTTCCGGAGCTCGTCATCGTCGACCGGATGCTGCCCGGCATCAGCGGCGACGAGCTGTGTCACGCGATCCGCGAGCACAGCGACGTGCCGATCATGATGCTGACGGCCCTGGGTGAGGTGGAGCAGCGCATCGAGGGCCTCGAGGCCGGTGCTGACGACTACCTCGCGAAGCCCTTCGCCCTGCGAGAGCTGGAGCTGCGGGTGGATGCGCTGATGCGCCGTGCGCTGCGTGCGCCGGCCCCGCCGTCTTTCACGGCGGGAGACTTCCAGATCGACTCCACGCGGCGCAAGGCGCAGGTGCGCGGGGTCGAGGTCTCACTCACCGGCCGTGAGTACGAGCTGCTCGTGCACCTGCTGCGCAATCCGGATCGCACAGTCACCCGGGACGAGATCCTGCGCGAGGTCTGGGGATGGAGCTTCGGCGAGCCGTCAACCGTCACCGTGCATGTGCGCCGTCTGCGCGAGAAGATCGAACAGGATCCTCGCGAGCCGCGGTACCTGCACACCGTGTGGGGTGCGGGGTACCGCTTCTCACCCGACGCGATGGCCGGTTGATGCCTGAGTTCGTCCCACTCGGCCTCATCGACGTCCTGCTGATCGTGGGCACGGGTCTCGCGTGCACGGTCGGCGTCGTCGTGCTCGCCCTGGTGGTGTTCCGGCTGCGACGTGGCGGGTCCATGCTCACGCAGATGCTGATCCTGGCATCCGTGCCGGCCGTGGCGGTGGCGGCGACGGTGCTCGTCATCTCGGTGGAGATGTACATCTCCCCGCACGATCTGAGCGTGCTGATCTGGGTGATCGGCATCTCGCTCGCGTTCAGCCTGCTCGCGGCAGGGTTCGTCGCCAGAGTTACGCGAGCACGGCTGACGCGGATCGCGGAAGCCGTGCGCCGCGTCGGCGACGGCGATGTGGTGAAGGCAGACCCGCAGGGGCTGCGGGAGTTCGACGAGCTGTCCGCCGAACTCGCAGATGTGTCGGGAAGGCTGCACGCCGCACGCCGGGAGCTCGAACAGCTGGACTCCGCGCGGCGGCGATTCTTCGCGTGGGTCTCGCACGATCTGCGCACGCCGCTGACGGCGGTCAGGGTGCTGTCCGAGGCGATCGAGGATGGGGCGTCGACGACTCCCGAGCGGTACGCAGGAGAGGTGCGCGCTCAGGTGGAGACGATGAGCCGCATGGTCGACGACCTGTTCGAGCTGTCCAAGCTCACCTCGGGTGCTGTCCGACTGCGCACCGAGCAGGTTGAATTGCTCGACATCGTCTCGGATGCCGTCGCCGATGTGCGTGCCGTCGCCGACGTCCACGGAGTGAGAATCGTCGAGCGGGCGGTGGCCGGACACGTGCTGTGGGCGGATCCGCATCAGCTGGGCCGCATCCTCGTGAACCTGCTCACGAATGCCATCCGGCATGCTCCGCGGGGCAGTGAGATCGTCATCACGGCCACCGAGGCCGATGGGCACCGTCTCGTGCTGGGAATCCTCGATCATGGTGCTGGAGTCGCCGTCGAGGATCTGGATCGCATGTTCGACGTGGGCTGGCGTGCGGATGCCGCACGTGCCGCCGCGCCGCACGACCCGATCGCCTCAGGTGCAGGTCTGGGGCTGGCGATCGCCCGGGGCCTCGCCCGCGCGCACGGCGGCGACGTGTACGCGGAGCGCACCGGAGATGGGTTCCGGATGAATGTGCTCATGCCGACGATCGAGCAGAGGAACTCGCCGCGCTCATCAGTAGGCTGACCGGATGAGCACCGTCCGCCCCGGCATCGCCGAGCGCCTGTCGCAGATGATCCGGCTGCCCACCGTCTCGGCCGAGCTCGAACAGCGCGGCATGGAGCCGTTCGACGCGTTCGTGCAGCTGCTCGCCGAGCAGTATCCGTTGGTGCACGAGCACCTGACCCTGGAGAGGCACACCGACCTCGGACTGCTGTTCCATTGGAAGGGGCGCGCACCGGCATCCGATCCCCTGGTCCTGATGGCGCACTACGACGTGGTGCCGGTGGATGAGTCCGACCCGTGGACGTACCCGCCCTTCGAAGGGCGAATCGCGGACGGCTCCGTGTACGGACGCGGCGCGCTGGACGACAAGGGTCCGCTGATCGTCGTGATCGAGGCGGTCGAGAACCTGCTCGCCGATGGCTTCACGCCCGCGCGCGACGTCTACCTGTCGTTCGGCGGCAACGAAGAGACCTTCGGTGACGCGACGCTGGCCATCTCGGACGTCTTCCGCGAGCGGGGGATCACGCCCTGGCTGGTCGTCGACGAGGGCGGCGCCGTGGTCGACTCGCCGCTGCCCTTCGTGCCCGGCAGTGCCGCGATGATCGGCGTGGGGGAGAAG
>JBARWR010000324.1:0-5133 GCA_049646915.1 Microbacterium sp.
GCGCGTAGGGCGCTGGCTGCGCCGGGGAAGCGTATGCGGGATAGCCGGCTTGTGCCGGATAGCCGGGCTGTGCGGGATAAGCGGGCTGCGCCGGGTAGCCGGGCTGTGCCGCATAGCCGTAGGCCGGGTAGGCGAGTTGCGCGGGCGTCTGCACGATCGGCGGCTGCTTCGAGACCGCGCGTGTCGGATCGACGACGTACGGATCGTCCAACTGGTCGGGCGAGACGCCCTGCGACGTGAGCTCGACGTGCTTGACCAGCGCCTGATCGAGGCCCTCGTATCGCATCCGACTGTCGATGTAGATGAGAGTGGCGCCGGTGCCCTGCACGACGATCGCGATGGCCTGCACGGCCAGCACCAGCACCTGCGGGGCGACGTTCGCGACGATCACGCCGATCCAGGCCGACACGTCCTCGGTGCCGGTGGGAGCGATCACTCCGGTGAGCAGCGACGACACGATCGATGCGGGGAACGCGACGACCTGCACGGCGAAGCCCATGACGAGCCCGATGACGATCGTCACGCCGAACGCCACCCAGAAGCGGCCGCGGATCAGGCGCCACGAGCGCACCAGCGCGGTGCGCAGCGGCGCGTGCTCGAGGACGAGGACGGACGGCACGACGAGCAGCTTCGTGGTCAGCCAGATGTACAGGGGGATGCTGCCGAGGACCAGCAGCAGGCCGATCCCGATCGCGAGCGCGATCGACGAGGCGGAGTCGAATCCACCCGCCGAGAGGATGCCGAAGACGACGCCGAACACGAAGGCGATCCAGAGCAGGGCCGCCAGGCTCTGCAGCAGCGAGTACGCGAACAGGCGCCAGAACGCGGGCTTCACACGTCGCCACAGCAGTTTCAGCGGTGCCTTCTGCGACAGAGCCGCATACGACACATCCGCCGCCACCAGGCCCTGGATCACCGAGACGAACGCGACCGTGGCGAGGGCGACGAGGATGGCGGCGACGACTCCGAGAGCGACGGATCCCGCGACGATGGCGCCGTAATCCGGTGAGTAGGTGGGTACGGATGCGATGCGCGCTGCGATGAACCAGCCCACCAGCAGCATCACACCCGCGGTGACGATCCCGACCACGAACTGCACGAGGACGGCGAACCCGAACAGCACCTTCGGATTGTGACGCAGCGCCGCGAAAGCGCGCCCGAGGATGACTCCGAATGTCATCGGATGCAGGGGGAACACCCCCTTCTTCGGGGCGGGCGTCCATGTCTGTCCGCTCATCTCGGCACTCCCTCCGCTGTGCTCTCCCATCGTGTCATACGGGCCGCCCCGCGACGGCACGCGGCGACCTCTGGGTCGAGCCGGTGAACGTCAAGTAGGCTGATGCGAGTTGCGGTCGACCTGGGACTTCGCCGTCCGCA
Source organism: Microbacterium sp. (assembly GCA_049646915.1). Classification (GTDB taxonomy): domain Bacteria; phylum Actinomycetota; class Actinomycetes; order Actinomycetales; family Microbacteriaceae; genus Microbacterium. Next base: position 1,378 of record JBARWR010000324.1, read on the forward strand.
TCGGAGAGAAAGCTGAGGCTGGGCACAAGATGACCTCTCGAATCCTCGTGGTCGACGACGACACGGCTCTGGCCGAGATGATCGGCATCGTGCTGCGCACAGAAGGATTCGACGTGCTGTTCTGCGCCGACGGCGCACAGGCCGTCGAGGAATGGCGCTCCGCGCGCCCCGACCTCGTCCTGCTGGACCTGATGCTGCCGGGCATGGACGGCATCGAGATCTGCACGCGGATCCGCGCCGAATCCGGCGTTCCCATCATCATGCTCACCGCTCGCACCGACACCGCCGACGTGGTCCGCGGCCTCGAAGTCGGGGCCGATGACTACATCGTCAAGCCCTTCAACCCGAAGGAGCTCGTCGCCCGCATCCGCACGCGACTGCGTCCCACTCCGCAGGCGACCGCGGAAGTGCTGCGTGTCGGAGACCTGACCATCGACGTCGATGCGCACGAGGTGCGCCGCGGCACCGCGCCCATCGCGCTGACGCCGCTGGAGTTCCAGCTGCTGGTCGCGCTGTCGTCGAAGCCGCAGCAGGTCTTCTCTCGGGAGATGCTCCTGGAGCAGGTCTGGGGCTACCACTACAAGGCCGACACCCGTCTGGTCAACGTGCACGTGCAGCGCCTGCGCGCCAAGGTCGAGCTGGATCCGGACAACCCCCGGATCGTCATGACCGTGCGCGGCGTCGGCTATCGTGCCGGGAGCGTCGGCTAGGGGACCGCTGTGATCGCGACGACCGCGACGCGCATCCGGGCAGCTCTCTGGCGGTCGCCGCGCAGCTGGCCCGATTCACTTGTCGCCGATTGGCGACGGTCGATGCGTTTCCGCGCCACCGCGATCACTTTCGTGGCGACGTCGCTGGCCATCCTCATCATCTGCACCATCATGGGCCTGGTCATCCGCAACGACCTGTTCGAGGCGCGCAAGGAGGAATCGCTGCACAACGCGCGAGCCGCCGTGGCGCAGGCGCAGAGCGTGCTCGATTCGGGAGTCGCGGGTGATGACCGCACCACCCTCTCCAGCCTCTGGCGCGAGGCGCAGGGAGAGCTCAGCCGCACAGCCTCGTCGAATCGGATCGTCGGCCAGCTCGCCGAGACCCTCGGCGACGGATACACGCCGCCGGGCTTCGGCAGGCTGCAGTTCACCGCCGCGCAGATCAGCAACGAACTGCACACCCGGGTGCTGAAGGTTCCCGGTCGTCAGGCCTGGCAGTCCATCGCGCTTCCCCACGGCGAGGACGGAGAATCGGCCGGCATCGTCGTCGGGCAGCTTCTGAAGATCCCCGGGGTCGCCACCTACGACGTGTACATCGCGTATGACCTCGCGGATGCCGATGAGACGCTGCTGTTCGTGCAGCGCACGCTCTGGTTCGCAGGACTCACTCTCGTCGCATTGATCGCCGCGATCTCCTGGCTCGTGCTTCGATCGGTGTCGGTTCCGATCATCGAGGCCGCCGAGACCAGCGCCCGGCTGGCATCCGGTGAGCTCGGCGTGCGTCTGCCCGTGCACGGCGAAGACGAGCTGGCGAGCCTGGGCACGTCCTTCAACGCCATGGCCGACAGCCTCGAACGGCAGATCAAGGAATTGGCCGAACTGTCGCTGGTGCAGCAGCGCTTCGTCTCCGACGTCTCGCACGAACTGCGCACGCCGCTGACGACCATCCGGCTGGCGGCCGAGATGCTCAACGACCAGAAGGACGAGTTCGACCCGACCACGGCGCGCACAGCCGAGCTGCTGCACACGCAGGTGCAGCGCTTCGAGACGCTGCTGGCCGACCTGCTCGAGATCAGTCGCTACGACGCCGGCTCGGTGCAGCTCGAGATCGAGGCCACCAGTCTGGCGCAGCTGGCGGAGGAGATCGTGGACCAGATGCGCCCGCTCGCCGAGACGCACAGCACCGAGCTGCGCATGGTCGCACCCGGTGGTTACTCGCCGGTGGACATGGATCCGCGGCGCGTGCGGCGCGTGCTGCGCAATCTCGTCGGCAATGCCATCGAGCACGGTGAGGGACAGCCGGTCGTGGTCACCGTCGACAGCAATCAGTATGCGGTCGCCGTCGGCGTGCGCGACTTCGGCATGGGCATGCGACCCGCCGATGCCGAGCACGTGTTCGACAGGTTCTGGCGCGCCGATCCGTCGCGCAAGCGCACCATCGGCGGAACGGGACTGGGCCTGTCGATCGCGCTCGGTGACGCGCACCTGCATGGCGGGTCGCTGCAGGTGTGGTCGGAGCTGGGGGTCGGGAGCAACTTCGTGCTGACCATCCCGCGTTCCGACGATGAGATGGCCGGACCGAGCCCGATCCCGGTGGAGCCGCAGGAGTCGGTCGCCGATCTGGGCGGCCTCACCCAGCCGATCGTGCTCCGGCGCGCGGAGGACAGTCAGGGGAGGTTCTCATGAGCCGTATGCGCGGCATCCGCCTGATCGCGGTCGCGACCGTGTCACTGCTTCTCGCCGGCTGCGCGGGGCTGCCCACGTCGGGTGCACCGAATCCGGGTCTCACGATCGGAGAGGAAGGGCAGGAGGATCCCTTCGTCTTCTACGCCGAGGGGCCGCGTCCGGGCGACAGCCCGGAGAGGATCGTCGCGGGTTTCCTGGAGGCCGCCATCTCGCCCGCGAACAACTGGGATACGGCTCGGGAATTCCTCACCGACGACTTCCGGAAGTCCTGGAAGCCGGGAGCGGTGGTCACCATCGATGCCTCGGCGACCGATCGCGACTTCGACTCGTCCGTCGGTGCCGATGACGATTCCGCGAAGACGGCGGAGGTGCATGCGCAGTTCAATCAGGTCGCCAGCGTGGACGCCGCCGGCGCCTACAACGCTCAAGCCGGCCCGGCGAAGGCGACATACCAGCTGAAACGCGACAAGGACGGCGAATGGCGGATAGCCAAGACCGACGACGGCATCGTGCTGGATGCCGAGACCTTCCAGCGGGTCTACCAGAAGTATGCGCTGAAATACTTCGACCCCAGCTGGGCGCATCTCGTCCCCGACGTGCGCTGGTTCCCCCGCCGGCCGGCGATGGCCACCTCCATCGCGCGAGCGCTGATCTCGGGCAAGCCGAGCGCCTGGCTCGCCCCGGCTGTGCGCACCGCCTTCTCGGACGACGTCTCGCTGGCCGGAGATGCGGTCCAGGTCGACACCTCGCAGGTGGCATCCGTGGCTCTGAACCGCACGGCGCTCGCGGCGTCATCGACCGATCTGTCACGGATGCGCACCCAGCTGGAGGCGAGTCTGGCAGGGGTCGGGGTGACAGAGGTGAGCTTCACCGTCGACGGAGTCCCCCTCGATGCCGGCACGGCTCCGATGGACGGATCGATCGTCGACCCGGGCGTGCTCGTGCTGGATGACGAGACGTTCGGGCGTGCGCTGACCGGCGATGCGCTCGAGCCCGTGGGGGGACTGACCGCCCAGATCGCCAAGGTCGCCGATCCGATCCGTGCGGTGGATGTGTCTCTGGATGCGAGGCTCGCGGCCATGCAGCTGCGCGACGGGCGCATCTTCGCGGTGACCGCCGGCAACAGCGTGGAACTCGATGAGGCGCCGGGGCTCATCGAGCCGTCACTGGACCCCTTCGGCTTCACCTGGACGGTGCAGCGGGATGCCCCCCAGAGCATGCACGCCTGGACGGAGCAGCGGGTGCTGCAGTCGATCGAGAAGGCCTGGCCCGGCGCGGAGAGCATCAGCCAGCTTCGCGTGTCGGCGGACGGGGCTCGAGTCGCCGCCGTCGTCACCACCGGAGGGCAGCGCCGCGTCGT
>JBARWR010000325.1:0-19511 GCA_049646915.1 Microbacterium sp.
GTCCTGCCCGTCCGCCGAGGCGGCGATGGCACTGGTCGGCGCGGCTCACCGGCTCGGCGTGGCGGCGAAGGCCCGGGAGGTGCGCGGTATGCCGCGCGTGGTGATCCGCGAGGGCGAGGCGATCCGCACCATTCTCACCGCCATGGGCGCTCGGCGCACTGCGGTCACCTGGGAGGAGATGCGTCAGCGTCGCGAGGTGCGCGCCGGCGTGAACCGCCTGGTCAACTTCGATGATGCCAATCTCCGCCGTTCCGCGCAGGCGGCTGTGGCGGCCTGTGCGCGGGTCGAGCGCGCGCTCGAGATCCTCGGCGACGAGGTGCCGGAGCACCTGCGCACCGCGGGCAACCTGCGCCTGGCGCATCGCGACGCCAGCCTGGATGAGCTCGGTCACCACGCTGACCCGCCGATGACCAAGGACGCCGTCGCCGGCCGCATCCGCCGTCTTCTCGCGATGGCCGACAAGCGCGCCCAGCAGGAGGGCATCCCGGGAACGGATGCCGCGGTTCCCGCAGGCCTTGACGACTGACCCCCAAGCAGGTCCCGGGGTGGACGAAGGCCGATCTCTTCGTCACGCCGGGAAGGTTCTCTCGCCGGGTCCTGTTGGCGTCAGTAGGATGTGAAAGGTCTGCTCCGCGACGCATACGGCACCGCGGAGAACGCAAGCGCCGCGGCGCGGCGCGGATTGGATGATATCGACATGGCGACATACACGCTCCCCGAGCTCCCCTACGATTTCGCGGCACTCGAGCCCCACATCAGCGGCAAGATCATGGAGCTGCACCATGACAAGCACCATGCGGCCTACGTCGCCGGGGCGAACGCCGCACTGGACGCCCTCGCGGAGGCCCGCGACAGCGGGAACCTCGCGAACGTGAACAAGCTCGAGAAGGATCTGGCCTTCAACCTGGGCGGTCACGTCAACCACTCGATCTTCTGGACGAACCTCTCGCCGAACGGCGGCGGTCAGCCCCAGGGTGAGCTGAAGGCGGCCATCGACGAGTACTTCGGCTCCTTCGAGAAGTTCCAGGCGCACTTCACCGCTGCGGCGATGGGCATCCAGGGCTCCGGCTGGGCTGTGCTCAGCTGGGACCCGATCGGCTCTCGCCTGATCATCCAGCAGATGTTCGACCAGCACGCCAACACCGCGATGGGCACCGTTCCGCTGTTCCAGCTCGACATGTGGGAGCACGCCTTCTACCTGGACTACCTGAACGTGAAGGCCGACTACGTCAAGGCGGCGTGGAACATCGCCAACTGGGAGAACGTCGCCCAGCGGTTTGAAACAGCGCGCGAGAAGACCACCGGTCTGCTGGTACTGTCGTAAAAGATGGGCGTCCTGATGGGCGTTTTGCCCATCAGGACGCCGTTGTCCGCGCAATCCGCGAATTTTACGCACTTCCTTGATTAAGAACCAGGAGACTTTCGTGTCTGTCAAGATCGGTATCAACGGCTTCGGTCGTATCGGGCGAAACTTCCTTCGCGCAGCCCTCGCACAGAACGCTGACCTCGAGATCGTGGCGGTGAACGACCTCACGGACAACGCCGCGCTCGCTCACCTGCTGAAGTACGACTCGGTCGGCGGCCCCCTGGGCGTCGAGGTCTCGCACGAGGGCGACGTCATCACCGTCGGCGGCAAGGCCATCAAGGTCTTCGCGGAGCGCGACCCCGCAGCTCTGCCCTGGGGCGAGCTGGGCGTGGACATCGTCATCGAGTCGACCGGACGCTTCACCAAGGCCGCGGATGCGGGCAAGCACATCGCCGGCGGTGCGAAGAAGGTCATCATCTCGGCGCCGGGCACCGACGTCGACGGCACCTTCGTCGTGGGCGTGAACGAGGACACCTACGACGCCGCGAACCACAACATCATCTCCAACGCGTCGTGCACCACGAACTGCCTCGCGCCTCTCGCGAAGGTCTTCAACGACGCCTTCGGCATCGAGCGCGGCTTCATGATGACCGCTCACGCGTACACCGCCGATCAGAACCTGCAGGACGGCCCGCACAGCGACCTGCGTCGCGCTCGCGCCGCGGCGATCAACATCGTCCCCGCATCGACCGGTGCAGCCAAGGCCATCGGCCTGGTGATGCCCGAGCTCAACGGCAAGCTGAGCGGCTCGTCGTACCGCGTGCCGGTTCCCACCGGCTCGATCGTCGACCTGACGATCATCGCCGAGCGTGACGACCTCACCATCGACGAGGTCAACGCCGTGTACCGCGAGGCCGCCGCGGACGGTCGCCTGCAGGGCATCCTGGAGTACACCGAGGACGAGATCGTGTCGAGCGACATCCAGCTCAACCCGCACTCCTCGATCTTCGACTCCGGACTCACCAACGTCAGCGGAAACCTGGTCAAGGTCTCCAGCTGGTACGACAACGAGTGGGGCTACTCGAACCGCCTGGTCGACCTGACCGAGTACGTCGCCGAGCGTCTCTGATCCATGTCCCTGCGCACCCTCGACTCGCTGGGGTCGCTTGAAGGCAAGCGCGTCATCGTCCGTTGTGACCTCAACGTCCCGCTCCGGGACGGCGTCATCACGGACGATGGCCGCGTTCGCGCCTCTCTGCCGACTCTGAACGCCCTCATCAATGCCGGCGCACGCGTGATCGTGTGCTCGCACCTCGGCCGCCCCGACGGCGCACCCGACCCGCAGTACAGCCTCGAGCCGGTCGCGCAGCGTCTGTCGGAGCTGCTCGGCAAGCCCGTCGCGTTCGCCCGGGACACCGTGGGGGAGTCGGCTCGCTCGGCCGTCGCATCGACGGACAACGGCGGCATCGTCGTGCTGGAGAACCTGCGCTTCAACGCCGGTGAGACCGCCAAGGACGACGCCACTCGCGAGGCCTTCGCCGCCCAGCTCGCCGAGCTCGGCGATGCCCTGGTCTCCGACGGCTTCGGTGTCGTGCACCGCAAGCAGGCCAGCGTCTACGAGCTGGCCAGCATCCTGCCTTCCGCGGCGGGACTGCTGATCGCGACCGAACTGGACGTGCTGGACCGCCTGACGGAGAACCCCGAGCGCCCGTACACGGTCGTGCTCGGCGGGTCGAAGGTCAGCGACAAGCTGGGCGTCATCGCACACCTGCTGCCGCGCGTGGATCGTCTTCTCGTCGGCGGCGGGATGCTGTTCACCTTCCTCGCGGCCGAGGGTCACGCTGTGGCATCCAGCCTGCTCGAGAAGGACCAGCTCGACACCGTCCGCGGCTACATCGCCGAGGCGAAGGAGCGCAGTGTGGAGCTGGTGCTCCCCACCGACGTGGTGGTCGCCTCCGGCTTCGCGGCGGATGCCGATCACGAGACGGTCGCAGCGGATGCCATCGAGCAGAGCTCGTTCGGCTCATCGGGCATCGGACTGGACATCGGCCCGGACACGGCTTCGCGTTTCGCCGAGGCGATCCGCGGCTCTAGGACGGTGTTCTGGAACGGCCCCATGGGTGTGTTCGAGTTCCCGGCCTTCGCGGCGGGGACGCAGACGGTCGGGCAGGCTCTCACCGAAGTCGACGGACTCAGTGTGGTCGGCGGCGGGGATTCCGCGGCGGCCGTGCGCCAGCTCGGATTCTCGGATGACCGCTTCGGTCACATCTCGACCGGAGGAGGCGCGGGCCTCGAATTCCTCGAGGGCAAGAAGCTACCTGGACTGGAGGTCCTCGGATGGCAGTGAACTCTGCTGCGAAGCGGCGTACCGCATTGATCGCGGGCAATTGGAAGATGAACCTCGACCACCTGCAGGCGGTGGCGACCGTGCAGAAGCTGCACTGGACGTTGAAGGATGCCGGTCACGAGGGCGACTCGGTGGAGGTGGCGGTGTTCCCGCCGTTCACCGACATCCGCTCCGTGCAGACTCTGATCGACGCGGACAAGATTCCGTTCGCGCTCGGTTCGCAGGACGTCTCGGCTCACGATTCGGGTGCGTACACCGGGGAGGTCTCGGGTGCGTTCCTGTCGAAGCTCGGCGTGCGCTACGTGATCATCGGCCACTCGGAGCGTCGCGAGTACCACCACGAGAGCGATGAGATCGTGGCGGCCAAGGTCAAGGCGGCGCTCAAGCACGGTCTGGTTCCCGTGATCTGCGTCGGCGAGACCGCTGAGGACCTGGAGCAGTTCGGAGCCAGTGCCGTTCCGGTCGGCCAGCTGGAGAAGGCCCTCGAGGGCGTGCCGGCTTCTGCCGACATCGTCGTGGCGTACGAGCCGGTCTGGGCCATCGGGTCCGGTCAGGCAGCGACTCCTCAGCAGGCGCAGGATGTCTGTGCTGTTCTCCGCGGAGTCGTGGCGAAGTCCCTCGACGAGGATGCTGCGGCGCGCACCCGCGTGCTCTACGGCGGTTCGGTGAAGTCGGGGAACATTGCCAGCTTCATGCGCGAGCCCGACGTCGACGGTGCCCTGGTCGGCGGTGCAAGCCTCGTCGTGGACGAGTTCGCCGCGATCGTGCGCTTCGAAAAGCACGTCGGAGTGTGAGTCGGGCGGGGCGCCCCGGCGCCTCGTCCTATAATCGACACCTAGGCGGGTCTTTTCAGGCCCTGGCGAAAGGCTTCATTCCGTGGTGGTTCTCGAGTTTGTTCTGCAGGTCATGCTGGGTATCAGCAGCGTCCTGCTGACGCTCCTCATCCTTCTTCACAAGGGTCGCGGTGGCGGTCTGTCCGATATGTTCGGCGGTGGCATGAACGCCGCCGTCGGCTCCTCGGGCCTTGCAGAGCGCAACCTCAACCGCTTCACGGTGGTGTTGGCGCTGGTGTGGTTCGTGACGATCGTCGCGCTCGGCCTGATCACGAAGTTCACGGTCATCTGATGGCGACCGGTGGAAACGCGATCCGCGGCACGCGGGTCGGATCAGGCCCCATGGGCGAACAGGACCACGGCTACCACGCCGATCGGGTCGCCGTGTCGTACTGGGACGGACTCGGCAACGAGACCGTGCGGTACTTCGCAGCCGGGCTTCCCGAGGAGGAGATCCCCGACACGATCGACCATCCGCACTCGGGTCTTCCCGCCGGCCGTGACCAGCAGAACCCCCCGGCGCTGGCCAAGCCCGAGCCGTACAAGACGCACCTCGCCTACGTGAAGGAGCGTCGCACGGACGAAGAGGCCAAGCAGCTTCTGGAGGACGCGCTCACGCAGCTGAGGGAGCGGCGCGGGCAGAGCTGACATCGAATTCAGGATCCTCGGAGTGATTGCTCCGAGGATCCTGCCATTCAATTGCAGGAGTAGCCGAGACCCAGCAGATTGATGACCAGCGTGCGCGCGGCAGGCTCCGAGCGCCATGCGGACCCCGCGGTGGAGTAGACGCGAATGGTCGATGTCGATCCGAGAATATTGCTCAGCCCGAGAAGACCGAGGAGATTCGCGGAGGGGTAGTTCGCCGTGTAGGAGTACTTTCCGTCGCTGTACGTGCCTTGTACGACACGGGCGGTATCGGTCGACACTGTGCTCCCGCGCGTGAACTCCACCAGCTGCCCGCCTGCCTGCGAGGAAGTCCAGCCCAGGTCGAGGCTGTTCACACCGAGAAGCGTGTTGAAGTTCACCTTGCACGTGGTGAACGTGGCGCGCGGCAGCGTAGCGGCTGAGATCTGCGCGCTGGCCGTCGATGAACTCTGCCACGCGCCCTCGACGGTATCCAGGTGGGTGGATCCCACGATTGAACCGACCAGCGCAAGCGTTCCGACCGCCGTGATGAGCGCCCGTGCTTTCATCGTCGCGCCTTTCGTCGGGACTGGAAGAACAATGCGGCTCCGACGCCGACGAGGACGGCTGCCGGAGCCGCGATCAGCCCCAGCGATGCTCCGCCGGTGGCAGGCAGAGTCGTGCCTCCGAGATCGGTGCTCACGGTCGTCTGCGCTGCCGTTGCGCGGAGTGTGAGCGTCGCCTCGCCATCGTCCGTACCGCTGCCGGTGACAGCGACGCGGAGGTGCACTGTCGATGGCGTCGGACGCTCCAGCAGCTTCTGCTCGGAGCCGTCGAGCGGACGGACAGCTGCGGCACTGAGCGGCGACTCCAGTCCGTCGCATCCGGATTCCTGCCAGGACACCGTGCACGCGCGCACGTCTGTGGTGATCTGCATCTGTCGTCCGGATGCGCTCAATGTCACGTCCAGGTTCCCGTCGGCCGGAGCAGCCGCGGCGTCGATGTCGATGTCCCAGTTGAACGGGCGCACCGGATCGAGGCTGTGCACGCCTCCGCGATCGGTATTGGTGACGATCGAGACGAGCGAGGCCGCCTCCGCCGGTGGCGCGGGGAGAAGAACGGACGCCCCGGTCGCCGCAGCGATCGTCGCGATGATGAGGGAATGACCCAAACGGCGTTCACGGCGAGTGGCGCAGGCCGGCGTCGGCTCTGCGGAACCGAGCTGAGGCGATGTCCGCGGCCAGAACGCCCACATGACGAGCAGGGCGGCGCCGATGGTGATGCTGCCGAGCACCCACGGACTGCCGAACCAGACGATCACGTAGGCAAGATTCGGTACCGAGCCGCGGACCACCCCGCCCTCTGTGATCGTGTAGAGCTCAGGATCCGCTGTGCTGTTCGCGTCGCCCTTCATTGTGATGACGCGCTCGGCGGCTGTGGCCCCCGGTTCGATGGCGGTGACGCGGTGAGTGATCGGCAGCATCCCTTCGCGATCGACGGTCACCACATCCCCGACCTCGATCTCGGCGGCCGGGATCCGCTGGACCAGAGAGACCGATCCAGCCGGGATTGTCGGCGACATCGAGCCCGTCTTGAACATGATCAGCGAGTATCCGCCGGTGAACGCCAGGATCGTCAGGACGATGCAGATCACGCCACCGAGAGCGGCGACAGTGAGCAGGAGTTCCCGCAGCACACGTCCGGCACCTCGGATAGATCGCCACGTGCTGTTCATTGCTCAGTAGTCGTCCCTGTGAATGTCCACACGGGTGCGATGGCGCCTCCTTGAGCAATGCTCGGCGCATTGCTGGAGAGCGTCAGAATGACGCAGTAGACGGCGTCACTCTGACCGTTCGGGGCAAGATGGACAGGTGGCAGCTGTGCGGCTGTCGGGACAGTCAGGAGTGGGAGTTCGGCGCCGCCGGTCGTATCCTTCGTGCACTCGGACGCCTGGGACACAATAACGACTCGCACAGTCAGCAAGTCACGCAACTTCTGATCCTTTTCTGCCGTAGCAGGAGCGCCCAGAGCCACGCCCGACAGCGTCACTGAGCCGGCGACCGACCCGCTTGACTCGATTTGAATCCACCCCGCCTTTTTCGCACCCGGGTAGAGCCCGGTCGCGTCAAGGCCGAGCACCGCCGCATTCTGGCCGTCGTGTGATCCAAGCGGAGTATCTCGCGTCGCGGATGACAGACCGAACGTCCCCGCCGTGATCGTCGCCTTCGCGTTCTCCTGATCTGTCCAGGCTGCGACGGTGAGCGTTGCGCCGACTCCGAGCACCAGACCACCAGCGAGCAGCGCCCGCGCACGCATAAGCATGCGCCGGCGCCGCACGTTGAGAGAGAGCCGCCGAGAACGACGGGGCTCGGCTACTGGCTTTCGGCGGTCCACTGCCAGGTCACGACCCCTGATTCTTCTTGTGCGAGGTCAGGGCCGGCTGTCACCTGAAGGCAGAAGTTGAGCTGCCCGGCGGTGCCGTCTTCGCTCGCGGTGATCGTGGTGGGCGGCGTCGCGGTGCCGGCCGCAAACGTCGTCGCATTGCACTCGGTGCCGGTGATGAGATGGGTTGCGGCAGTCAGGTTCGCGGCGTTGTCACCGGTAATGGCAGGTGTCGCCACGGTGAGTGCGCCATCGGTGGTGCCGATCAGTCGGATCGAGTACTGCGCGTACAGTGTCTCGCCCGGGATGACGTTCTCGGCATCGACGGCGAACGACAGCGCAGCCGCGTCGTCCTCAGACGCGTGGTCGCCGAAGGAGGTGCCGTCAGTCGACCCTTCGAGGTTGAAGGAGCCGGCTGTGAACGTGGACTTCGCCCACTCGGAGTCGTTCCAGGCCGCAAGCGTCACAGCGGCGCCGACTCCCAGCACGAGCCCGCCCGCGAGGACGGCGTAGATCTTGCGACGGCGCAAGGATGCGGATGCCGCGGGAGCGGCCGGTGACTGATTCATGAGATTCCCCTCTCGACGCGTGTGGGTAGCACGCTTCGCGCCAGCGTAGCGGCATATTGAGATAACGGTGCACCGCCAGCGCGACCGATGCGAGCGGGCTGTCGGAGGAACGACGAAGGCCCCCGCCTTGCGGCAGGGGCCTTCGGTGATTCGGAGGGGCTGACGGGAATCGAACCCGCGTCATTAGTTTGGAAGACTAAGGCTTTACCATTAAGCTACAGCCCCGAAAAATGCGCCCCGTCGGGCGGAGCACCTCGTAAAGCATAGCGGACGGCGGGAGTGCTCCGGTCCGTTAGACTCGATGAGGCCGTTCCCGTGCGCGCGGGTTCAAGCCGGGGCGTAGCTCAGCTTGGTAGAGCGCCCGCTTTGGGAGCGGGAGGTCGCAGGTTCAAATCCTGTCGCCCCGACCACGGCCTCCAGACTTCATGCCGCGCGACTCATGCGGAAATCACAAGGAGAACACACCAGTATGGCCAACAGCACCGTCGAGAAGCTGTCCCCGACCCGCGTCAAGCTCAGCATCACGGTCACCTCGGAGGACCTCAAGTCGAGCATCGCTCACGCCTACGAGCACATCGCTCAGGACGTGCAGATCCCCGGCTTCCGCAAGGGCAAGGTGCCCGCGCCCATCATCGACCAGCGCGTCGGCCGCGGTGCGGTCATCGAGCACGCTGTCAATGAGGGTCTGGACCGCTTCTTCCGCGAGGCCGCGACCGAGCACGACCTGCGCGTCGTGGGCCGTCCGTCGGCCGATATCACTCAGTGGCCGAACGAGAAGGACTTCTCCGGCGACCTGCTGGTCGACGTCGAGGTCGACGTGCGTCCCGAGATCGAACTGCCCTCGTTCGACGACATCACGATCACCGTCGACGCCGTCGAGACCGACGACGCCGCCATCGACACCGAGCTCGACGAGCTGCGTGCCCGCTTCGGCACCCTGATCCCCGTCGACCGTCCGGCTGCGAAGGGTGACTTCGTCGAGCTCGACCTCGTCGCCACCATCGCGGATGCGGAGATCGACCGCGCCGACGGCGTGTCGTACGAGGTCGGCTCGGGCGAGCTGCTCGAGGGCATCGACGAGGCCATCGACTCGCTCACCGCCGGTGAGCAGACCACGTTCCGCTCGACCCTCGTCGGCGGCGACCACGCCGGTGAGGACGCCGAGGTGGCCGTCACGGTCAAGGCCGTCAAGGAGCGCGAGCTCCCCGAGGCCGACGATGACTTCGCGCAGATGGCATCCGAGTTCGACACCATCGCCGAGCTGCGCAGCAGCCTCGCCGAGCGCGTCGCTCAGCAGGGCGTCTTCACCCAGAGCTCCGCCGCACGCGACCAGCTGCTGGACACGCTTCTCGAGAAGGTGGAGATCCCGGTCCCCGCACAGCTCATCGAGGATGAGGTGCACAACCACCTGGAGAACGAGAACCGTCTCGAAGACGACGTGCACCGCGCCGAGGTCGCCGAGGCCAGCGAGAAGCAGTTCCGCACGCAGGTGCTGCTCGACACGGTCGCCGAAAGCGCTGATGTGCAGGTCTCCCAGGAGGAGATGAGCCAGTACATCATCCAGTCCGCCGCCCAGTACGGCATGCCTCCGCAGGAGTTCATCGAGGCGCTGCAGAGTGGGGGCCAGCTGCCCGCTCTGGTCGGCGAGATCGCCCGCAACAAGGCGCTCGCCTCGGTGCTCGGCAAGGTCAAGGTCGTCGACAGCAACGGCAAGCCCGTCGATCTGTCCGAGTTCATCGGCGATGTCGACGACGCTGAGGACGCGGACGAGGCTCCCGCCGAGGAGAAGCCCGCCGAGGAGAAGCCCGCTGCGAAGAAGGCTCCGGCCAAGAAGGCCGCCGACAAGGCCGACGGCGCTGAGAAGAAGCCGGCTGCGAAGAAGGCCGCCGCGAAGAAGGCCGCCGCGAAGAAGGACGCCGCGAAGAAGGACGAGGCCGAGAAGGCCGAGTGATCGCGGATCATTCCCGGAGAGGGCGGATGCTGATGGCATCCGCCCTCTCTTTTTCAGCGGCGAATCCCTGACCGCCGCGCTGATATGCCGACGGCGAACACGGGAGAAGCAGCCTCCTGCCGCCGGTAGATTCGAATCACCGACACACGGAAGCAGGAGCTGACATGGCTGAACCCCTGATGGCGACGAGCGTCTTCGACAGGTTGCTGAAGGATCGCATCATCTGGCTGGGCTCTGAGGTGCGCGATGAGAACGCGAATGAGATCTGCGCAAAGATCCTCCTTCTCGCCGCCGAAGACGCCGAGAAGGACATCTACCTCTACATCAACTCACCCGGTGGCTCGATCACCGCGGGCATGGCGATCTACGACACGATGCAGTTCGTGCCGAACGACATCGTCACGGTGGGCATCGGAATGGCCGCGTCCATGGGACAGCTGCTGCTGACCAGCGGCACCAAGGGCAAGCGCTACATCACGCCGAACGCTCGCGTGCTGCTGCACCAGCCGCACGGTGGCTTCGGCGGCACGTCCAGCGACATCCAGACGCAGGCGCAGCTCATCCTCTCGATGAAGCAGCGTCTTGCCGAGATCACGTCCGGTCAGACCGGCAAGAGCGTCGAGCAGATCAATGAGGACGGCGATCGGGATCGCTGGTTCACAGCGACGGAGGCCCTCGAGTACGGATTCGTCGATCACATCCGCGAGCACGCCACCGACGTGCACGGCGGCGGCGGAACCGGCGCGGACCACGTGGAAAAGTAAGACAGGACGAGACACATGCACACACCTACATTCCGCGCCGCGGGGAACCTTCCCTCCAGCCGCTACGTGCTGCCCCAGTTCGAGGAGCGCACGGCCTACGGTTTCAAGCGCCAGGACCCGTACAACAAGCTGTTCGAAGATCGCGTGATCTTCCTCGGCGTGCAGGTCGACGATGCCTCGGCCGATGACGTGATGGCGCAGCTGCTGGTTCTGGAGAGCCAGGATTCCGAGCGCGACATCACCATGTACATCAACTCGCCCGGCGGCTCTTTCACCGCGATGACGGCGATCTACGACACCATGGAGTACGTGGCGCCGCAGATCCAGACCGTCGTGCTGGGCCAGGCGGCGTCGGCAGCATCCGTGCTGCTCGCCGCGGGCGCACCCGGCAAGCGTCTCGCGCTGCCGAACGCCCGTGTGCTCATGCACCAGCCGGCGATGGGCGAGGCCGGTCAGGGGCAGGCCTCCGACATCGAGATCCAGGCGCGCGAGATCCTCCGGATGCGCACCTGGCTCGAGGAGACCATGGCCCGTCACACCGGTCAGCCCGTGGAGAAGGTGCACCGCGACATCGATCGCGACAACATCCTCTCGGCCGAGGAGTCCAAGGAGTACGGCATCGTCGATCAGGTGCTGAGCTCGCGCAAGCGCATTTCCTGAGCTGACGTCTCGAAGAAGCGGTCCGGATCCGTCCGGGCCGCTTTTTCGCATCCGGAGGCAACAGATGCGCACGGCGATGGGGAGCACCTGCTCATATGCGCACTCGCGTGCGCGGCCGTCGGTAGCCTCCTAAGCTGGATGCGGAAGGAGGCTGCCGTGGATGAGGAACTGCTGATGGTCCGCGTCGCCGAGCTCTCGTACGACGAGAACAAGACGCAGGACGAGATCGGCGCGCTTCTCGGCATCTCCCGCTGGAAGGTCGGACGCCTGCTCGTACAGGCTCGCGAACGCGGTATCGTGCGCATCGAGATCGTGCACCCGCGGGCGCGACGCCTGGGCACGGAGCGGGCCCTGATCGAGCGCTTCGGTCTGAAGGGAGCGATCGTCGTTCCCGCTCCGGACGACCCCGGTGCGGTGCTGGAGCGCGTCGCCCGTGCGGCGGCGGACATGCTCACGGCTCTGCGCCCTGTTCCTCGCACCCTTGCGGTCAGCTGGGGCCGCACGCTCACCGCGATCGCGGACGCGCTTCCCGAAGGATGGGCTCGCGGTGTGACCGTCGTCCAGGCCAACGGGGGAGTGAGCCTGAACCGGCGGTCGGGCGGCGCGGCATCCGTCGCCGTCACCACTGCCCAGCGCGGCGCCGGGCAGGCGATCCTCCTGCCCAGCCCCGCGATCCTCGAGCGCGTCGAGACCAAACAGGCCATCGAGTCCGATCGCACGGTCGCGGCGATCCTCGATCAGGCCGCACACGCGGACACGCTGCTGTTCACGGCAGGGCCGTGCGATCCAGGCTCCGCTCACGTCGAGAACGGCTACCTCACCGTCGATGACATCACCGAGCTCGCCCGTCGAGGAGCCGTCGGCGATGTGCTCGGCCGCTACATCGATGCGGAGGGCAACATCGTCGACCCGCACCTCGACGCCCGCACTGTGGGCGTCTCCCTCGACCAGGTGCGTTCCGCGCCCCGATCCATCTTCGTCAGCGCAGGCGCCGCCAAGCACGACATCGCGCGTACAGTCGTCAGCACCGGACTGTGCAGCGTTCTGGTGACTGACGAATCCACCGCCCTTGAACTCTTGGAGGAGATGTGACGACCACAGAACTCATGCGGCGAAATGCCGTGGACGTGCTGGGCGGTGAGCCCGACGACGCGACCCTGCGGCGATTCCTGCACGGGCTTCCCGGCGTGGACGCGGTGGGCCTCGAGCAGCGAGCCGCAGGCCTCGGCACCCGCTCGATCAAGACCACCTCGAAGGCGTGGGCGCTCGACAGGATCATCTCACTGATCGACCTCACCACCCTCGAGGGTGCCGACACGGCCGGCAAGGTGCGCTCGCTGGTCGCGAAGGCGAAGATCCCGGATGCCTCCGACACGAGCACCCCGCTGGTGGCGGCCGTCTGCGTGTACGGCGACATGGTCGGCCACGCCGTCGAGGCGCTCGGCACGATGCACGGCGACCCCGACGACGGACGCATCTCCGTCGCAGCCGTCGCCACCGCATTCCCCTCCGGCCGAGCGTCGATCGAGGTCAAGCTGGCGGATACGGCGGATGCCGTCGCTGCCGGCGCCGATGAGATCGACATGGTCATCGACCGCGGGGCATTCCTCGAAGGGCGCTACAGCCTGGTCTTCGAGCAGATCTCCCGTGTCAAGGAGGCCTGCCGCCGCGAGGACGGCAGCTACGCGTCGCTGAAGGTCATCATGGAGACCGGTGAACTGAACACCTACGACAACATCAAACGCGCCTCATGGCTGTCGATCCTCGCCGGCGGCGACTTCATCAAGACCTCCACCGGAAAGGTGTCGCCCGCCGCGACGCTGCCGACCACGCTGCTCATGCTCGAGACCGTGCGCGACTGGCACCGCGCGACGGGGGAGAAGATCGGCGTGAAGCCCGCCGGCGGCATCCGCTCGTCCAAGGATGCCATCAAGTACCTCGTCACCGTCGCCGAGACCGTGGGTGAGGAGTGGCTGCAGCCGCACCTGTTCCGCTTCGGCGCGTCGAGCCTGCTCAACGACGTGCTGCTGCAGCGGCAGAAGCTCACGACCGGCCACTACTCCGGTCCCGACTACGTGACCATCGACTAGGACCTCTGATATGTCATTCCTGGAATATGCTCCCGCGCCGGAGTCGCTGGCGTCTCTGAATCTCAAGGACAGCTACGGCCTGTTCATCGACGGCGAGTTCGTCGACGGCTCCGGACCCTCCTTCCACACCATCTCGCCCGCGGACGAGAGTCGCATCGCCGAGATCGCCTCGGCCTCCGATGAGGACGTCGATCGCGCCGTCGCCGCTGCGCGCCATGCCTACGACAAGGTGTGGTCGAGGATGAGCGGCCGAGACCGCGGCAAGTATCTGTTCCGCATCGCCCGCCTCGTGCAGGAGCGCGCCCGCGAGCTCGCGGTGGCCGAGAGCCTCGACAACGGCAAGCCGATCAAGGAGAGCCGCGACGTGGACGTGCCCCTCGTCGCCGCCTGGTTCTTCTATTACGCCGGCTGGGCCGACAAGCTCGACTATGCCGGTCTCGGCGCAGACCCGAAGGCGCTGGGCGTGGCGGGGCAGATCATCCCCTGGAACTTTCCGCTGCTGATGCTCGCGTGGAAGCTGGCGCCTGCCCTCGCCGCCGGCAACACCGTCGTGCTCAAGCCCGCCGAGACCACACCGCTGACCGCGCTGATCTTCGCGGAGATCCTGCAGCAGGCCGACCTGCCCGCCGGTGTCGTGAACATCATCACCGGAGCCGGCGCTCCCGGCGCGACGCTCGTGCGCCACCCCGACGTCGACAAGGTCGCGTTCACCGGGTCGACCGGCGTCGGCCGCGACATCGCCAAGGCGATCGCGGGCACCGACAAGCGCGTCACACTCGAGCTCGGCGGCAAGGCCGCGAACATCGTCTTCGACGACGCGCCGATCGACCAGGCCGTCGAGGGCATCGTGAACGGCATCTTCTTCAACCAGGGGCATGTGTGCTGCGCGGGCAGCCGGCTGCTCGTGCAGGAGTCGATCCATGACGAGGTCATCGACCGGCTCAAGAACCGCCTGTCGACGCTGCGTCTGGGAGATCCTCTCGACAAGAACACCGACATCGGCGCGATCAACTCGGCGGCCCAGCTCGCCCGTATCCGCGAGCTCAGCGACGTCGGCGAGGCCGAGGGCGCCGAGCGCTGGACGGCTGACTGCGCCATCCCCGAGAAGGGCTTCTGGTTCGCGCCGACGATCTTCACCGGCGTCGAGGCCTCGCACCGCATCGCCCGCGATGAGGTGTTCGGCCCGGTGCTGTCGGTGCTGACCTTCCGCACGCCCGCCGAGGCGATCGCCAAGGCCAACAACACCCCGTACGGCCTTTCTGCGGGCATCTGGACTGACAAGGGCTCCCGCATCCTCGCCGTGGCTGACAAACTGCGCGCAGGCGTGGTGTGGGCGAACACGTTCAACCGCTTCGACCCGTCGAGTCCGTTCGGCGGCTACAAGGAGTCCGGCTACGGCCGCGAGGGCGGCCGGCACGGTCTGACCGCATACCTGAAGGGGGCATCGGCATGAGCAGGCGACCCACTGATTCCAGCCGACTCAGCATTCCGAAGACGTACAAGCTCGCGATCGGCGGGGCGTTCCCGCGCAGCGAGTCCGGCCGCACCTACCAGGTGCTCTCCGCCAAGGGCGACTTCCTCGCCAACGCCGCCAAGGCGTCGCGCAAGGATGCCAGGGACGCCGTCGTCGCCGCCCGCGCGGCGGTGAAGGGCTGGTCGGGTGCCACGGCCTACAACCGCGGGCAGGTGCTGTACCGTGTCGCCGAGATGCTCGAGGGGCGTCGCGCCCAGTTCATCGACGAGATCGCCCAGCAGGAGGGCATCAGCGCTGCGGCTGCGGGAACCCAGGTGGATGCCGCCATCGACCTGTGGGTCTGGTACGCCGGCTGGTGCGACAAGTACACCCAGCTCGCCGGCAACGCCAACCCCGTCTCGGGCCCGTACTTCAACATCTCCGTGCCAGAGCCGACAGGCGTGGTCGCCGTGATCGCCCCGCAGGACTCGGCACTGATCGGCCTCGTCTCGGTCATCGCGCCGGCGCTGGTCACGGGCAACGCGGTCGTGGCGATCGCCAGCGAGCGGTTCCCGCTCTCGGCGATCAGCCTGGCCGAGGTCCTTGCCACCAGCGACGTGCCCGCGGGAGTCGTGAACGTCTTGACCGGATCGGCCGCCGAGATCGCGCCGTGGCTCGCCTCGCATGCCGACGTCAACGCGATCGATCTCGCCGGTGCAGGGGACCTGGACTGGGTGGACTTGGAGATCGCCGCCGCCGACACGCTCACGCGCGTGCTGCGACCGGGAACGGTCGAGCAGAGCCTGGACCGGATCACGGCGTTCACCGAGACGAAGACGGTGTGGCACACCAAGTCGATCATCTGACGGTCATCTCGGATGCAGAAGGGCTCGGTTCCGCTGACGGCGGACCGGGCCCTTCCTCGTGCGCGCCAATACTGCCCGGTGTCGGTGCGGGCGGTTAGGCTCGATTGACGGCATAGGAACCCGCCTGGCCGCTCGCTTCGAGGAGGACGCGCATGGCACGCATCGGTGAGAGCGCTGACCTGTTCAAATGCTCTTTCTGCGGGAAGAGTCAGAAGCAGGTGCAGCAGCTGATCGCCGGCCCCGGCGTGTACATCTGCGACGAGTGCGTCGAGCTGTGCAACGAGATCATCGAGGAGCGGATGGCCGAGGCGGGCGGTGGGCCCGTCGCCGACTTCGAGCTGCCCAAGCCCCGTGAGATCTTCGCCTTCCTCGAGGAGTACGTGGTCGGCCAGGACGACGCGAAGCGCTCGCTCTCGGTCGCGGTGTACAACCACTACAAGCGCGTGCGCGCACGCGGCACGATCCAGTCCGCCGAACAGCGGGCCGAAGAGATCGAGGTCGCCAAGAGCAACATCCTGATGCTCGGCCCGACCGGAACGGGCAAGACCTACCTCGCCCAGACGCTCGCCAAGCGGCTCAACGTCCCATTCGCCGTCGCCGACGCCACCGCGCTCACCGAGGCAGGCTACGTCGGCGAGGATGTCGAGAACATCCTGCTGAAGCTGCTGCAGGCGGCCGACTACGACACCAAGCGCGCCGAAACCGGCATCATCTACATCGATGAGATCGACAAGATCGCCCGCAAGGCAGAGAATCCCTCCATCACCCGCGATGTGTCGGGCGAGGGCGTGCAGCAGGCACTGCTCAAGATCCTCGAGGGCACCGTGGCATCCGTGCCGCCGCAGGGCGGGCGCAAGCACCCGCACCAGGAATTCCTGCAGATCGACACGACGAACGTGCTGTTCATCGTGGCGGGTGCATTCGCCGGGCTGGAGGACATCATCTCCGCCCGTGTCGGCAAGCACGGCGTCGGCTTCGGCGCGCCGCTGCACGACAAGGGCAAGGACCTGGATCTGTTCAGCGAGGTGCTGCCCGAGGACCTGCACAAGTTCGGGTTGATCCCCGAGTTCATCGGTCGCCTGCCCGTCGTCACCTCCGTGTCGCCGCTCGACCAGGACGCGCTCATCGAGATTCTCACCGGTCCGCGCAATGCGCTGGTGAAGCAGTACCAGCGCATGTTCGAGATCGACGGCGTGAAGCTCGAGTTCGAAGAGGACGCGCTGCGCTCCATCGCCGACCTCGCGGTGCTGCGCAAGACCGGCGCCCGAGGCCTGCGCGCGATCCTCGAGGACGTGCTCGGGCCGATCATGTTCGAGATCCCCTCGGCCGACGACGTCACCAAGGTCGTCGTGACCAAGGCGTCGGTCGACGAAGGCGCGCCGCCCACGATCGTGCTCGCGCGCAAGCGCAAGAGCGCTTGACGCGGGCGCGTCAGCTCACCGAGTCAATTCAGCCCCCGGCGCTTCAGCAGCGGGGCGATCTCGGCATCCCGGCCCCGGAAGTCTCGGTAGGCCTCCAGCGGGTACTTCGAGCCGCCGACTCCCAGCAGACGTGACCGGAACCGGTCGCCGTTCGCGCGCGTGAGGCCACCGTTCTCCTGGAACCACTCCACGGTGTCTGCGTCGAGCACCTCGCTCCAGATGTACGAGTAGTAGCCGGCGCTGTATCCGCCCGAGAACACGTGCGCGAAGTACGTCGACGAATAGCGCGTCGGCACCAGTGGATTCAGCAGGCCGATGTCGGCCAGCGCGGCCGCCTCGAACCCGGCGATATCCACGACCTCGGCTTCGGAGTCGACACGGTGCCAGGCCTGGTCGAGCCAGGCGGCCGCCAGGTATTCGCTGGTCGCGTGCCCCTGGTCGAACGCCTCGGTGGCGCGCAGCCGTTCGACGATGCCGGCATCCAGCGGCTCGCCGGTCTCGTGGTGGCGGGCGTAACTGCTGAGCACCTCGCTCCACAGGATCCACATCTCGTTGACCTGGCTCGGGAACTCCACGAAGTCGCGGAACACGTTCGTGCCGGCGAAGTGCGGGTAAGCGACCCGCGCGAAAAGCCCGTGCAGGCCGTGCCCGAATTCGTGGAACAGCGTGGTGACCTCGTCGAGTGTGAGCAGCGTCGGCTGTCCATCACCCGGCCGTGACACGTTGAGGTTGTTGACGACCACCGGCAGCGTGCCGCGCAGAGCGGACTGGCTGACGATCGGGTTCATCCACGCGCCGCCGCGCTTGGAGTCGCGGGTGTACAGGTCCAGCACGTACAGACCTACTTCGGCCCCGTCGGCGTCGTGCACCTCGAACACGCGCGCTCCCGGGTGGTAGGCCACCAGATCTGGGCGCTCGGTGAACGTCACACCGTAGAGCTGACTCGCGGCGAAGAACACGCCATCCTGCAGCACGCGCTCGGCCTCGAACCACGGGCGAAGGGCGGCGGTGTCGATGTCGTAGCGGGCCTGACGCACCTTCTCCGTGTAGAACGCCCAGTCATGCGCCTGGAGCGCGAACGGCTCCGGTTCGGAGGAGTCGATGATGTCCTGCAGGGCCACCCGCTCCTGCTCGGCGTTGCGCGCCGCCGGGGCCGCAAGATCGCGCAGCATCCGCTCCACGGCTTCGGGAGTGCCGGCGGTCTCGTCGGCCGTCACATATGCGGCGTGCGAGGGGTAGCCGAGAAGAGCCGCGCGCTCGGCGCGCAGCCGCACGATCTCGGTCAGCACAGCGCCGTTGTCGTTGGCGTTGCCGCGCGATCCGCGCGACAGGGAGGCCTCAAGGATGCGTCTGCGGCTCTCGCGGACGGTCAGAGACGCCAGGTACGGGTGGCCGCTGAACAGCGGAAGGCTCACAAGGTGCTTGCCCTCCTCGCCGCGATCGGATGCTGCGCGGGCGGTCGCGCTGAGCTCGCCCGCCGTCAGCCCTTCGAGCTCGGCTTCGTCGTCGAAGAGCACCGCGAGCTCGTTCGTGTCGTTGAGCAGGTTCTTCTCGAACGCCGTGCTCAGCGTCGACAGCCGCTTGTTCAGTTCGGTCAGACGCTCTTTGGCCTCCTCATCGAGCGCGGCGCCGGCATGGGTCATCTCGCGGAAGTGCCGCTCGACCAGGTAGCGCTGCTCGTCATCCAGTCCCAGTTCGTCGAGCTGGGCGTGCACCTGAGAGACCCGCCAGTACAGCTGTGCATCCAGCCGGATCGCGTCCTCGTGGGCAGCCATCAGCGGGGCGAGCTGCTCGTCGATCTCCTGGATCTCCGGTGTCGCATCCGCCGAGCTGACCGTGTAGAAGGCGTGGGCGACCCGGTCGAGCATCTCGCCACTGCGCTCCAATGCCACGAGTGTGTTCTCGAACGTCGGCATCGACCGCACCACGGTGATCGCCCGCACCTCGCGCAGGTGCTCCTCGAACGCCTGCGCGAAGGCCGGCAGGTAGTGCTCCGGACGGATCGCCGCGAAATCGGGCAGTCCATAGGGGAGCGGGGACGGGGCGAGGAGCGGGTTCGTGACCATCCCACGAGCCTAGGACCTGTCCGCGCGTGCCGCGCTCAGCTGCTCAGGCGCGCCATCACCCGCTGCAGCGACTCGATCACCTGTCGCACGGAGCGGCGGCGCAGGTGCTCGGGCCGCGCGAGGACGTCGATCGCGCGCAGGGTGTTCACCCCGCGCAGCGGCAGGCGCACGATGTCGCG
>JBARWR010000326.1:0-18215 GCA_049646915.1 Microbacterium sp.
GTCCGACACCCGGCCCGCGCTGGCCGTTGCACGCTCCGTCAGCATGTCGCGCAGGTTCGTCTCGACCGCGACGACGTGCAGCGTCGTGAGGTGCGCGACGTGCTCGGGCTGCACGCTGTCGGGCGGCAGCACCGACAAGCAACCCTCCACGGCCAACCGGGTCGTGATCGCAACGAGGTCGCGCAACGCCTCCGGGGTTGCACGCACACCGGCCTCGGTGATGATGCGGGTGACGTGCTCCTGAACGTCATGCACCGTCCACGTCGATGCAGCGGCCGCGCAACGGTCCAACGCGCGCGATGCGACCTGTTGCACACTCAGGTCGTCCAGCGACACGGCGGCGCGCACCGGCACCCGCTCAGGAATCGGCCGATAGCCGGCCGCGTCCAGCTCGACACGCCAGGCTGACTCGTGGCCGAGCGTGGCCGGCTTCTTCGCCGGCCGCTCGTGATCCCACGCCATCGCGGTCAACCGGGACATGGCGACAGGGCCGGGCTCCTGGCCGGGATGCGCCGCCCGCCACTCGGCCTCGAACTTGGCGAGGTTGCGCGCCACCTGCTCACCCCGCTTGGACATGACCGCGTTGTACGGGGCCAGCTCCGCAACCTCCCCAGTCACCGGATCCAGCGTGAGGCCGTGCGCGTCGAGCACCGCGGCAAGCTGCGGATACGCGGCGATGACCGCGGTGCCAAGCGCTCGGATCGCGCCCTGCTGACGGAACAACGCCCCGGTGTCCAGCCCACGCCAGGCACCGGCCGCCCATACGCGCGTCCCGATCTGGAAGTGGATGTGCCGGTGCGGATCGCCGGCCCGTGAGGTCTTATGCGAGACGGCAACCGTCTCCAACTGCTCGACGCCCACAACCTCCTGCTTCCCGCGCGGCCCGACCCGCGTGACCGAATGCTGCCCGAGCCACGAGCGAATCTCGGCCACCGCGTCGCGCTGCGCCGCGTCGAGCGCCTCCGACACCTCCGGGTGCACAGCGGCGGCGATCGACAGCGACTTCGGGGCATTCACGACCATCTCCGCGAACCTCGGTGACCCCTGCCGCCCCACGCCGGGCGGCCGGGGCTTGCCCATCGACTCACCTGTGAGCGGGTTGATCCAGTCCACCCACTGCGCGTACTCGTCGGCCGTCAGCGCACCCTCACCGATCACCTTGCCGCCGGCATCGACCACGGCGAACTCCGCCAGAGCGGTCCCGCCCTCCAAGTAGTAATCATCGGCGCGCGAGCGATCCGACTCCAAGTAGCGGCGCGCGTCCGTGCCGGCGCCTCGGAACAGGATCACGCCACCCTTCATCGCCGCCTCCTCAGTAACTCATGTTCTTGCAACTACCTACGGTAGCATACGTTCATTCAGAAGAGAGGGAGATCTTCGCAGGAGCGCGGGGAACTCTTTGTAACATTGAGCCTGGGATCGGAAATAGATCACGTGGGTGCGGCTGAGTCATGGGACGTGGGAAGGCGGTGGCATGCAGGGCGACGCTTTCACTTCGTGCTACAAGAATTACTACCGGTTGATCCTCACCGTGGCGCAGCAATGCTTCCGTGGATCGACCGAGACCGAGGAGGTGACGGCAGAGGTCGTCCGGATCGTTTGGCAGCACCGTAGCGAAGGGCATGAGCCGTTACCCTCTTGGACGTACCGCGTCTTGCGCAACGTGATCGGAAACGAATATCGTCGCACTCACCACTGTCCATCACGCGGGACTTGGATGAAATTCGCGCCAGCATGGCCTCTCAGGAGGACGACGTTTCGAGAACACGACCGTGATCCAGATGCCGAACGTTGGTCGGGTGACCGACCGTGCCTTGACCGAAAGAAAGTTCATCCCTGCGTGATCGACGTATTACCCCGCGCCAGCGTGCCAAGTAGGCATTGCGGGCCGCCTGTTGCGTGGCGCTGTCGCCATGGTCGCGGCGACGATGCTGGACACCGCCCCGATCGTCGCAAGCGTCGCAACTTTCGTCCCGGCCGTCATCGCGATTATGGCAGACACGGGATCGTGCCCAGCGGACTGCATGGCCTCCCGCCGTCAACGGCAGCAACCAGCGAACTCGCTCGGGTTCCCCGATGCCCAAGAGCACGTCGGCCTGTTCCAACCTGCTGTCACATCGAATCCGACCTCGCATGTCCGCGAGTGATCACTGCGCGTAGCGCTCGCAACGGGCTTCCCCGTGCAAGCAGTGGCAAGCTCGACATTGGCCATCGAAACCGTCGAAGACGGCGCATAGCCGAGTGGTCCGTGACAAAACTTGCCACCACATCATCCGCCCTGCACCGCGCCGGGTTCTCGATCACCTCGACCACGTTGACGGACCGCATCGCCGATCCCGCCGACGTTGCCCGCACGGACGACATATAATCGTAATTGCCGCCGCGGCGTCGGCTTCGCTGCTGCAGTTAGGTTGGCTTCACGCGTGCAATCGCTCTATGACGCGGCCTAGTCGGGCCGAGGCATCATCGGCCGGACCGCGGAGTTCGTTGAGACCGCTGAGTGTTGCCATAAGTTGCGGGTCGAGAATCTCCACGATGGTGGTGTCGTCGGCTGCGGATCGGACGACAACGTTACAAGGTAACAGCATGCCGATACTGCGGTCGATGTCGAGCGCCTGGTATGCGAGCGGTGGATTGCAGGCGCCGAGTATCACGTAGTTCTCGATCGACGCGTCGAGCTTCTCGGCCATGGTAGCGGTGACGTTTATTTCGGTGAGGATGCCGAACCCTTCGTCCTGTAATTCTTTGCGGACGCGCTCCAATGTGGTGGAGAACGGCGTGTCGATTGAGATTGTTGTTCCGTAACTCATGATTGATTCCTTTCCGTGAACCGTGGTAGCTGAGATTAAGGGACTACGCAATCGCGTCGAACGCCCCGGTAGTTGAGGGCCGACCGGAAAAGGTCCGTGCCTTGGTCCCTCCGATCACGGAGTGTGCCTCCATGCCCATCGCATGATCTCCGCCGCTGGCCATACCTCGGTTGCTGCTGGCGCAAATCACATGCGCCCGGTAGCTGTGTCCGACGTGCGCGGCGGTGAATCGTTCCAGACTGACTTCAAACGCGACCACCTCCACTTCAATGTCCTGCTCTGCACTGGACGTCTGTAGTTTCTTATAATAATACCCTCGGGGGTATTACACAAACTTCTCTGCCTGTGCGCGCCCTGCCGGCAGCCGCGTAGCCGACCGATGAACTAGCGTGACGGGAGCGCCGTTGCGGGCGGTATCGGAGTCTCAGGATCGGCCGGCAACCTGCGCCTCAGCGTGGATGCGGGCGCGTCGTCGCCTGAGCCAGAAAAGTAGCACGATTGCCGCGATCATTACGATGGCAAGAATGTCCAGTACTGGATTGGCCAGGAGTGCCGCATTCTCTTGCAACCAGGATTGCACATCGAGCGGAACAAGCTCAGGGGCATCGACGAGACCGTTGGTCATCCAGAACATTGCACCAACAACCACGATCAGCAGACCCGTGACCACAGAGGTCGTGTGCAGTTCTCGACCAAAGACGACGAATGAGCGTCCGCGTAGGAATCGGCGCCCTCGCTCACCTAACCGCCGCCAGAGAGCCGCAACCAGAAACAGAGGGACGACCATTCCTGCACCGTAAACGGCGAGAAGTACTCCAGCGGTGAGTGTGTCTCCTTGGGCGGCGGCGAGCGTCAGCACCGCGCCAAGGATGGGGCCGGCGCAGAAGCCAGCGACACCGCTGGCCGCCCCCAGCAGCACGGTCTTCGCCAGCCCGGCTTTAGACGCAGCTCGTGCATGTAAGTCTTTTCCTGGCAGCATTCGGGATGGGTCGAAACCGAACCCGAGTGCTTGGGCGGTGCCGAGCAGGATCAGCACCACAGAAGCGATGATAATGATCTCGGCGCGATGCGTGAGAAACAATGCGCCGATCGCACCCGCGCCTATGCCGAGGGGCACCAGCACCACGAGGAGCCCAAGATAGAACGCGCTCCCGTGTAGGAGGAGGCGGGGGCCCGCGCCAACGGTGGAAGCAAAGAACGCTGGCATCAGGAGTGCGGCGCACGGGCTCAACAGTGCCAGGGTGCCACCGACAAACGCGGTTACGAATCCGATGTCCATGATCAGTTATTCCGCTGAATCCAGCGCGACCTGGAATGCGTCCTCGAAGACTGACGTTGGCTGCGCGCCCATGATCGGTTGCCCGCCGATGACAAACGCCGGTGTGGCATTCACGCCGAGGTCGAGCCCCTGCTTCTCGTTATCGGCGATGATAGCGGCTGTCTTGTCGGAGTTGAGGTCTGTGGTGAATCGTTCAGTGTCCAAGCCAAGTTTGTCTGCGAGCTCGATAAGCGCGTCATCAGTGAGCTGATCCTTGGGGCGGTGCTTTCCGTCTTCGAACAGGGCGTTGTTGTAATCCAAGAACCTGTCTTGCAGGGCAGCGGCGTAGGCGGCACGGGCCGCCCGCTCCGACTCAGGGCCGAATACATTCACGTCACGCCACTCGATACGTAGATCTCCTGCTTCGACGTGTTCCATCATGGCCGGGAGGGTCTGGTAGTTCCAGCGGGCACAGAACGGGCACTGGTAGTCGGAGAAGAACACCATCACGACCGGGGCGTCCACTGGCCCCACCGCCAGTACGTCATCCGGGTCGCGCGTCTCGGCGATGGATAGATCCGGTGTGTCTGGCCCCTCGACCTGGGTCGAACCCTCAGCAGCGCCATCGGTACCTGCCGACGCTGTGTTCTGCATGACGCTGCCGATGATCAGTGCGATCAGTACACCGGCCACCGCAAGCACGATGGCGGGTACGAGCCACTGTGAGCTCTGACGTGGTTTTGGCTCGTTAGCCATGAGCGCTCTCCTAAGGGTCGACATCTCTAGGGCTACTATGTCAGATAGTCGACTATGTGCGGTAGTTGATTCCATGAGAGGATGGCGACATGACTACTTCCGCAGATCGCTCGCGCATGACGCTGCGTGCGAGCCTGGCCCAGGCACTGCAAGGGCTTCGCGCGTGGACGAGCCGACAGATCCTCGTTGCAGTGGCAGCTGGAGTGGGAGTGACTTTGGTGATCGGCTTCGTGACAGTGCTGATCCCGAATAACCTGTTTGCCCGGGATATCCCGCCCGTGTGGTGGAACTACCCGGTCTGGATCATCACTTCGGCACTCTCGGGTATGCTCCTGGCCACCTACGTCAACCCGTCACGCGCTACCTCACGCACTGATCAAACTCGGGACGACGAACGCGAAGCAGCCTCCTCGCGCCGGACGGGGCGGCTCGGGATGGCCGGTGGCATCTTGGCATGGTTCGCCGTCGGATGTCCGGTCTGCAACAAGATCGCGTTGCTCGCGCTCGGATATTCGGGGGCGATCACCTGGTTTGCCCCCGTGCAGCCTTTCCTCGCAGTCGCCGCGCTGGCGTTGACGGCCGTCGCGCTTGTCTGGAGGCTGCGAGGTCAAATTTCCTGTCCAGTGCGACCAACGTCGGCGATGGCAGCGTGAGCAGAGCAGAACGGCGACCCAGCGATATAACGCGTCTCGGCACACTTGAGGCGCAAGTGATGGGTGTCCTTTGGGACAACGGACCCGTAAGCATCCGCGAGACCATCACGCATCTTCCCTCGGAGCCCGCATACACGACCATAGCGACCGTGCTTACGAACCTGGACCGTAAGGGTCTGGTGACCGTCAGCAGGCAGAACCACTCGACGCTCTTCGACGCCAGGATGACCCGATCCGAGCACTCGGCCAAGCAGATTGAGCAGGTACTGCAAGCTAGCCAAGACCGCGCGGCCTCGATCCTCCAGCTGGTTGACTCGATGTCCGAG
Source organism: Microbacterium sp. (assembly GCA_049646915.1). Taxonomy (GTDB): domain Bacteria; phylum Actinomycetota; class Actinomycetes; order Actinomycetales; family Microbacteriaceae; genus Microbacterium. The sequence goes on from JBARWR010000326.1 coordinate 5,804, forward strand.
ACAGACTTGGACATGTTGCGAGGCTATCTGCTCGACCGCGGGCGGGAGTGAGGATCATGACGCCACTGATCCTTACTCTCGTCCTTGGTGGGGGGATGCTCGTACTCTCGATCATCGCGCCGGCCCTGCTCCGGCATGCCGCGCCGGCGCTGGTCAGGGTGCCGCGGCTGGCGATTATCGTCGTTGGAGGTGGAATCATCGTCTGGCTCGCCTCTCTCCTCGCCCTCGGACCTGTCATGGCATGGATGAGCACTGGGCCAGTCCTGCTCCCCGCCGATGTAGCCGCGATTTGCCAGAAGTGCCTGGCCGCCGCAAATCCTTTTTCCGGCACTGCAACGCAGGCGGCCATACCCGCTGCCCTGCTGCTGAGCCTTCCCGCCGCGATCGCGTTCGCTCTTGCCGTCGGCATCGCTCGGCAGATGTACCGACGGTCACGACGATCCCGTGATGCTGCGCGCAGCCTACTTCACAGCCGTCAGCATCGCAGCTTACACGGGTACGACTTCGATGTGATCGAATCCGACCGCCTGGTCGCGCTCACTTTCCCCATTCGCCACGGCGGTATCGTCCTTTCCACCGCAACATTACGTACGCTGGAGAGGGACGAACTCATCGCTGTACTGGCCCACGAGAGCGCACATATTCGTCAACGCCACCACTTGATCGCCGCCGTAGTGGACAGCATTGCCGTCTATCTGCCCTGGGTTCCGTTAGTTCGGGCCGCCCGAGACGCTCTGCCTCACTATCTGGAGATCGCCGCCGACAACCATGCACGCCGGGCAGCAGGCACCACGGCACTGGTGGCAGCGTTGGTCAAGCTCGGCGAGCGTGAAGATCACGCTCCCAACTCGGCTGCATACACAGACGTGCTGCATGCTGCCGGTCCCGACCGAATCCGTCACCTTGTGCAGCCGGCGGCTCACGCGAGTGGAGCATTCCCAGCGATGGCCATCGCCACGTACATCGTCATATTGGCCATCATCAGCGTGGCGGTCCAGCTTCCATACACCTCGGCGGTGCTCACAGGCTGCTGAGACCTCCAAAACGAAGGAGAATCGAGATGACAGAGGTATCGACTGGTGATGTGATCCTGCACGTCTCCGATGACCCTGCGGATGTCCAGCGGGCGCTAGATGCCGCAGCGGGCCTGCAGGCCGCCGAACTGAACGTGATCGTACGGATCATTGTTAATGGTGCGGCACTTGCCGGGCTGACAGGTGAAGAGCCCGTCGAGGCGCCCGAGCAGACGCAGGTCGCGGCTTGCCGTGTCGGACTCGAACGACGTGACATCGATCCCGACACCTTGCGGCCCGAAGTGACAAGCGTGCCTTCCGCACTGACAGCAATCGTCCAAGCGCAGCTGGCCGGAGCTGCGTACATTCGCATATAGCCTGCGTCGAAGCCAGTATGCCAGGGTCTTTTCCAAGTTCTGGCCGGTTGTTGGTGTGTTCGGTGTGGTGGCTTTTAAGCGGGAGAAACTCCTGTTAATCCGGTGTTTGTTCACCACACCCGGACCACAGGAGTTCCGCATGCTATCTTCGCTCATTTCCGTTCTGCCCGAAACCGCCGATGGGATCCCGGGCCTGACACCGGACTCGCCATCCTTGCGCGCTTGACGACCGGCAGATCGGCATCCCGGTCGATCATGACCCGTCTCACTTCGACTCGAAGCGCCCGAGCCCGCGCTCTAAAAAATCCCGCTCCACCGTCAGCTCGCCGATCTTCGCGTGCAACTCCTTGACCTTCGCCTCCGAATCGGCGCCCGGCGCCCGTCTCGAACGCGCCGGCGGCAGCATCCCGTAGCTGCTTCTTCCACGCCGTGATCTGGTTCGGATGCACATGGAACTGCTGCGCCAGCTCAGCCAGGGTATTCTCTTCCCGGATCGCCGCCAGTGCCACCTTGGCCTTGAACTCCGGCGAATGATTCCTGCGCTTACGACGTGGTGCCATGATCGATCGCTCCTTCGGCCTCAACAGCCATTATCGAAGCAACCCGCCACCGACCGCCCTGTCCAAAAAACCGGGTCCATTTCATACACCGGGTCCAACGGCCGGCCCTGCCATTCGCCCATCCGCTCCAGAACACCATCGGTGATCGTGGAGATCGTCGTCTTAGACACCTGAGAGCCGTACACGTCGGCAAGGTGCGCACTGATGTCCCCATGCGTCATCCCGCGGGCGGACAACGACAAGACCACATCCTCGATCGAGCCCAACCGGCGTTGCCGCTTGGCGACCGCGACCGGCTCGAAGGTGCCCGCCCGGTCCCGCGGGACATCGACCTCCAACGGGCCAGCCTTGGTCAACACCGTCTTGCTACGCGTCCCGTTGCGGGCGTTACCGCCACCGTCCTCACCGGCACGCTCGTGTTTCTGATAGCCCAGGTGGGCCGTCATCTCGCACTCCAGGCCGGACTCGACCACCAGCTTCGTCAGCTGCGCCAGCAGCCCGCCCTCGCCATCGATCGCCGTGCCGGCCGCGCGGGCATCACCCACCAGCTGCGCGATCAGTCCCTTGTCTACCACCGGTGCCGACTCGACCATCGTCGCTGCCACGGGCTCCTCCGTCTCGGGCACCACCACGGCCCGCTCATCCAAAACAGTCATCTCGTATCTCCTTGATCGGAGTTACACCGTTTAAAGTACAGTCCCGCGTCTGGCCGGGCTTCGTGCGTTGGTCGACCGCAGCACGCTGCAACCACTTCTGCAACGTCATCGGGTGGACGCCGAAGCCTTTCGCGATCTGCTCGATCGTCGCTCCGGTTTCGCGCGACGCGCGCGACGTCGTCACGGAAACTCGGTGGGGATAGGGCTTGGACACAATGGCATCTTTCCAGGCCCGCCCTCCCAGGCAAGCCAGATCAGATGTCACCTATCCGTGCTGCAGATCCAATCGTTAATTATTCACAGGGGAGAATGATTAATGTTATGGTTTATGTTATGCCATTTACGATGCAGAGCGACGCTACCTTGGCGGCCCTTGTGCGCCTTGGCCATGCGACGAACATGGAACTACACCACGAGGTGCAGGCGTCGATGCCGCGGCTGACGGTTCAGTCTGTTCATCGCATCACGACACGTCTGCTGGGGCGCGGTCAGATTGGTCTGGCACCCAGTGACGGTTCGGTGCAGGTCCTCGATGCTCGGGCTGATGTGCATGACCATTTCGTGTGCACGTCGTGTGGCGGAATCATCGACATTGATCTTCCGGAGTCCGTTATCGCCGGCATCCAGGATCAGCTCGGACGGAACCTTGTCCGGGACGGGATAACGATTCGCGGACGGTGCGAGAACTGCGTCGTCGTGCAAGGCTCCGCTGCCGAGGACAGCGGTCGTGCAACAAATCGCAAGTAACTATCAAGGAGTCATTATGAAGTTCGCATTGTTTATGTCCAAGCCTTCCGGCCGTGCTCTTCGCATTATCGTCGGACTCGCGATCATTGCGTTAGGGATCGTGCTCCATTCGGTGCTGGGGATCGTTCTTATTGTGCTCGGGGTGGTGTTCGTCGCCGTTGGTTCGCTCAACGTCTGCCTCATCGCACCCTTCCTGCGGGTTCCATTCACCGGGAAAGCCGTGGCCAAGGCATGCGCTCTCGCCCCACGGGTTTAGGGGCGTAGGTCAGTTATGGTCTTGTGAGGTTTGCATGTCTGATCAGGTGTTTCTGTGTTTCCGTGAGATGATTGGGGTATGAACTCGGATACCCCGGATGGCTTGTTCGACGAGTCGCTGGTGGAGAGGATGATCTCGGATCCCACGGTGATCGAGGCGGGCGCTGGGATCCATAAACGGTTCAAACCTTTTGATGAGGGTGCGGTGATGATGGTTGCGCCCTCGTTGATCAGTGGTTGCCAGAGGGTCACTTGCCCCGGTCTATCGCGGAGATCGTGGATGGTGAATTGGATCTGTCCCGGTTTCATGCCTGATAAGCCAAGGCGAAAGGGTCCCCGCCGTAGGACCTGCGCCTGATCGGGCAGGCCCTACGGCGGGTATTGCGTGGGCATGGCTCGTCTCGCGAGTTGGAACGGGCATACACGGATGTGGTGGCGTTTCGTTGGTTGTCGGGCCAGCAGTTCCCAGACTTCAGCTCGTCCGCCCGGTTCCGGAAACTCCCGTTTAACAGCCGTCACGACGAACAGGCCAACAACCAACCACGACTTTGAAAAGGCCCTGGCCAGTATGCTATTCGGACTTCACTGGCCGTCGCAGATTTGCTGCACGGCAAAAGGCAAGTGCGGCGGTTCCATGTGATTGGCCGATGATGGGTGATCTCGACTGCGGAGCGTCATCAGGCGAGGGTGAGGAAGAGTTTTTCCAGTTCCTCGGGGTCTGTGGCGTCTGGCGAGTCGGGGTCGTTCAGGCACTCCTTCAGCGCGGTGGAGATGACCAGGTATCCTGCGCGATCGATCGCTTTTGACACTGCCGAGAGCTGTTGGACGACTTCGCGGCAGTGGCTATCACGCTCGACTGCAGTGATGACTGCGGCGAGCTGCCCGTGGGCGCGCCGCAGTCGATTGACGATTTTCCGTTTGGCCTCGGCACTGCGCTCGACGTCTTGCGCGTCGCTGTCGCGGTTGCTGGGCGGCTCGAGAGTCATGGCGTGGTCCCTTCAACGGATCGGCTTGACACTCAAGCATACCCCCAAGGGTATGCTTGGCGTTGCATCTTCAATACTCCATGGAGTATTGAAGATTGACCTGATGTTCAGAGTGAGGAGACCAGTATGTGTCGAGCAGTGACCTGCCGGACCTGTGGCAAAACGACGTGGGCGGGGTGCGGGCAGCACATCGCCTCAGTGAAGCAGAGCGTGCCTGCTTCGCAGTGGTGCAACGGGAAGCACTCCCAATCCGAGATAGACGCGGCCAAGGCCGCGCGAGGCGGGTTCTTCGCTCGACTGTTCGGGCGTTGAACAACGATTGTCGAAGGAGTACTGATGACGACGAAGAACCTGACGGCCCTTGACTTTTCGCAGGCTACAGGCTGTGAAGGCATCGTGTTCGTGGACTTCTGGGCGGCGTGGTGTGGTCCGTGCCGCGCATTCGCGCCCGTGTTCGAGCAAGCATCGCAGACACACCCCGACATCGTGTTCGGCAAAGTCGATACCGAAGCCGAGCAGCAGCTTGCAGCGGATCTCAGTATCACCTCGATCCCGACCCTGATGGTGTTCCGGGACGGCATCCTCGTCTACGCCCAGCCCGGAGCCCTGAGCTCAGCCCAGCTCGACCAGCTGATTCAAGGCGCTCGCGACCTGGACATGGATGACGTGCGCCGGCAGATCGCCCAGCGTGACACGCAGCCCGCTAGGTGATCCGTCACTGGCCGGAACGCCTGATAGCGACTCTCGGAAACCACCCACACCAGGAAGGAACTGATCATGCTTTTGGAACGTATTTACGATGAGGATCTCGCACAAGCCAGCTATTTTATTGGCTGCCAAGCCAATGGCGAGGCCATCGTCGTCGACCCGCGTCGCGACCTCGGGGTGTATCTCGACCTCGCAAAGAAGAACGACATGCGCATCGTCGCAGTCACCGAGACGCACATCCACGCCGACTTCCTGTCCGGCACCCGTGAACTGGCCGCCAGGACCAACGCCCAGATGTATGTGTCCGACGAAGGCGGGCCGGACTGGACCTATGGCAACGATTTCCACACTGCCGTGCGCATGAAGCACGGTCACCGGATCACGATCGGAAACATCACAGTCGAGGCGCTGCACACCCCGGGCCACACCCCCGAACATTTGTCATATCTGGTCACCGACGGGGTGCAGTCGACCGAGCCTGGCTTCGTCTTGACGGGCGACTTCGTATTCGTGGGCGACCTCGGCCGCCCGGACCTGCTCGATGAAGCCGCCGGCTATGTCGACACCCGCTTCCACGGCGCCAAGGACCTGTTCGCAAGCCTGCGTGATCGCTTCCTCACCCTCCCCGACTACGTACAGGTACTTCCCGCGCACGGCTCAGGTTCGGCATGCGGCAAGGCGTTGGGTGCGGTCCCGTCATCGACGGTTGGCTACGAGCGTCACTTCTCGTGGTGGGGCCGGTATCTCGACAACGGCGACGAGCAAGGATTCATCAATGAGCTGCTGGACGGCCAGCCAGACGCTCATGCCTACTTCGCCCGCATGAAGACGCAGAACAAGGTCGGTCCTACTGTGATCGGACCGTTGCCCGATCTGATCGAGTACACGACAGACGATGTGCGTTCTGGCATCGAAAACGATACCGTGATCGTCGTTGACACCCGCCATCACAGCCAGGTGCACGCCGGGACCGCCCGCTCTTCGCTCAACGTCCCCGGCACCGGCAAAGCCGCCAGCTACGGCGCATGGGTTGTGGACCCCGAAACCGAGAGACGCCCTCTTGTGCTGCTCGCCGCGTCGCGTAAAGAGGCAGAGGAAATGCGCGATCACCTGATCCGCGTCGGCATCGACACGGTACGCGGCTACATCACCTCGTTCGACGGTCTCGACCTCGTCCAACCGAAGCTCGTCCAGCCAGGCGAACTTACCGGATTCGACAGGGCTTTGCTGCTCGACGTACGCAACAAGACCGAGTATACGGTCGGTCACCTGCCCGGTGCCCAACAACTCTCCGGCGGCCGAGCCATGTGGAATCTCGATGAGCTGCCCCCGCCAGACGCCGGGACGATCGTCACTTACTGCCGCAGCGGAGTGCGGAACGGCGTCACGGCAAGCACCTTGCGACGTGCGGGATATGACATCGCCGAACTCGACGGAAGTTACATCGCCTGGGTTGATATCCCGGGTAATACCCCGACTGTCGGCAACGCCGCCTGACCCCACGGGTCACTAATCGGAACACCACGTGATCGTCATCGCCCTTGTTCTCGCCGCTTTAGTCGGAGTGTCTCTGGGGATGCTGGGTGGCGGCGGCTCGATTCTGACCGTCCCGATCCTCACCTACGTGCTGGGAATGAGCACCCGCGAGGCGATCTCCGCGTCACTGTTCATCGTGGGCACCGCCAGCATTCTCGCCATGGTGGGGCACGCCCGCTCTGGGAAGGTGAAATGGAGGTCCGGGATCGAGTTTGGCGCGGCTGGAATGGTCGGCGCGTTTGCCGGGGCGCAGGTCGGTGCGATCATCCCGAGCCCTGTGTTGATGATCATGTTCGCGGGCGTGATGCTCCTGGCCGCCGCCGCCATGATCCGCGGCCGCAAGACCTTACCCGGAGACGACGGACGAACATCCCAGCGAGCTCGCACCCTACAGATGATCGTCAGTGGCACCGTCGTAGGCATCATCACCGGCCTCGTCGGAGTCGGTGGCGGGTTCCTGATCGTACCCGCCCTCGTCCTGTTCACGGGGCTTCCGATGGCAACTGCAGTCGGCACCTCACTCCTGGTGATCGCGATGAACTCCGCCGCAGGGTTCGCAGGGACGATGCTCACGGTCACACTCGACTGGCCAGTCATCCTCGCGTTCACTGTGATCGCGATCGCAGGCTCATTCGCAGGTCTCGTACTTGCCAAGCGGATCCCTGGACGCGCCCTGCGCAAGGCATTCGGCATTTTTGTCCTCGCGATGGGCATCTTGGTACTCACGCAGGAAGTCCCACCACTGATCGCATCTGTTGCCGGGTCCTGACCCAAAGACAGTCACGACTCACTCAGCGATTCCAGAAACCCTGCTACCTCACAACTGAAGGAGAACCCACTTATGACTGATCGACCCACTGCCTCAAGCGTCTCCTGCCCGGTGGGCGTCGCAGGACGTCTACTTCGAGGCAGTATTTCCATGTTCCTTGTCGCGTTTGCCGTATCGATGCTTCCGAGTGATCCGGTCATAGCGATATCGGTGGGAACACTCTCGATTGCTGTCGCATTCTCCGCAGTCACCGGGCGATGCCCAATCGGCCTGTCCACCCTCCGCCATCGGCCGAAAGTGTCGCCGAACTCGCTCGGGTTTCCTGACGCCAGCGGCCAGCTCGACCTTGTTCAGACCCTTACCCGACCCAAAGGTCCTCGCGTCCATGAGTGATCAAGCAGGGTCTTACCGTCTCGGGGTCATTTTCGGCGCCTCCCAAGAAGTGGCGCCTGTTCTTCAGCGGCGGCCCGGTCACGAGACGGAAAAGCGGTCTGTTCCAAACTGCGCCTCCGTACAGGACTTCAGGAGGTGACACGATCCAGTTCCCGAAGGGCGTGTGGCAGCAGATCTGGTCGAATAACCCGAACGCCTGAACCGCGAGATCCGCCGCCGCACCGATTCCGTCGGCATCTTCCCAAACCGAGACGCGGTCACCCGCCTCGTCGGCGCCGTCCTCGTCGAGCAGACCGATGACTGAGCCGAAGGCCGCTGTTACCTCGGCTTCGAGATCCTCGCCCACTGCCGCCTCACGGCCGTCCCCAACCCCGGAAATTAGGTGAAACACCGACCCGCCGCTCGAACGAACCGCCTGAACAACAACCGGAAGGACCACCGACCACTCGCTGGCTGGCAACCCGTCTTCGACATCCGCCTTGCCCCGTTGGCCGTCGCGGCCGGAGCCGTGCTCACAATCTTGAGCTTCATCATCGGTGCCATCTGCGCAGCTCTGCTCAGCCCAGCAGCGGCGCTCCGAGGCGAATGAGTTGTTGAGCTGCAGGCCCCAGAACACCGTTCAGAAACGGGACGCCGGGAAGAGCGCAAAAGTGCTAGCGAAAGTGCTAAGCAACCTGTAGGTCGAGGTATCGCGGTGGAGTTATCCACAGGACACATGTTGTAGATCGTTGATTTTACGCGGCAGAACGCCCATTCGTGATCCTGCGCGCGAGGGGAGCGAGTGCAGTTCAAGTCCCCTCACGCCACTATCCCGCTCGCCCTCGGCGTCCGGGTGGGAGAAGTCCGCGGGCTCGGGCTTTGGCGACCCAGCCCTGGGCCGTGGAGAGGGCGACTTCGCTGAGGCGTGCGATTCTCGCGGTCGGGTTCGGGTCACCGTCTTCGGCGAACCGGGCGTGCTGGAGTGCGACGAGTTCGTAGAAGTCCGGGGTGCGCTTCGGGTCGCCCAGAGGTCGGACGAGGTCTTGCCCGCGCAGCGTGCGTCCGCTGGGGAGGGTGATCTTGCCGTCCTGGAAGCGGGTGGCACCCGTGACGGCGAACAGTCGCTTGTTGATCGCGGCCTCGATCTTGGCGGTCGGCAGCTCGCGCAGCAGTTGGCTGGTGATCGGGTCACCGGCGAAGAACGGCAGATGCACAACGCCAGTGATCCGCACCTCCCCCATCCGGTCCTCATAGACCCGCACCTGCTGTTGCAGGCGCAGGAGCACGCGGGTGCCGCTCTCGGTGTGCTGGATCAGGAACCAGCGCCCCGCATCGAGGTTGCTGTGCTCGGAACGGAGCTTCCGGTCCAGATCGGGGGCGTTGTCGGTCCAATCCTCGTAATGCAGAGAGTGGTCGATGCCGGCACTCTCGCCCTCCGTGTCGAGCGGGGACCGCTCGGGCAGCCGCCACCCGTCCGGCAGGTCTGCGTCGATCAGCAGCGCGAAGTCGGGCTGCTGATCGGAGTCCTGCGCGGAAGTGGTCACGTCCTGAGTCTAGCGAGTTGGAAGCACCAACTCATGTAGTTGCGAGTCGGCGCGTTCTGTGGTCTAATGTCGTGTATTCGCGGAAACGCGATATTGCGAGGAGGAAGGCATGAGCGATGGCGAGACGGGCAGCACGCTCGGTCGGGCGCCCTTGTTCTACTCCGAGGAGGAGACTGCTGCTCTGCTCGGCATCCACCGCACGACGCTGCGCACCCTCGCCGTGTCCGGACAGGCTCCGGTAGAGCCGATTCGGCTCACCCAGCACAAGCGCGTCTACCGGCGCATCGACGTGGAGCGCCTGGCGGGGGTGGCCGAGTGAGCATCGAGGCGCGCAAGACCAAAGCTGGCAAGACCCGCTACCTCGCCCGCGTCCGCTCCGGCACACAGCTCGTCGCGTCCCGCACCTTCGACCGCAAGAGCGACGCCGAGGCGTGGGAGCGGGAACAGAAGCACCTGCTCGACACCGGCCGGCCGCTGCCGCCGAAGCGCAAGTTCACGATGCAGGAACTCGTGACGAGATTCCTCGCGGCGCGTGAGGGTGGGAACCCGCACACGGTCGACACCGACAGGAACAACCTCGCCGCACTCCCGGCCGCGCTGCTGGCGCGCTCGCTCGCCACCGTTCAGGCCGGGGACATCAGAGAGCATCTGCTCGCCGAGCTGCGCGGCGGGAAGGCACCGGCGACGGTCGCGCGTGCCAAGACGACGCTGAGCGCGCTGTTCACCTATGCCGATGAGCAGGGCTACCTGCACCAGCCGCATCCGGTGCGGACGATGAAGAAGATTCCCGAGCTGAGCAGCGTGGCCCAGCGCGCGGTGAGCCCGAACGAGATTCCCTCCACGCGCAGAGTCGCCGGAGTGCTCGCCGCCTTGCGCCAGCGGCGCAGCGATATCGCGGACGTGTTCGAGTTCATGTCGCTGACCGGCGTGCGCTGGGGTGAGCTGCGCGCGATCCGGGTGAGCTGGCTGTCCGAAGTCCCGCTCGCTCAGCTCAACGTCGAGCGCTCACACTCCGACCGTTACGAGGAGAAGAACCCGAAGTCCTGGCGTGGCACTCGGCCGGTGCCCCTCTCGCCGCGGGCACTGGCGATCTTCCGTCAGTACGCCATGGGGAAGCAGCCCGACGACTATCTGTTCACCAACCAGCAGGGCGGGCAGCTCTCGGTCGGCGTCGTCCGCAAGTTCCCGCTCGGCTTCCGCCGCCACGCGCTACGGCACTACGCCGCGTCCACCTGGCTGCGGCTCGGCACGCCCGTCCACGAGGTCGCCGAGTACCTGGGCGACGAGGCGCGCACCGTCCTCGCGGTGTATGCGCACGTCCTCGGCGAAGGCCAGCGCCGCGACCACGTGCAGCGTCTCGCCGCCGCCGAGGAGTTCGGCCAGAAGTCGGGACACTCACGGGACACTCGGAGCGGTCCAAGCCTCGGACGCTGACCTCGACACCTCCCGACGAACCACAAGAAGCGGGCTCTGACCAGGGATTTCAGCGGAGACGGAGGGATTTGAACCCTCGGTTCCCGTAAGGGAACTCCACCTTAGCAGGGTGGTGCACTAGGCCTGACTATGCGACGTCTCCAGGAATCCGGCCCATAAGAGCGCAGATCCGTCCTGCAATCATAACGGCTGCGCGGAGCAGTAACGAATCGAGCTCAGCCGCCGCTGGAGTCCCGCGCGACGAGCTCCGGCTGGAAGCGCACTCGCCGCTCGTGGTCGACTCCTTCGAGTCCTTTCAGCAGCAGATCCACGCCCGTCCAGCCCAGCAGCCGCGCGGGTTGGTGCACGGAGCTGAGCGGCACCACGGTGGCCGAAGCGAAGTCGATATCGTCGTATCCGACCATCGCGATGTCCTCGGGTACGCGGATGCCGGAGCCGAAGCTGAATGCCTGCAGCAGGCCGACTGCGAGCAGGTCGTTGGCGGCGAACACGGCATCCGGCCGGTCCTCGACGGCGCGTGCCACCAGCAGCTCCCCCGCAGCCCGACCCTGCAGCACGGTCAGCGCCGACTGCTCGATGATCTCGAGCGTCGCGCCCGACGTCTCGGTCACAGCGGCCTCCGCGCCACGTAGGCGATCGGCGACCTGCTGAACGCTGCGCGGACCGCACACGAACGCGATCCGTCGACGCCCGCCGTCGAGCAGGTGCTGCACCGCGAGCCGCCCGCCTTCGACATCGTCGACCGACACCGACGGGAACGCCTCGGCATCGACCTCCCGGTCGACGAGGACCACCGGCATCCCGCCTGCGGCGAATCGCTCCACGGATGCGAGGTCGTCGGATGCCGGCGTGAGCAGCACTCCGTTCACTCGCTGCTCCTGGAAGAGGGCGAGATGCGCATCCTGCCGCTCGATGCTCTCATCGCTGTTGCCCAGCAGCACGGTCATTCCGGCATCCGCTGCCCGATCCTCGGCACCGCGCGCGACCTCGGCGAAGAAGGGGTTGCCGATGTCGGGCACCACCAGACCGATGCTGCGGCTGCGTCCGGCCCGCAGCTGCCGCGCCGCGTCGTTGCGCACGAATCCCAGCTCCCGGATCGCGTTCTGCACGCGCTCCACGGTCAGAGTCGAGACCCGCTCGGGCCGGTTGAGCACGTTCGACACAGTTCCGACCGACACCCCGGCCGCTGCCGCGACATCCTTCACGCCCACTGCCATGCAGGTCCCCTCCCCATGTCGCCTGCGCAAGGCAGACGAGCACTTCAGATTCTCATCGTCGAGCAGCTCAGCGTCTACGACGCGCCGGGACGGCAACGACGGCCAGGGCCGCGCACCCGATCGCCGGGATGAACAGCGGGATCAGCGCCCAGGTCACCACGCCGACGAAGACCCCGGCAGCGGCGATGTAGAGCCCGCCGATGGCATCCGCTCGCACGATCCCGGGCACCGCGCGCAC
>JBARWR010000327.1:0-1567 GCA_049646915.1 Microbacterium sp.
CGCTATCGCAGCAACGACTACGAGGTCGTGCGGGCCTTCGTCGCCGCAGGCATGGGGATCGCGCTCATTCCGGCCCTCGCGCACCGCGAGGACGATGCGATCGTCGCGACACCGCTGAGCACCGCCATCGCGGGTCGCCGCGTCGTCGCGGCGCACCGCGGGGAGGACGACAACCCCGCTCTCGTGCAGCTGCTCAGCGCGCTCGGCAGCGCTGCCGCCGCACGCGTGCGTCACGACCCGCACCTTCAGGGGGAGTACGCGCTGCCCGCGCGGCGATGAGGGCCCGGCCTCACTTCTTCGACGCATCCCGGACCCTGCTCATGTCGTGGGCGAGGCAGGCCGTCGGCGGGTGGGCGGCGAAGGAGTCGTGCACCTTCTGCCAGACGGTGTCGTCCTTGTCCTGGCTGAGCTTGAACATCGCCTGCCACTCGGTGATGTGCAGCTTGAAGGCGACGACGTCACCCACGAGCTGCTCGAATCGCGGAAGGGACGAGGTCATGTCCCACGGGTCCCGGCGCGGACGCTCCATCGCGTGCACCGTCTCTGTGAGAACCTCCATCGTCGGGACGCCCCTGGGCAGCAGCTCGGGGACCGCGGTGACATGCACGGCCGAGTAGTTCCAGGTCGGTACGGCGGGGTCCTCGTCGTAGAGGCCCGCCGAGACGTAGGCATGGGAGGCGGTGAAGACGAGGAGCACCGGATCGCCGGACTCCAGGGTGCGCCACTGCCGATTGACCCGGCCCATGTGGCTCCACAGCACACCCCCGACCGCGGGGGTCGTGTCGGGCGCGGGGATGACCGGCAGATGGCTGGCCACCGGCACCCCGTTGCGGATGCTCACCATCGCTGCGAACGGGTTGCTCGCCACGAACTCGGCGAGCTGCTGCTCATCGTGGGGTGCGTAGTCGGGGTAGGTGTACATGACGGTCTCGGTCCTTGTCTGTTCGGTGGGTCGGGTGTGGCTCACACGGTGACGATCGCGTCGGCGGAACGCCATCGGCCGCGCGCGATCATCGCCTCACGCACGCGATCCTGCGCGAGGCGAAGGGCTGTCTGATGGGGAGGCGCGCCGGCGGCGAGGGACGCCTCGATGACCGCGGCGGCATTGGCGCGAAGCTTCTCGGAGACCATCGGGAACACGCGGGCAGGATCGACAGTGAAGGCCGAGGAGCGGGCATCCATCGAGTGCGCGGCGGCGACGATGCCTCCGGCGTTGGCGATGAAGTCGGGCACGACGCAGATGCCGCGCCGGTGCAGCACATCCCTGGCCGCGACACTGGTGGGCAGATTCGCACCCTCCACGACGAGGCGCGCCGTGGTCGACTCCGCGATCTCCTCGTCGATGACATCCTCGCGGGCTGCGGGGATGAGGATGTCGACGGGGGCGCGCAGTGCCGCCTCCGGCGCGGCGGAGGCGCCGTATTCGAGCACGCAGCGATCCCCGAATTCGCGTCGCAGCGCGACGAGCCGCTCGATGTCGATGCCGCTGTCGTCGAGCACCGCGCCGTCCTTGGTGGACACCGCCGCGACGACCGCGCCCAGCTCGGCGAGACGCAGGATCGCCGCC
>JBARWR010000328.1:0-1845 GCA_049646915.1 Microbacterium sp.
GGTCTGCACCTGGGCGTGCCCGCGCCGGACGGCAAGCCGCGCTTCGTCCTCGAGGTGCGGCCGGTCACAAACACCGTGGTCGTCGGCCCCAAGGAGGCACTGGCGATCGCCGAGATCTCGGGGGAGCGGTTCTCCTGGGCGGGCGCCGCGCCGACAGCATCCGACTTCGCCTGCGAAGTGCAGATCCGCGCGCACTCGGACCCGGTGCCGGCGCACGCGTTCGTGACGGATGCCGGTGTGCGAGTGGTTCCCGACGTGCCGCTGGACGGCGTCGCACCAGGTCAGAGCGCCGTGCTGTACGTCGGCACGCACGTGCTCGGTCAGTTCACGATCGACACCACGGTCTCGGCGGTGCCGGTCGGGGCGTGATCTCCGCAGATGTCCGCCCCCGCTCGTAGACTTGGGGGGTGCCGGACAACATCTCGCTGGAAGCCGCCCGTGTCGAGGCGGAGGAGCTGACGACCCGCATCCTGGATGCGAAGGACGCCTATTACGGGCGCGACACGTCGCTGGTCGACGACGCGACCTACGACGGCTGGATGCGGCGGCTCGAGGAGCTGGAGCGACTGCACCCCGAGCTGCAGGGGCAGGACTCGCCGACGCAGATGGTCGGGGCCGCGGAGAGCACCGGACTCGACACGATCGAGCATGCCGAGCGGATGCTGAGCCTCGACAACGTCTTCTCGCTCGAGGAACTGCAGGACTGGCAGGTGAAGACGCGAGCCGCGGCAGCCCGGGATGTCGCCTGGCTGACCGAGCTGAAGATCGACGGGTTGGCGATCAATCTGCGCTACGAGAACGGAGTCCTCACCTCCGCCGCCACCCGCGGTGATGGCCGGGTCGGCGAGATCGTCACCGAGAACGCCCTGCGTCTGGCCGACATCCCCGAGCGGCTCTCGGGCACCGGGCACCCGTCGATCGTGGAGGTGCGCGGCGAGGTCTTCATCCCCGTCGCGGCGTTCGAGCGTCTGAATGCGGCTCAAGCTTCGTTCCGCGATCGCGCCTACGCGGACTCGCGGGCGAAGTGGGAGGCCCGCGGCGGTGCGAAGAGGCCCTTCGACGAAGAGAAGGCCCGAGCAGCGGCCGCGCGCCGCTTCCCGTCCTTCGCCAACCCACGCAACGCCGCCAGCGGAGGACTGCGGCAGCAGCTCGACAAGAAGGACGGGCTGGAACACGAGGCCGGGGTGCTGCGGGTGAACTCGCTGTCCCTGTACGTGCACGGGATCGGCGCATGGGAGGCCCCGCCCGTCGCTGCGCAGAGCCAGGTGTACGAGCTGCTGGCCGAGTGGGGGCTTCCGACCAGCCCGCACACCAAGGTCTGCCACACGATCGATGAGGTCGCGGACTTCGTCGCCCACTTCGGTGAGCACCGTCACGACATCGAGCATGAGCTGGACGGTGTCGTCGTCAAGGTGGACGAGCTCGAGCTGCACGGCGAACTGGGCATGACCAGTCGCGCCCCGCGTTGGGCGATCGCGTACAAGTACCCGCCCGAGGAGGTGCAGACCACGCTGCTCGACATCGTCGTATCAGTGGGCCGCACCGGGCGCGCCACCCCGTTCGCGGTGATGGCGCCGGCCCATGTCGCAGGCTCGGTGGTGCGACAGGCGACGCTGCACAACAAGGACGTCGTCAAGGCCAAGGGTGTGCTGATCGGCGACACGGTGGTGCTGCGCAAGGCGGGGGATGTGATCCCCGAGGTGCTCGGCCCCGTGGTCGAGCGGCGCGACGGCAGCGAACGCGAGTTCGTCATGCCGGAGCGGTGTCCGGAGTGCGGCACCCCGCTGCGGGCCATGAAGGAGGGCGACATCGATCTGCGCTGCCCGAACGCGCGGTCCTGCCCGG
>JBARWR010000329.1:0-3992 GCA_049646915.1 Microbacterium sp.
CCACGGGGGCGTCTCCCCCGCCACGCTTCGCCCGACGCCGCTCGCGGGCACCCTCGACGAGGTTGTACAGCGTCGGCAGCACGATCAGCGTCAGCACGGTCGAGGACACCAGCCCGCCGATGACGACGATCGCCAGCGGCTGCGAGATGAACCCGCCGTGCCCGGTGATGCCCAGGGCCATCGGAGTGAGCGCGAAGATCGTCGCGAGCGCCGTCATGAGGATCGGCCGCAGGCGCTTCTCGCCACCGGCCATCACCGCCTCGGGCGTGGACAGCCCCTTCACACGGTACTGGTTCACCAGGTCGACGAGCACGATCGCGTTGGTCACCACGATGCCGATCAGCATCAGCACGCCGATCAGCGAGGCGACGCCGAGGGGAACGCCGGTGACGATCTGCAGCAGGATCGCACCGGTGGCCGCGAACGGCACCGAGACCAGCAGCAGCAGCGGCTGCCGCAGCGACTTGAACGTCGCCACCATCACCACGTACACGATCAGGATCGCGGCGAGCATCGCCAGCCCCAGCTGCGAGAACGAATCCGCCTGCTGCTGTGCGACCCCTCCGATCTCGGCGCGCGCTCCCTCGGGCAGCTTCACGCTGTCGAGCGAGGCGGTGACCGACCCGGTCGCGACGGCGAGGTCGTCGGATGCCGGCGGCACGGTGATCGTCGCGGTGCGGCGGCCCTGCTGGGTGGAGATCGCGGTCGGGCCGTTGCGCTGTTCGACGGTCGCGATGTCCTGCAGCTGGACGATGCCCGTGGGCGTCGGGATCGCAAGCTCCTTGAGGGCCGCGAGAGACGTCGGGGGCTCGGGGTTGACGAGGTAGACGGTCAGCGAGGTGTCATCGACTTCGATCGATCCGATCTGCTGCGGGCGCATCGTGTTCGACACGATGGATCCCACCGCGACCTCCGACAGTCCGCGGTTCGCGGCGGCCTTGCGGTCGACGGCGACGGCGATGTACGGCAGAGAGGCCGACAGGTTGTTCGTCACCTCGCCGACGCCGTCGCGCCCCTTCAGGTCCTTCATCAGCACGTCGGTCGCCTTCTGCAGGGCGTCGCCCGTGGGTGCGGTGACGGTGACCTCGATATCGGTGGAGCCGAAGCCGCCGGACGCGGCGCTGACGGCGACCTCGCCGGCATCCTTCAGCCCGTCGATCTTCTTCTGCACGTCGGCGCGCAGCTTCTCCTGATCGACCGAGTCGCTGGTCTGGATCGAGTAGGTGATGCCTGCTCCGCCGGAGAACGCATCGCGCAGCGCCGAGCCGCTCGAGCCGATCGACGCCTGCACGTGCGTGATCCCGTCGATGCCGCTGAGCGCCTTCTCGACCTGCTCCGCGGCATCCGACTTCGTCTGCAGGCTGGCCGTCGCCCCGACGTCCTGCGTGACGGTCATGGTGTTCTGCCCCGAGTCGCTGAGGAAGTTGATCTTCATCAGCGGTGCGGCCGCGAGGGTACCGCCCAGCACGACCAACGCGATGATCACGGTGGTCGCGGAGTGCTTCAGCGTCCATCCCAGGATCGGGCGGTACGCCTTCTGCAGACGGGTCGGGGGAGCATCCGGATGCTCCGGATCGATGCGGCTGCCGTCCTCGGCATGCAGCGGACGCCCGGGCTTGAGGAACCAGTAGGCCAGCACCGGCACGATCGTGAGAGCCACCAGGAGCGAGGCGACCATGGCGATGGTGACGGTGATCGCGAACGGACGGAACAGCTCGCCGACCATGTCGCCGACGAACACGATGGGCAGGAACACGGCGACGGTGGTGATGGTGGATGCAGTGACCGCAGCCGCCACCTCCTTCACCGCCAGCCGGATCGCATCGCCCTTGTCCGCCCCCTCGACGTAGTGCCGCTTGATGTTCTCGATGACGACGATGGAATCGTCGACCACGCGGCCGATGGCGATCGTGAGCGCACCGAGGGTGAGGATGTTCAGCGAGTAGCCGAACGCCTGCAGCCCGATGAAGGTGATCAGCACGCTCGTCGGGATCGAGATCGCCGTCACCAGCGTGGAGCGGATGGAGAGCAGGAAGACCAGGATCACCAGCACGGCGAACACGAGGCCCAGCACCCCCTCCGTGGCGAGCGACTCGATGGACTGCTCGATGAACGGCGCCTGGTCGAAGACGACGGTGAATTCGGCGTCCGGGAAAGTGCCGCTCAGCTCGTCGATCGCGGCGAGCACGCCCTGGGACACCTCGACGGTGTTGGCCGAGGGCAGCTTCGTGACAGCGATCGACAGGGCGTCCTTGCCGTCCACCCGCGAGATGGAGGTGACCGGGTCAGTGGTCTGCGCGACCTTCGCGATGTCGCCGATGGTGAGATCGGCGCCCACCAGCGGCAGGGCCGCCAGCTCGTCGGCCGATGCGATCTTCGAGCCGCTCTGCACCGTGAGGGTCTGACCGCTCTCGGTGATGTCGCCGCCGGGCAGCAGCACGCCGTTCTGCTGCAGCGCCTGGCTGATGTTCTGGGTGCTCTGGCCTGCGGCGGCGAGCTTGGCCGCATCGGGGGTGATGGTGATGCGCTGCCCGACGCCGCCGACGATGTCCGCGGCGTTGACGCCCTTGACGTCCTCCAGCTCGGGGATGACCGTGCTCTCCAGGTCGGTCTGCGCGGACTCCGAGTCCTCGAAGCCGGTGACGGCGATCTGGATCACCGGGAAGTCGTCGATCGAGACGCTGAGCACCTGCGGCGAGGTGTCCTTCGGCAGCACTTGGGAGATGCGGTTGATCGCCTGCTGCATCTTCTGCTCAGCGGTCGCGAGGTTCGTGCCGTAGGTGAACATCGCCTGCACGATCGAGGCGTTCGTGGTGCTGGTCGCGTTGGTCGATTCCAGGCCGGGCACGCCCTGGATCGCGTTCTCGATGGGCGTGGACACATCGTTCTCGACGACCTCGGGCGAAGCGCCGGGATAGTTCGTCATGACGATCAGAGCCGGCAGCTCGAGCGAGGGGATGAGCTCCTGTTTGAGGTTGGTCAGGGCCAGCCCGCCGAACACGGCGGCCACGATCGTGATGAGGGCGATCAGCGCACGGTTGCGCAGGCTCAGGACGGAGAGATTCGACACGGTGCTCGTTTCAGGCGTTCGAGGACGAGGGACGGGAGCTGCAGCCGAGGATGCCGGCGAGCGCGGATTCGATGAGGGGGCCGCTGAGCGGCTCATGGTGGATGCGCGAATACCAGAGCACCCCGTCGATGAAGACGGCGGCGGCTGTCGCGCGGTCGTGTCCGTAGTCGGCGACGAGGAATCCGGACATCTGCGTCGACCAGCGGCGGGCGAGTTCGCGCAGCTGGGGATCGTTGACGGCGGCGGTGACGACCGCGCGATCGGCTTCCAGCGCCCGAGCGTTGGCAAGGCCCTGAACGATGAGCTCGGCGAGAACCGCGGGGGTCGCGCCGCGTGCGGCGAGAGTGGCGCGGATGCCGTCGATGCGCTCGTCAACCTCGGTGACCAGATGGCGCAGCGCTTCGGCACGCAGATCATCGAGTGTGGCGAAGTATTGAGTGGTCGCGCCGAGCGGCACTCCGGCACGCGCGGCGATGAGACGGTGGGTGAGTGCGCCGACGCCGAGTTCGACGATCAGTTCGGCCGCCGCGACGACGATCTCCCGTCGACGCGTCTCCGGGTCACGCCGGCGGCGCACGACAGCATCCGTCATCCCTACCCCCTTCTGTACAGATGTACATTACGAAGTTAAGCGGCGGCTGGGAAGCGTCAGAGCGAGGCGCCCAGAGCGAGACCCGCAGCGGCCGCGGCGATGGCGACCACCAGCATTCCCACCGCGTTGAGGGCGGATGCCCCGCGCGCGCCATCGCGCCACAGCGCGACCGTGTCGATCATCGCCGTGCTGAATGTCGTGTACCCGCCGAGGAACCCCGCGCCGATGACGAACGCGGCGCCCGGCAGCATCCCGACCACGAGCCCGAGCGCCAGGGAGCCCGTGATGTTGATCAGCATCACACCCCACGGGAAGCGGGCGCCGGTGAGC
>JBARWR010000330.1:0-5057 GCA_049646915.1 Microbacterium sp.
CCTCACCGGCATCCGACTCCAGCACCGCGCCGTCAGCGCCGGCGGTCGCCAGGACGGCGCTGGCACCCAGTCCGCGCAGGCGAGCCCGCAGAGCGTCCAGATCACCGTCGTAGAGCAGCGCCGCGTCGTCCGCGCCGACCTTCACCAGCTCCGCCCGGGCCGCGAGCTTCTCGAAGCCGCGCACGAACGCGGCGCGGTCGTGCAGCATCCCGGCACGCGGGTTCGGATCGATCACCAGGCGCGCGTCGCCCACGGCATCCGACAGCGCCGCGACCTCCACCTCGACGTCGAACGGGAAGCAGCTGACGGCCACCAGTGCGGCGTCGGAGATCGCCGTACGAGCCGCGTCGGAGTAGCGGATGCTGCGCCGCTGCGCCGCCTCGTTGAACTCGTACTGCGGTTCGCCGTTCTCCGCCCGCACGATCGCCCGCGACGAGCCGAGTGCCGATGGGCTCTCGATCAGCGCCACGCCGAGATCGGACAGGTACTCGCGGATGTGATCGCCGGCGGCATCCGCTCCGACCATCGCGATCAGCGTGACCGGAACTCCCAGCCGGCGCAGCCCCACCGCCACATTCAGTGCAGCTCCCCCGACCAGTTCGCGGACCCCGGTCGCATCCCGGATCTCATCGATCAGCGCATCGCCGATGACGACGACTCCACGGCTCTCAGTACTCACCCCGTGAGACTATCGCGGGGCGTGCTGCGCTCAACCCTGCACCCGCAACAGGAGATTCGGCGGGTGCAGGACGATCTGCGCAGGATCCTCCTGTTTTCGCCGAACCTCCTGTCCACGGTGAACGCCGACGCGCCCGAGGCACGACGAAGGCCCCGGCCCTCCGAAGAGGGGCCGGGGCCTCCAGGCGATCATGCTCAGTTGTATGTACCGGGCGTGATGTCGTCCGTCGAGAACGCGTCGAAGTCGACGTAGCCGAAGTCACCGTCGGCGTACGCCCCGTCGGATGCGAAGATCCGGTTCGGGTAGCGCTCGCTCTTGGCCTCTTCCGTCGCCTCGACCGTGATGTCGCGGTAGCGGCGCAGACCGGTGCCGGCGGGGATGAGCTTTCCGATGATGACGTTCTCCTTGAGACCGATCAGCGGGTCGCTCTTGCCCTCCATGGCAGCCTGCGTGAGCACACGGGTCGTCTCCTGGAACGAGGCGGCCGACAGCCACGACTCGGTCGCCAGCGACGCCTTGGTGATACCCATCAGCTCCGGACGACCCGACGCGGGGCGCTTGCCCTCTGCCACGGTCTCACGGTTGATCTGCTGGTAGCGCTTCAGGTCGACCATCTCACCCGGGAGCAGCGCGGTGTCAGCGTGGTCGACCACGGTGACCTTGCGCAGCATCTGGCGGACGATGACCTCGATGTGCTTGTCGTGGATCGGCACACCCTGCGAGCGGTACACGCCCTGCACGCCGCCTACGAGGTAACGCTGCACCTCGCGGGCGCCCATGACGCGCATGACCTCCTTGGGGTCCAGCGTGCCGACCAGAAGGGGCTGACCGACGGTGACGTGCTGGCCGTCCTCGACGAGAAGCGTTGCACGCTTCAGCACCGGGTAGACCACCTCTTCGTCGCCGTTGTCGGGCGTCAGGATGACCTTCTTGCCCTTCTCGTTCTCCTCGATCGCGATGCGGCCATCGGCCTCGGCGATCGGGGAGGCGCCCTTCGGGGTACGCGCCTCGAACAGCTCCTGCACACGAGGCAGACCCTGGGTGATGTCATCCGCCGATGCCGAACCACCCGTGTGGAAGGTACGCATCGTCAGCTGGGTTCCGGGCTCACCGATCGACTGTGCGGCGATGATGCCGACGGCCTCTCCGATGTCCACCGTCTTACCGGTGGCGAGCGAGCGTCCGTAGCACTGCGCGCAGACGCCGACTGCCGAGTCGCAGGTCAGGACGGAGCGGACCTTGATGGTCTCCACACCGGCCGCGACCAGCTTGTCGATCAGCACGTCGCCCACGTCGTCGCCGGCCTCGGCGAGAACCTCGCCGGCCTCATTGACGACCTCGGCCGCCAGCGTGCGGGCGAACACCGAGTTCTCGACGTTCGCGTCGCGCACCAGCACGCCCTGCGAGTTCGGAGCGGCGATCGGGAGCTCAAGGCCCTTCGACGTGCCGCAGTCCTGCTCGCGGATGATGACGTCCTGCGAGACGTCCACCAGACGACGGGTCAGGTAACCCGAGTCGGCGGTGCGCAGAGCGGTGTCGGCCAGACCCTTGCGGGTACCGTGCGTCGCGATGAAGTACTCCGCCACCGACAGACCCTCGCGGTACGAGGAGATGATCGGACGGGGGATGATCTCACCCTTGGGGTTGTTCACCAGACCGCGCATACCCGCGATGTTGCGGATCTGCAGCCAGTTACCACGAGCACCCGATGACACCATGCGGTTGATGGTGTTGTCCAGCGGGAAGTTCGCCTTCATCGCCGCCTGGACCTCGTCAGTGGCCTCGGTCCAGATCTTGATGAGCTCCTGACGGCGCTCGTTGTCGGTGGTCAGACCCTTGTCGTACTGGGACTGGACCTTCGCGGCCTGCTTCTCGTAGGTCGCGACGATCTCGCCCTTGTTCGGCGGGGTGAGGATGTCGCTCAGCGCGACGGTGACACCCGAGCGGGTCGCCCAGTGGAAACCGGCATCCTTGATGCGGTCCAGCGATGCGGCCGTCTCGATCTTCGGGTACTCCTCGGCCAGCTTGTTGACGATCTGCGACAGCTTGCCCTTGTCGGCGACCTCGCGCACGAACGGGTAGCCCTTCGGCAGCGTGTCGTTGAAGATCGCCTGGCCGAGCGAGGCGTCCACGAGACCGTGGCGCTCGTAACCCTCGGGGGCCTCACCCTCGAGGAAGGTCAGACCCGGGATGCGGATGCGCACCTTCGCCTGCAGGTCGAGGGTGCCCTCGTCCTTCGCCAGGATCGCCTCGCCGACGGAGCCGAACGCACGACCCTCACCGTCAGCACCCTCCTTGACCGTGGTCAGGTGGTGCAGACCGATGATCATGTCCTGCGAAGGCAGGGTGACCGGACGGCCGTCGGACGGCTTCAGGATGTTGTTCGACGCGAGCATCAGCACGCGGGCCTCGGCCTGAGCCTCGACCGACAGCGGCAGGTGCACAGCCATCTGGTCACCGTCGAAGTCGGCGTTGAACGCCGCACAGACGAGCGGGTGCAGCTGGATGGCCTTGCCCTCGACGAGCTGAGGCTCGAACGCCTGGATGCCCAGACGGTGCAGGGTGGGGGCGCGGTTCAGCAGCACCGGACGCTCGCGGATGATCTCCTCGAGCACGTCCCAGACCTCGGGACGGGTGCGCTCGACGGCACGCTTGGCCGCCTTGATGTTCTGCGAGTGACCGAGGTCGATCAGGCGCTTGATCACGAACGGCTTGAACAGCTCCAGAGCCATCTGCTTGGGCAGACCGCACTGGTGCAGCTTCAGCTGCGGACCGACGATGATGACCGAACGGCCCGAGTAGTCCACGCGCTTGCCGAGCAGGTTCTGGCGGAACCGGCCCTGCTTGCCCTTCAGCATGTCGCTGAGGGACTTCAGGGCGCGGTTGCCGGTGCCCGTGACGGGACGACCGCGACGACCGTTGTCGAACAGAGCGTCGACGGCCTCCTGCAGCATCCGCTTCTCGTTGTTGACGATGATCTCGGGGGCACCGAGGTCGATCAGTCGACGAAGACGGTTGTTGCGGTTGATGACGCGGCGGTACAGGTCGTTCAGGTCGCTGGTAGCAAAGCGGCCACCGTCGAGCTGCACCATCGGGCGCAGCTCCGGCGGGATCACCGGGACGACGTCCAGCACCATGGCGGCCGGGCTCATGCCGGTCTGCAGGAACGAGTCGACGACCTTCAGGCGCTTGATCGCGCGGATCTTGCGCTGACCCTTGCCCTCGGAGATCTGCAGGCGCAGGTTCTCGGCCTCGGCCTTCAGGTCGAAGGTCTCCAGGCGGCGCTTGATCGACTCCGCGCCCATGTGGGCCTCGAAGTACTGACCGAACCGGTCCTGCAGCTCGTGGAACACGTCGTCCTCGGGACGAAGAGCGCCGACCTCGATCGTGCGGAAATCCTCCCACACGCGCTCGAGCTTGGCGATCGCCTCGTCGGCGCCCTTGCGGGTGAGGGTCATCTCCTTCTCAGCAGCGTCCTTCACCTTCTTCTTGGCGTCGGCCTTGGCACCCTCAGCCTCCAGGGCTGCGAGCTCCTCTTCCAGTTTGGCCATCCGCTCCGCGATCTTCGCGTCACGACGGTCGCCGAGCGTCTTCAGCTCGAGCCGGATGTTGTTCTCCTGCGTGGCCAGGTCGCGGTGACGAGCATCCTCGTCGACCGAGATGACCATGTAGGCGGCGAAGTAGATGACCTTCTCGAGGTCCTTCGGCGCCATGTCGAGCAGGTAGCCCAGACGCGACGGCACACCCTTGAAGTACCAGATGTGAGTCACGGGGGCGGCGAGCTCGATGTGGCCCATGCGCTCACGGCGGACGGAGCTCTTGGTGACCTCCACGCCGCACCGCTCGCAGACGATGCCCTTGAAGCGGACGCGCTTGTACTTGCCGCAGGCGCACTCCCAGTCACGGGAGGGTCCGAAGATCTGCTCGCCGAAGAGGCCGTCCTTCTCCGGCTTCAGCGTGCGGTAGTTGATCGTCTCGGGCTTCTTGACCTCACCGTAGGACCATCCGCGGATGTCGTCTGCGGTGGCGAGGCCGATTCGAAGCTCATCGAAAGTTGTTACGTCGAGCACTTGTTCTCCTGGGTAGAAAATCTGTCGAATGAGCCGAGATCAGATCTCGTCGATCGATGCGGCTTCGAAGCGGCTGGAGATGTTGATGCCGAGCTCCTCCGCTGCGCGGAAGGCCTCGTCATCGGTGTCGCGGAGGTTCACCGGGGTGCCGTCCGCCGAGAGGACCTCGACGTTCAGGCACAGCGACTGCATCTCCTTCATGAGCACCTTGAAGGACTCGGGGATGCCGGGCTCCTGGATGTTCTCGCCCTTGACGATCGCCTCGTACACCTTGACGCGGCCGAGGATGTCGTCGGACTTGATCGTGA
>JBARWR010000331.1:0-5936 GCA_049646915.1 Microbacterium sp.
CTCCTGCACTCGGTCGGCCGCGCCGCAGGCGACCAGCGCGGCTCGCAGCCGATCCGCATCCGCCGCGTCGAGGGGTGCTCGGCCGAACAGGTGGATCACTTCGTCCCATTCGGGACTGCCCTCGGCGAAGGCGACCAGGAGCGTGCGTTTGCCCTCGCGCAGATCTCCGAGGGCCGACTTGCCGGTGCGGGCCTCGTCGCCGAACACGCCGAGCAGGTCGTCGCGCAGTTGATAGAGCACGCCCAGTCCGATGCCGATCCTGCCCAGCGCGCTCCCGGTCTCCTCCGGTGCCCCCGCCAGGATCGCCCCGGCGCGCAAGGGTGCGGCGAAGGAGTAGACCGCGGTCTTCTGCTCCATCATGCGCAGGATGTCGTGGCCGTCGGCGCGCATCACACGCAGAGCGAACCCGACATCCGCGTGCTCGCCCGCGGCGGTGATCATGAGCGCGTCGTCGATGATCCGGTGCACCGCCCCGCGCGCCGGACTCTCGATCGAGGAGACCAGCGCGTGCGCACCGCTGATCAGGAGGTCTCCCGCGAGGAGACCGGATGCGGCCCCCCACGCCCTGGCGGGGCCGGAACCGTGACCGGCATCCAGAGCCGCAGCGGTGAATCCCCCGGCGAGGTTGGGTCGCCCCCTGCGCACGAGATCGCCGTCCAGGACGTCGTCATGCAGGAGCAGCGCGGTGTGGAGCAGCTCGAAGGCGGCAGCGGCGAGGTGGGCGGCGCGGGAGTCGCGCCCGCCGAGACGATCGTGCGTCATCAGCAGCATCCGCGGGCGGATGCGCTTGCCACCACGGGCCGATTCCTCGATGCCTCGCCACAGTCGCGCGTACTGCGGCCCCAGATGCTGCGCGCGTGAGACGCGATCCTCGAAGAACTCCTGGATCGTGCGCTCGATCTCCTGCGCGTCGGTGGTGGTGTCGATGCTCACGCCGCACCCCGCCAGGCGTCGGCACTGATCTGGTCGGCTCCTGCCGACATCTCCTTCGCCTGCAGCACCAGCCACGGGCTGAACGCCCAGGGAGCGGCGGCGAGAGCGTCCGCAAGGTCCTCGGGCTCGACCCACTGCGCGTCCATCGCCTCATCGGGGTTGAGCTGAGGTGCCGACGCCGCCCGGGCGATGTACACGGGGCAGACCTCGTTCTCGACGACCCCGGACGCGTCCACGGCGCGGTAGCGGAAGTCGGGGAGCAGAAGCCGCAGACCCTCCAGCTCCAGACCCAGCTCCTGCCGTGCGCGTCGGACTACGGCGTCGGGAACGGGTTCGAAGGGCTCCGGGTGCCCGCAGAACGCGTTGGTCCAGGTGCCCGCCCACGCGGCCTTTCCCAGCGCGCGCCGCGTGATCAGCAGCCGACCGCGATCATCCAGAACGTGGCACGAGAAGGCCATGTGCAGGGGCGTGTCCTCGTGATGCACTTCGTCCTTGCGCGCGGCCCCGCATGCTCGTCCCTGCTCATCCAGCAGGACGACCCGCTCCGGTGTCTCGTTCACTTCCGACTCCCTCATGTTGCTAACTAGGCTAGCTACTGACATAGTAAGTATCAACTGAGCGAGGTAAAATTCTCGTTATGTCCGATGAGATTGCCCAGGGGGTTGACAGCGTCGTCATGCATGACCCGCTGCTCAACGACCCCGAAGAGCGACTCGTGCGCCGCTCGCACCTGCCGCAGTCCGAGATCACCGACGTGGTGCGCGTGCTCAACGCCATGCGGCGCTGGAGTGAGGCCGAGCGACGGTTGAGTCAGGCATCGCAGCGGTACATGCGGCTGGGCGAGACGGATATGCGCGCGCTGAGGCTGCTCGTCGCCGCGCGCAACCAGAGCATCCCGGTCACGCCCGGGATGATCGCCGGTCACCTCGCCATCTCCACCGCGGCCACGACGAAGCTGCTCGACCGGCTCGAGCGCGGCGGGCATGTACTTCGCCGGCCTCATCCCACCGACCGCAGGAGTCTGACCGTCGAGGTCACCGACGAGACGCGGTCGGCGGCGCGCGAGAGCGTCGGACGGGCGCACGCGCGCCGGTTCGACGTCATCGCCGCGCTTTCGCCGCAGGAGCGCGCGGTGGTGTCTGCATTCTTCGACGCGATGTCGGCGACGGTGCCCGGCGGTGACGGGCAGACAGACCCCTTCGGCTCGGCACCGGAGCATCCGGGCGCGTCCCCGGCGGGTCCGCCCGTGCTGTGACGTCATGTGACGACGCGATTCGGCCGGATCGTGTAGAGGCGAATACCGTTTCGGAGTCCCCCACGAGAGGAAGAACCCGAGTCATGTCCCGTCGCACCACCACCCTGGCAGCCGCTGCAGCAGCGGTTGCCCTCATCGCATCCCTCGCCGGCTGCGCGTCGAACCCCGCCTCCCAGCCGTCCGGCGACTCCGCCGCCGACAAGGTCGTGAAGATCGGCGTCGTCGGCAAGAGCGACCCGCAGTGGCCCGCCTTCGTCGACGCCGCCGAGAAGGAGGGGATCACGGTCGAGCTCGTCGACTTCGGCTCCTACGAGCAGCCCAATCCTGCCCTGACCGAGGGCGAGCTCGACCTGAACCAGTTCCAGCACATCGTGTACCTCGCCGGCTACAACGTCGCCTCGGGCGAGGATCTCGTGCCGATCGGCTCCACCGGCATCTACCCGCTCGGCCTGTACTCGCAGAAGGTGGACGACGTCAAGGACATCAAGAAGGGCGAGACCGTCGCGGTCCCCGATGACGCCTCGAACCAGGCACGCGCACTGCTCGTGCTGCAGTCGGCCGGTCTCGTCGAGCTCAAGAGCGGTGGCACGATCCTCTCTGACCTGTCCGACATCGATCAAGAGAAGTCGAAGGTCAAGGTCACCGCGCTCGAGGCGGCCCTGATCCCGAACTCGCTGCCGGACGTCGCCGCGGCCATCATCAACAACGACTTCGTCACCCAGGCGGGGCTGAAGTTCGAGGACGCCATCGCTCAGGACGACCCGTCCGACGCGAACGCGCTGCCGTACGTCAACATCTTCGCGGCGCGCGCCGAGGACAAGGACAACGAGACCTACCTCAAGCTGGTCGACATCTTCCAGAACGACCCGAAGGTGCAGGAAGGCCTCGCAGAGGCATCGGGAAACACCATCGTGCCGCTGAAGACCCCGGTCGCCGACCTGGAGTCCTCGCTGAAGAAAGTCGAGAAGGACACCGCAGTGCAGGGCTGAGCCCACTCGCGCGCAGAACTGCGGAAGAATCGGGCGGTGCGCATGTCGCGCCGCCCGATTCCCGCGCTCACAGGGAGAACCATATGGCCATCGTGACCCTCCGCGACGTCACGAAGACGTACCCGCCCGCCTCCAAGGGCGACTCCGTCGTCACCGCCGTGGACGGCGTGAGCCTCGACATCGAGGCGGGCGACGTCTTCGGCATCATCGGCTACTCCGGCGCCGGCAAGTCGACTCTGGTGCGCCTGATCAACGCGCTCGAGCCTGCGACCGGCGGAACCATCACGGTGGACGGCGTGGACATCACCTCGCTGTCCGAGCGCGAGCTGCGCCGGGTGCGCGGCGGAATCGGCATGATCTTCCAGCAGTTCAACCTGTTCTCCTCCAAGACGGTGCGCGCGAACATCGCCTACCCGCTCAAGCTCGCCGGCTGGCCGAAGGCCGAGATCGAGGAGCGCGTCACGGAGCTGCTGCGCTTCGTCGGACTCGCCGACAAGGCCAGGGCGTATCCGGAGCAGCTCTCCGGCGGGCAGAAGCAGCGCGTCGGCATCGCACGGGCGCTCGCGACCCGGCCCGCCATTCTGCTGGCGGATGAGGCGACCAGCGCGCTGGACCCGCAGACCACGCACGAGGTGCTCGATCTGCTGGGGCGCGTCAACCAGGAGCAGGGAGTCACGATCGTCGTCATCACCCACGAGATGGACGTCATCCAGACCATCGCCACCAAGGTGGCGGTGATGGAGCACGGCCGCGTGATCGAGCAGGGCGACGTGTTCCAGGTCTTCTCCGACCCGCAGAATCCGGCCTCGCAGCGGTTCGTGGGCACGGTGATCAAGGGCATCCCGACGCCTGCCGAGGCCGCATCGCTCCGCGAGCGTCACCGGGGCAGGCTGGTGACCTTCTCGTTCCGCGCCGGCGACTCCTCCCAGGCGCAGGTGTTCCTCGACCTCGCCCAGTCCGCCCTGGAGTTCGAGCTCGTCTACGGCGGCATCAACGACATCCGCGGTCGCGCCTTCGGTCATCTCACCCTCGCGATCCGCGGCGAGGACGCCGCCGTCGACACCGCCCTCGATCGGATCCGCGAGCATGCGACGGTCACGGAGATCCAGCCGGACTCCGAGATCGAGAGAGGGGCACTCTGATGGATCGCCTCAACGAGCTGTGGCCCGAGTTCTGGGATGCCGCGCTCGAGACGCTGTACATGACCACGTACGCGCTCGTGCTGGCAGGCATCCTCGGCACGATCATCGGCGTCGGTCTTTACGTCACCCGACGAGGCGGACTCATGCAGAATCGCCTCGTCAACGGGCTCCTCGAGCTGCTGGTGAACTTCTTCCGGCCCATCCCGTTCGTCATCTTCATCGCCGTTCTGCAACCAGTCACTCGTGCCGTGATCGGCATCGGAATCGGCACCACCGCCGGGGCGTTCGCGATTGGCATCGCCGCGGCCTTCGCGATCGGCCGCATCGTCGAGCAGCATCTCGTCTCGGTCTCGCCCGGTGTCATCGAGGCGGCCCGCGCGATGGGCGCGGGACCTTGGCGCATCCTGCTCACGGTCGCGATCCCCGAGTCGCTCGGGCCGCTGATCCTCGGCTATACGTTCATCGTGGTCGCCCTGATCGACATGACCGCGATGGCGGGGCTCATCGGCGGCGGGGGACTGGGCGCGTTCGCGCAGATCTACGGCTTCCGCAAGTTCGAACCGGTCGTGATGTGGGCGGCGATCGTCCTCATCGTCGTTTTCGTGCATCTCGTGCAGCTGCTGGGCACCAAGCTCGCGCGCAAGGCCATGCGGCGCTGAGCCGTCACCGGCGGCGGACTGTCAGGGTTCGGCGAACGCCCGGCGCGTCCTGCAGCACCCGACGCGTGATGAACTCGCGCGGCGCGCCGCTGATCGGGTCGACGAACCGCAGCTCGCGGGCGAGCAGCTGCAGCGGCCGGGCGTGGTCGTCGGGACTCTCGGGCAGCAGCTCGGGGTAGAAGCTGTCGTTGAGGATGCCGGCGCCGAGAGCCGCCAGGTGCACGCGCAGCTGGTGCATCTTGCCCGAGTGCGGGCGCAGCAGGGTGTGGAGCACACGAGCGTCGGAGTCGATCAGCTCGATCAGCGTCTCGGAGTTGGGTTCGCGATCGGCATCCACCTGCACGCAGACGTGTCCGCGCTCCTTCACGATGTGGTTGCGGAACACGATCGGGAATGAAAGCCCGTTCAGGGCGGGCGCCGCGGCGTCCCAGCCTGCGGGCGCGGCAGAGACCGCCTCGTAGACCTTCTCGACCTTCCGCTGCTCGAACATGAACTGATAGGCGCCGCGCGCCTCCGGGCGGGCCGCGAACATCAGCAGCCCCGCCGTGGCGCGATCCAGACGGTGGATCGGCGCCAGATCCGGCAGGTCGAGCAGCTTGCGCAACCGCACCAGGGCGGAATTCTGCACGTACTTGCCACCCGGTGTCGTCGGCAGGAAGTGCGGCTTGTCGACCACGACCAGATCGCGGTCCTGATGCAGCACGTCGACGTCGAACGGGATCTCGAGCTCGACGGGCGGCTCCCGGTAGTACCAGACGAACTCGTGCACGCCCAGAGGCGTTTCGCGCGTCAATCTCGATCCGTCTCGCGCGACGATCTCGCCGCGGTCGAAGCGCGCCAGCAGCTTCTCGGGGTCCAGGTGGAAGAACCGCTCGGACATGAATGCGCCCACCGTGGGCCAGGGACCCGACATCGGCAGGTGCAGGCGCGTCGCGCCGACGCCGTCGCGCACCGGCAG
>JBARWR010000332.1:0-22448 GCA_049646915.1 Microbacterium sp.
CGGTGGGTCCGCTCAGGTTCACGGGGCCAGCCTGAGTGCCGTCGATGAGGTGGCGGATGGCGCCGACCTCGTCCGTCAGAGAGAGCCATGGCCACAGCTGGGTGCCCGGCCCGAGCGACCCGCCCAGCCCCCAGCGAGTGAGTGCGATCATCGGCTTGAGTACAGCATCCGGATGCAGCAGAGGAGCCGTGCGCAGCAGCACGACCCGTGTCGTGTCCGCGGCCGCCAGCGCCGCACGCTCCCACTCCACGCACAGCCCGGCGAGGAACGTGTCACCGGCGGGGGAGCCCTCGTCGACGGACGCTCCGGCGCGGTCTCCGTAGTAGCCCACGGCGGATGCCGAGAGGAATGCCGGCGCATCGTTCCCGAGCGCTGTCAGGGATGCGGAGAGGATGCGCGTCGGTCGCAGCCGCGACTCGTACAGCATCGTGCGGTAGCCGGAGGTCCAGGGGAGGCGGGAGATGCTCGCGCCGTTGAGGTTGACGATGGCATCCGCGCCGGCGAGAACGTCGGGGGAGAGGGGTCGGTCGTCGGTGAGCCACTCGACCTCGCGCGCGGAGCGCGCGGGGCGACGGACCAGATGGATGACGTCCACATCGTCCTGCTGCAGTGACTCGGTGAGTGCTCGGCCGATCAGTCCGCTGGCGCCGGAGACGACCACGCGCTTCGCTGCCATGTTCACCCCCTCGTCGTGCTGCTCTGATCGACATTACGTCGTCGGGACGGCGTGTGACGGGCGTTGCACCAGGTGTTGAAGAGTCTGATCGAGCCCTTCCTCGCGGAAGCATTCGATGAAAGCGCGAACGCCAGCCCCCTCACCGTCGGCTAGTTCCGTCCGTCAGACATGGAGCCGGCGCGATGACAGCTGCATGTCGATGATGAAGACAGTGGCAGGCTCGTGGCAGGACACGAGCCGGGTATCGGCCCGATGACGATGGAAGGCAGTTGATCGAAGATGCGTGACAGCAGGTCCCGAGGCTCGGAGGAGGCGCTGCGAGCGTTCGTCCATATTCTGGGGAAGTCTCACGTTCTGACCTCGGCTCGCGCGATGGCCCCGTACGCGCACGGCAGCCGATTCGGTTCCGGGAAGGTGCTCGCGGTGCTCCGCCCCGGCAGTCTGACCGACATGTGGCGAGCGCTGCAAGTCTGCGTCGATCAGGATCTCATCGTCATCCCCCAGTCGGCGAACACCGGCCTGACCGGCGGGTCCGGCCCCGGTGATCAGGATTACGACCGCGATGTGGTGATCATCTCGACGATGCGCATCAATCAGATCCACCTGATCAACGATGCGCGCGAGGCGGTGTGTCTGGCGGGGGCCAGGCTGTACGAGCTCGAAGAGGCTCTGGCACCGTACGGTCGCGAACCGCATTCGGTGATCGGCTCCACGTCGATCGGAGCATCCGTGATCGGCGGTATCGCCAACAATTCCGGGGGCAGTCAGGTCCGTAAGGGTCCCGCCTTCACAGAGCACGCGATCTATGCCCGCGTGAACGAGGACAACAGGGTGGAGCTCGTCAACCACCTGGGCATCGAGCTGGGGGAGGATCCCGCACAGGTGCTGGACAGACTCCAGCGGGGCGACTGGCAGGATGCCGGAGCCACCCCTCCCGAGGCTGATTCCCTCGGCACGGAGTACAGCGACCATGTGCGTGAGATCGTCGGCACACCGGCGCGATACAACGCCGACCCGAAGTTCCTCTTCGAGGCGTCCGGATGTGCGGGCAAACTCATGGTCTTCGCCGTGCGTACACGCACATTTCCGAAGGACCGGCACACCACGACGTTCTACATCGGCACGAATGATCCTGCCGAGCTCGAAGATCTGCGGCGCGGAGTTCTCCGCTCCGAGCGGCAGCTGCCGATCTCGGGTGAGTATTTCGATCGTGCGACGTTCGATCTCGCCGAGAAATACGGCAAAGACACGTTCGTCGGCCTGAAGTACGCGGGCAGCCGACAGCTTCGACGAATGTTCGCGCTCAAGAGCTGGGCGAACGGAATCTTCGCGAAGATCTTCCCGTTCCTGGGCCCGACGTTCGCCGACACGATCGCTCAGAAGGCCTTCGGGCTGCTTCCCCAGCAGCTGCCGAAGCGGATGCTCGATTACCGAGACTGCTTCGAGCACCACCTGATCGTGGAGGTCGGTGACGCCCAGAAGCAGGAGACTCAGGAGTTCCTCGCCTCGTTCTTCGCCGACTCAGGCAGGGGAGGGGCCTACTTCATCTGCACCGACGACGAGGCGCAGAGCGCGATGCTGCAGCGCTTCGGAGCGGCCAGTGCGATCGCGAGATACTTCAACCTCCACCGCGAGGACGTCGGCGGTATGGTGACCTTCGACGTCGCGCTTCGCCGTGACGACGAGGAGTGGCTCGAGGTTCTGCCGCCCGATATCGCCGATCAGCT
Source organism: Microbacterium sp. (assembly GCA_049646915.1). GTDB lineage: Bacteria > Actinomycetota > Actinomycetes > Actinomycetales > Microbacteriaceae > Microbacterium. Next base: position 2,404 of record JBARWR010000332.1, read on the forward strand.
CGAGGTGAGCGCGTACTACGGCCACTTCTTCTGTCATGTCTTTCACCAGAACCATGTCGCGAAGAAGGGCGTCGACACGGTCGAGCTCAAGAAGCAGATGACGAAGCTGCTGGAGGAGCGTGGGGCGGCGATTCCAGCCGAGCACAACTACGGCCGCCTCTACGAGGCTCCTGCGTCCTTGGAGGCGCATTACAGACAGCTCGATCCGTGCAACGTCTTCAACGCAGGACTCGGCGGCACGTCGCCGCGCAAGAACTGGCGATGACCTGGTGGAGAGCGGTAATCGAACGACAGCCGGTTGACATGACCCCGGGGAGAGAGTGAGTCCGTCGACAGCAGTGCGGTCGTCGTGGCTTGCATCAACACGGGCGATACCGGACTCGAACCGATGATCTCTTCCGTGTGAAGGCGCTCAGATCAGGGCTTCCCTTGATTCTTCGGGGCCTACGGGTGTCTCTGAGACCCCTGAATTCGTTGTCGGGGTGATTTTGGGGTGATCGTTCTCAGCCGCTACTCGGGGATGCGCTGCGCGGGAAGATCCATCGCCTCGTGCAGCAGGCGAACGACCTGGACGACCTCGCCAACGTGCCGGTAGACCACGAAGTGGCGCGGGCTGGCGATACGACGAACCGCCGGGCTGACCTCGTCGCGGCAGGTTCTCAGATGTACCGTGCGGATGCCTCGTCCGAGGTCGTGCCGATCATGCGAGCCAGCGAGTTCAGGATCACGCGCAATGCTCGCGAGGGTTGCCCCGATCAGGGCCTGATAGCCGTCTCTGACGGACTCGCCGAAGCGGAACACTGACCATTCGAGAACATCGTCAATGTCTGCTTCGGCGGCTTCGCCAAGGTCGAGTTGATACGTCACGCGCTCTTGGCGGCTGCTCGTTCGGTTGCCAGGCGACCGCGCTCGCTCAGGTAGTCACTGAGTTCGCCAACCGAGATCCGAGTACTCCTGCCAGCGTCGAGACTGGCGATGCCCTCGTCTACTGCTGCGCGAAGTTCGGCGTAACCTGCATCATCGAACTCGTCAGTCGTTTCGAGAGTGGCGATCAGCTCGTGTGCAATCTCGGCGCGCTCGGAGCGCGAGAGCGCACGAGCGGCGTCAAGCACTTCTGCGAGCTTCGGAGTCATGCCGTAAGTCTACCGCTGAGGGCTGACAATGTGCGACGCTCACAGGCTACGGCCCCCGTCAGGCGCTGCTTGGCCTGGCGAGGCCCGGTGCTGGCTCGGGTCGTAGAGTGCGGCACGTCGCTGCTCCGCTTGCTGGGCGTCGCGGGCGGCCTATGCGGTACGGGTCTGCTCGATCCGCTCTGCGGCCTCGGCCGGGATGAGCGAGCGCAGCAAGGTGGCTTCCTTCCGCGCTTGCTTCGCGGTCTTCGTGGCTCGTGCGGCTTGCTGTGCGGGGTTGGCGGTGAGGTACGCCTGCTGGTTGCGGGTCACCGTTTCCGCGCCGAATACTCGCGCGTATGCCGCGAGTCGTGCGGTCTGTGCTCGCTCGGGCCGGTGCAGAAGCGCGTCGCGCGCTGCCTGGTGCTCCTGTTCGGCGTCGATCACGCGTGGGTCGCCGTCGATTCGGGGTCGGGTGATCCTCTCCACCCAGGCGTCGGCGCGTTCGTTCCACTTCGGCGGTTCACCCCGCTCGCTCGTCAATCGCTGGTGCGCTTCGTACCGGACTCCGGTGGGGCGAGCTTCGAGCGAGGCAAGTGCGCGACTTCACCGAGTCTCCGATGCCGATGCTGCACGTCATTCGCAATCAGCCCGAGGGGGCTTCACTCAAAGCGCCGAAGTCGGGCAAGAGCCGCAAGCTTCCGATCCCTGACTACCTCGTGCCGGTGATTGGGAGGCCACAGGGCGCGGGCGCACTCTTCACGATCTGCGGCATACCGCGGCCTGTGAATGGCTCATCAGAGGCGTACCCCTGTCCACCGTTCAGGCATGGCTCGGCCACGGCTCCATCCAGATCACCGCCCGCTACTTGCACCACCTCGGCGACTACGCCGACCGCGCCGCACTCGACGTGCTCAACAAGACCGCTCCCGGGCGGGCCAGCGGCCAGGCAGCAAGTCACTCACGCGGCCTCAGCCGGTAGATCGCTTCTCGAATCGGGAGGCTCACGTCGGCTCGGGGTGATTCTGTGGTGATTCTGTGGGCACTCCCTACCGAGCCAGAACACCCGCGAACAAGAGAACCCCTGGCACGACCAGGGGTTCTCCGCGGTGGGCGATACCGGACTCGAACCGATGACCTCTTCCGTGTGAAGGAAGCGCGCTACCAACTGCGCCAATCGCCCGTGTGGAGTTGTGTCGTGCACCGTGGCACAGATCAAGAGCATACCCGATCGGAGGGCCCGGTCCGACACCGCGGTACACGCCGGGCGTGGCGTTCGATTCACCTCAGGGGCGGACACGCCCGGAGTCATGATGCGGTTTGGCGATGGGGCGAAACCTGGGCTAGTGTATTGCAAGTGCCCGGGCAGCCGGGAACGAAATGCGGATGTAGCGCAGTTGGTAGCGCACAACCTTGCCAAGGTTGGGGTCGCGAGTTCGAGTCTCGTCATCCGCTCGAGTGCAGGAACCTCTTCGGAGGGGCCGGCATGTGGGTTCCAATCCACCTCTGGTGGCGTGGCCGAGTGGCTAGGCACCGGCCTGCAAAGCCGTTTACACGGGTTCGAATCCCGTCGCCACCTCGCTGAAAACTGAATAGCCTTCTAGGCGCGATTGGCGCAGCGGTAGCGCGCTTCCCTGACACGGAAGAGGTCACTGGTTCGATCCCAGTATCGCGCACAGACATGGAAACCCCCGGTTCGCCGGGGGTTTCTTGCGTCCAGGCGACGTCAGCGGGAGTGATCCTGCGTACCGGAGCGCGCATGCGGGATGCGCCAGTGGAAATGCAACGACAGCACGCGGAAGACGAAGACCACCACTGCCGCAATGAATGTCGCCAGCACGATCGGGATCGCCGAGAACCAGAGCGCGGCAGTCAGAGCGGCACCGAGGAACGCGGGCACGGCGTACAGATCCGAGGGAGTGAACAGCTGCGGGTCGCGGTTGGCGACGACATCGCGCAGCAGCCCGCCGCCTACACCGGTCGTCACGCCCAGCAGCACCGCGGCGACCGGGTTCATGCCGGCGTTGAGAGCGATCGCCGTGCCCGTGGTGCAGAACAGCGCGAGTCCGCCGGCGTCGAAGATCAGCAGGGGTCTCGAGTACCGCTCGACCCGCGCGGCAAGGAAGTACACGAGCACGGCCGCGGCGACGGGTGCGGCGAGATGGATCGGCTGGTCGAACGCCACCGGGGGCCTGCCGATGATCAGATCGCGGATCACCCCGCCCCCGAGACCGGTGAGGCTGCCGAGCAGCAGCGAGCCGACGATGTCATAGCCGCGCTGTGCGGCCAGCAGGCTGCCCGAGATGGCGAAGAAGAACGTGCCGAGCAGATCCAGCACCAGTGCCCAGGTCATGCGCGCGCCTCCTGTCATCGAGGGTGATGGCCGACCATCACCCTCAGCACGATAACCTGCATCGCGGCGGTTCCGGATGCCGGGGCACTGCGGCGTAGACTTGGCCCATGGAATCCGTGTCGACCTGGACCGTGGCCTCTGCCGCCGGTGTCGTCACGCGAACTACGGGCGCCTGAGCGGGCGGGCGCACGTGCGCCCGAAGCTGAGCCGTCGTCTCATTCCATCGTCTATCTGGAGAATCCCCGTGTCAGACTTCGCCCAGCCCAGCGCCGACAAGCGCGACGGCTTCGCCCTGTTCACCGATCGTTCCGTCATCGCCATGCGCGTGAACGGCGTCCTCAAGGACCTGGCAGCGACCGTCGCCGAGAGCGATGTCGTCGAGCCGGTCACGGTCGACAGCAAGGATGGCCTCGACATCCTGCGCCACTCGACCGCGCACGTGCTCGCGCAGGCCGTGCAGCGCATCCGCCCCGCCGCCACGCTCGGGATCGGGCCGTTCATCACCGACGGCTTCTACTACGACTTCGGCGTGGACGAGCCCTTCACCCCTGAAGACCTCAAGGCGATCTCGAAGGAGATGCAGCGCATCGTCCGCGAGGGACAGCGCTTCACGCGCCGCGTCGTCACCGAGGACGAGGCGCGTGCCGAGCTCGCGAGCGAACCCTTCAAGCTCGAACTGATCGATCTGGCCGGCGGCCCCGGCTCCGGGGCGGATGCCGCCGAAGGCGCCTCCGTCGAGGTCGGCGCCGGCGAGCTCACCATCTACGACAACGTCAGCAAGGACGGCGAGGTCGCCTGGAAGGACCTCTGCCGCGGACCGCACGTGCCCAGCACCCGCCTGCTCGGCAACGGCTGGGATCTGACCCGTGTCGCGGCCGCCTACTGGCGCGGCAGCGAGAAGAACCCGCAGCTGCAGCGCATTTACGGCACCGCGTGGCCCAGCAAGGACGAATTGCGCGCATACCAGGAGCGCCTGGCCGAGGCCGAGCGCCGCGACCACCGCAGACTCGGCGCAGAGATGGACCTGTTCTCCTTCCCCGACGAGATCGGCTCCGGCCTGGCTGTCTTCCACCCTCGCGGCGGCATCATCCGCTACGAGATCGAGGAGAATCTGCGCCGTCACCTGCTGCGCAACGGCTACGACGTCGTCAACAGCCCGCACATCACGAAGAAGGACCTGTTCCAGACTTCCGGACACCTGCAGACCTATGCCGACGGCATGTTCCCCCCGATGCACCTCGACGAGGTCGTCGACGAGGACGGCAATGTCACCCGTCAGGGCCAGGACTACTACCTGAAGCCGATGAACTGCCCGTTCCACAACCTCATCTACCGGGCTCGGGGACGCAGCTACCGCGAGTTGCCGCTGCGCCTGGCGGAGTTCGGCACCGTGTACCGGTACGAGAAGAGCGGAACCCTCTCGGGGCTGACCCGCGTGCGGGGCCTGACCCAGGACGACGCGCACATCTATGTCGCACAGGACCAGGTGCGCGAGGAGCTGACCGCCAACCTCAACCTGGTGCTCGAGCTGCTGCGCGACTACGGCCTGAACGACTTCTACCTCGAGCTGTCCACCAACGAGGAGGGCAACCCGAAGTTCCTCGGCGAGCCCGAGCAGTGGACCACCGCCATCGACACGCTGCGCGAGGTCGCGATCGCCTCCGGCCTGGAGCTGGTCGCCGATCCGGGCGGCGCCGCCTTCTACGGCCCGAAGATCTCCGTGCAGGCACGGGATGCCATCGGTCGCACCTGGCAGATGTCGACCATCCAGCTGGACTTCAACCAGCCGGAGCGCTTCGAGCTCGAGTACACCGGCCCCGACGGCGCCAAGCACCGCCCGGTGATGATCCACCGTGCCCTTCTCGGCTCGGTCGAGCGCTTCTTCGCCATCCTGCTCGAGCACTACGCCGGGGACTTCCCGCTGTGGCTCGCGCCCGCGCAGGTCGTGGGCGTTCCCGTTGCCGAGCAGTTCGGAGACTACCTCGATGACGTGGTCGGTCAGCTCAAGGACGCCGGCGTCCGCGCCGAGGTCGACCACTCCGACGACCGGATGCAGAAGAAGATTCGCAACCACACCACCTCCAAGGTTCCGCTGATCCTCATCGCCGGAGAGCAGGACCGCGCAGCCGGCACCGTGTCGTTCCGATTCCGTGACGGATCGCAGGAGAACGGTGTCCCCGTGGCCGACGCGGTCGACCGCATCCGCCGGGCCATCGCATCCCATGCGCGGGTGATGACCTCAGAGGACCTGGCATGACCTCCGACGCCGCTGCGTCGGGCGGCCCCGTCGAGGACGGGAGCCGCCTGGCCGGTGTGCCGGACGAGTTCCAGCGGCTGTGGACCCCGCACCGGATGGCCTACATCCAGGCGGGTCCCGAGGTGCTGCGTGAGGAGTGCCCGTTCTGCGAGGCGCCGAAGCATCCGGATGCAGAGCGGCTCATCGTCGCGCGCGGTGAGACGGCGTATGTGCTGCTGAACCTCTTCCCGTACAACTCCGGTCACCTGCTCGTGTGCCCGTACCGCCACATCGCGACCTATGACGAGGCGACGCCCGAGGAGGTCGCCGAGATCGGATCCCTCACTCAGATCGGCATGCGGGTGCTGCGTCAGGTCTCGAACTGCGACGGCTTCAACCTGGGCATGAACCAGGGTGCGGTCGCCGGTGCGGGAGTCGATGGACATCTGCACCAGCACATCGTGCCGCGGTGGAAATCCGACGCGAACTTCTTCCCGATCATCGCGAAGACCAAGGCGCTGCCGCAGCTGCTCGGCGAGGTTCGCGAGGCCGTCGCACACGCCTGGCCGCGCTGACTGGCTGCAGCCTCAGCGCACCTGCTGCGCAGTGAACTGCAGGCGCGGGTTCGCGTACGCCTCCTGCGCCTGGATCAGACGCAGCTCTCGGTCACCGGAGTCGAGCGTCAGCTGAAGCAGATCGAACACGCTGGAGACGGTGCGCTCGAGGGCGGTCTTCGCGTCGCCGGTGGCGACATAGTGCGCGGTGAACAGCGCAGCGGTCACGTCACCCGAGCCGTTGGCCTTCATGGGCAGGTGCGGGGTGGCCACGAGCCATGCTCCGGCGCCGTCCACGGCGAGCATCTCGATCGTGCCCGCGGCGCGATCCGGTCGCTCCACGGAGGTCACCAGCACGGTCGACGGTCCCATCGCCATCGCGGCGTCCGCCGACGCGAGCGTGGACTCCAGGGTGTCGGGGGAGGTGTTGGTCAGATATCCGAGCTCGAACTGGTTCGGGGTGATGATGTCGGCCACCGGCACCACACGGTCGCGCAGCAGTTCGGGGATCGCCGGTGCGACGAAGCATCCGGACTTGGCGTTGCCCATGACGGGATCGCACGCGTACACGGCATCCGGGTTCGCCGCCTTGACCCGCGCGACGGCGTCGATGATCACGTCGCCGATCCCCTCGCCACCCTGATAGCCGCTGAGCACGGCATCGATCTCGGCGAGGACGCCGCGCTCCTCGATGCCGGTGATGACCTCTCGGACGTCGTCGGGGGCGATCATCGGTCCGCGCCACGCGCCGTATCCGGTGTGGTTCGAGAAGTTCACCGTGTACACCGGCAGAACCTCGACGCCGATGCGCTGCAACGGGAAGACGGCGGCGGAGTTGCCGACGTGACCGTGCGCGACGGCCGACTGGATCGAGAGGATTTTCATCCTGACATCCTCTCATCCGCAGGGCGTCCTCTCAGCGCGCGGATGCCTCCAGATCATCCAGCAGACGCGCGGTGTCGGCCGGGGATAGGTCGTGCACGGTGAGTCGCACATGATCAGACGCGGGCGACGCCTCGTCGATGCGGAAATCATCGCCGGTGCGTACCAGCCATCCGCGGCGCATCATCTGCTCCGCCGCGACGCGCGCGGGCACGCGCAGGCGCACCCACAGGCTCAGCCCGTCGGTGGAGTCGGTGCGGATGCCGCGGGCGGCCAGTTCCGCGATGAACGCGGTGTTGCGCTCGGCGTAGTGTGCTGCGGCATCCGAGATCTGCTGTCGGATGCCGGGATCGGCGAGCTGCGCGTGCGCGAGCCGCTGCAGCAGATGGCTCACCCAGGTCGTGCCCGGGTTCAAACGCATCGCCAGCCGCTCGGCGGTGGTGGGATCGGTCGCAGCAAGTGCCAGGCACATGTCGGGGCCGAGGAACTTCGACACCGAGCGCAGCAGCGCGTAGCGGCGATGCCCGGGGCCGATCAACGAGGCGTACGGGTGCGCCGAGAGCATGGAGAAGTGATCGTCCTCCACGATCAGCACGTACGGATGCGGTGCCAGCACTTCGCGCAGCGCCGCGGCGCGTTCGGCGGTGAGGCTCACTCCGGTGGGGTTCTGCGCGCGTGGTGTGCTGATGATCGCGCGCACGCCGGCATCCAGCGCCGCCTGCAGGCCCTGCACGGTCATGCCCTGCTCATCGACGGGGACGGGGACCGCCCGGTACCCGCCGAGGCGGACGGTGTGGATGCTGGCGAGGAAGCAGGGATCCTCCAGAGCGACCGCATCATCGCGGGTGAGCGCCTGGGCGAGCAGCCGCTCGACGGCGTCGACCGCACCGCTGGTGACCGTGATGCGCAGGTCGTCGCGGGGCAGATCGGCGAGCATCCACTCGCGCGCCCAGCCCTCCAGGCCCGGGTCGATGACCGGCTCGCCGTACAGGACCGGCCGGCCGACGATTCCGCTCAGTGCGGCGGACGGGTCGGGGATGAGTCGCGGGTCGGGGTTGCCGGAGCCGATGTCCTGCAGAACGGTGTCGGCGGCCACCCCCTCCTGCGCGACCTGCGCGGCACCCGCCATGAGCGTCCCCCCGCGCCCCTTCGAGACCACCAGACCGGCCTGGGCGAGCTGACGGTACGCGGCCACAGCCGTGTTGCGGTTGACGCCGAGGGTTGCGGCGAGCTCTCGAACGGGGGGGAGCGCATCGCCGGGGCGCACCATGCCGCGCTCGTACAGCGCGCGCACGCTGTCGGCGATCTCCGCCGCGGTGGTGCCCGTTATCTCGAAGTCCATCGGCTCGATTCTATGGTGCTATCTTTTGACATAGGCCAATCACTTCTTTGTACTCACCCGATCCCTCCGAGGAGACACGATGGCAGCCACCGAACAGACCCCCACCACCGGATCGCAGCGCGTCAAGCGCGGTCTCGCCGAGATGCTGAAGGGCGGGGTCATCATGGACGTCGTCACGGCTGACCAGGCGAAGATCGCCGAGGATGCCGGCGCCGTCGCCGTCATGGCACTGGAGCGCGTGCCCGCCGATATCCGTGCGCAGGGCGGCGTGTCGCGCATGAGCGATCCCGACATGATCGACAGCATCATCTCCTCGGTCTCGATCCCTGTGATGGCCAAGGCCCGCATCGGGCACTTCGTCGAGGCGCAGGTGCTGCAGGAACTCGGCGTCGACTACATCGACGAATCCGAGGTGCTCTCGCCGGCCGACTACGTCAACCACATCGACAAGTGGCCCTTCACCGTGCCCTTCGTGTGCGGTGCGACCAACCTCGGCGAGGCACTGCGTCGCATCAACGAGGGTGCGGCGATGATCCGCTCCAAGGGCGAGGCAGGCACCGGCGACGTCTCCGAGGCCATGAAGCACATCCGCAAGATCCGCGGTGAGATCTCGGCCCTCGGCGCACTGTCGAAGGACGAGCTGTACGTCGCGGCCAAGGAGCTGCAGGCCCCGTACGAGCTGGTCGCCGAGATCGCCGAGACCGGCACGCTGCCGGTCGTGCTGTTCGTCGCCGGCGGAGTCGCCACACCCGCTGATGCCGCTCTGATGATGCAGCTCGGCGCCGACGGCGTGTTCGTCGGCTCGGGCATCTTCAAGTCCGGCGACCCGGCCGCGCGCGCGGCCGCGATCGTGAAGGCCACGACGTTCTACGACGACGCGAAGGTCATCGCGGAGGTCTCCCGTGGCCTCGGTGAGGCCATGGTCGGCATCAACGTCTCCGACCTGCCCGCACCGCACCGTCTCGCCGAGCGCGGCTGGTAACCCGCCGATGGCAGCGAGACGCATCGGTGTGCTCGCGCTGCAGGGCGATGTGCGTGAGCACGTCGCCCTGCTCGAGCGCCTCGGGGCCGAGGTCGTGCGGGTGCGGCGCCCGGAGGAGTTCGCCCAGGTCGAGGGGCTGGTGATTCCCGGCGGCGAGTCGACCGTCATCGACAAGCTGTCGCGCCTGTTCGGCCTGCAGGCCCCGATCCGGGCGGCCGTCCGCGACGGGATGCCGATGTTCGGCACCTGTGCGGGACTGATCATGCTCGCCGACCGTCTGGTGGATGCCATCGGCGGGCAGCAGACCTTCGGCGGCCTGGACGTGCTCGTGCGGCGCAATGCCTTCGGACGGCAGACGGAGTCGTTCGAGGTGGATCTCGATGTTCCCGAGCTCGGCGCCGACCCGGTGCACACGACCTTCATCCGCGGCCCTGTGGTCGAGGAGGTGGGAGCGGATGCGACGGTGCTGTCGTCTCTCGACGACGGCCGCGTCGTCGCCGTCGAACAGGGGAACCTGCTCGGCATCAGCTTCCACCCCGAGTTGAGCGGCGAGTCGCGCTTCCACCAGCGCTTCCTGGATCGAGTCGCCGCGCGCGCCTGATCGGTGGCGCCTGTGCATGTCGTCGGGCCGACGCAGGACCTCCGCTCGACGCCAGCTCTCATGAACACGAAGTCAGCAGCGGTAGCGTGGCGGGATGCGTCTTCCTCTCGGATCCACGGATGTCAGCGCCAGCGGCGGAACCGTCGAACTCGTGGGGAGGATCGGCGAGGAGTGGCGGCGTCTGCTCAGCGCCCCGAGGTCACCGGAAGCAGCGGTGGCGCTGCTCGAGGATCAGAATCTGGGCGTCCATCAGGGTCCCGACTTCGAGCGTGCCGAACCCTCCGGATCCGATGCGGCGGTGCGTTTTGCGCGCGGTGACGAGATCCTGTGGCGATACGGCGGATTCATCGAGGCTGCACGCGTGATCCGTGATGATGCGCAGGGACTTGTGGTGTGGATCCCTTCTGGGTCGGCGCGACTGGAGTCTGTTCCTGCGGATGGGCGTGCGATCCGAGATGTGCCGCTGACCGAACGCTTCAGCGTGCCCTGGCGGATCCGGCAGTCGACGTGGACGGGGCCCGGTATCGTGCGCGTCGCGCCCACCGGCCGTCCCTGGTCGGTGTGGTTCTTCCGCGAGTCCGACGGGACCCCGGCTGGCGCTTACGTGAACGTGGAGCTGCCGCATCGTCGGGTGGGCGGCGCCGTGCCCGGCATCTTCTCCCGCGACCTCGTCCTGGATCTGTGGATCGACGCTGAGCACGCCGGATCCGAGGACATCTGGCTGAAGGATGCGGACGAGCTCGATGCCGCAGTAGTCCAGGGGCGGTTTACCGCTGACCAGGCCGATGCCGTCCGCGCGATGGCGGACCACGCTGCGGCCGAGTTCATCATCGGCCGGGGCTGGCCGCTCGACGAGCCCTGGGAGAGCTGGGCACCGGACGCAGCAATGGACATGCCTGTCACACTGCCCGCGAGCGTCGTTATGGACGCCGCACGGGGCCGCGCGGGTGCTTCCGGCACGCAGTCCTGAAATGACGGCGTCGACGAGTCGTTAGACTGGACGGCGCCCTGGGCACCGCCCCGGGGCGGATAAGACGAGCGGAGATATATGTCCGGGCATTCCAAGTGGGCTACGACCAAGCACAAGAAGGCGGTCATCGACTCGCGTCGCGCCAAGGCATGGGCCAAGCTCATCAAGAACATCGAGGTCGCGGCGAAGCTCGGCGGTGCCGACCTCGCCGGTAACCCGACGCTGTTCGACGCGGTGCAGAAGGCGAAGAAGACCTCTGTCCCCAAGGACAACATCGATCGCGCGGTCAAGCGCGGCGCCGGCATCGGCGGCGAGTCCGTCGAGTACGCCTCGATCATGTACGAGGGTTACGGGCCCAACGGCGTCGCCTTCATGATCGAGTGCCTCACCGACAACAAGAACCGTGCCGCCGCCGAGGTGCGCACGACGTTGAGCCGCAACGGCGGCACCCTGGCCGACCCCGGGTCGGTCGCGTACAACTTCACTCGCAAGGGCGTCATCGTCGTGGGCTCCGAGGGCACCACCGAGGACGACGTCATGGAGGCGACGCTCGAGGCGGGCGCCGAGGAGATCGAGAGCCACGGCGAGGGCTACGCCGTCATCACCGACGCCAGCGACCTGGTGACGGTGCGCTCGGCGCTGCAGGAGGCCGGCATCGACTACGAGTCCGCGGACGTCGAGTTCGTCCCCAACCTCAAGGTCGAGATCGACGCCGACACCGCACGCAAGGTCTTCCGCCTCATCGACGCCCTCGAGGACAGCGACGACGTGCAGAACGTGTTCACGAACTTCGACCTCAGCGCCGAGGTGCAGGCCGAGCTCGAGAGCGACGACGAGTAGGCCCCACGGATGTTACCGAACGGCCCCGGGCGCGCCTGCGTCCGGGGCCGTTCCGCGCCCGTAGCCTGGACGAGTGAGCTCTCTGCGCGTGCTCGGGATCGACCCGGGCCTGACCCGATGCGGTGTCGGCATCGTCGATGTCGACCGCACCAGGCACGCCACGCTCGTCCATGTGGGCGTCGTGCGCACGCCCGTCGACGCTGATCTGTCCGTGCGCCTGGCGGCGGTCGCCGCCGGCATCCGCTCGGTCATCGAGGAGCACCAGCCGGACGCGGTCGCCGTGGAGCGGGTGTTCGCGCAGCACAACGTGCAGACGGTGATGGGCACCGCCCAGGCATCCGGTGTCGCACTGCTCATCGCGGCCGAAGCGGGCCTGCCCGCAGCCACCCATACTCCCAGTGAGGTGAAGGCTGCGGTCACCGGCTACGGCTCCGCCGACAAGCGTCAGGTGCAGTCGATGATCGCTCGCATCCTGCGACTGGATGCCCCGCCGCGGCCCGCGGATGCGGCGGATGCCCTGGCCATCGCTCTCTGCCATGCCTGGCGTCGTGGGCCGGCGGCCGTCGGTGCGAGTGAAGCACTCACCCCCGCACAGCGCGCCTGGGCCGATGCCGAGCGTGTCGCTCGAACGTATGTACGACCTCCTCGGTAGGCTGAAGACATGATCTCCTCGCTGCGCGGCACTGTGCTGCACACGGCATCCGACCGCGTCATCATCGAGATCGGCGGCGTCGGGCTCTCGGTGTTCGTGCCCGCCGAGGTCGCGCACATCGCGACCGAGGGCGAGCAGCTGCAGCTGCACACCAGCCTGATCGTCCGTGAAGATGCGCTGACGCTCTACGGCTTCGCCGACCGTGACGAGCTGGAGATCTTCGGGCAGCTGCTCAGCGTCACCGGTGTCGGCCCGAAATCCGCGCTCGGCGTGCTGTCGCACCTGACCGTCGACCAGATCGCCGAGGCGGTCACGGGGGAGGACGACGCGCCGTTCCGCCGCGTCTCCGGCATCGGACCGAAGACGGCGAAGCTCATCGTCGTCCAGCTCGCAGGCAAGGTCCACGCCCGCGTCACGAGCTCGCCGGCGGCTGCTGCCGCGAACACCGTCGTCGATCAGGTCGTCGCGGCTCTGGTCGGGCTCGGCTGGACGGAGAAGGTCGCCGCGGAGTCGGCTGCGGAGATCGCGGAGGACGCGACGGATGCCGAGCGCGAGTCGGTTCCGGCGCTGCTGCGCCGCACGCTCGCCGCCATGGGCCCCGGGGTCAAGCGTGGCTGAGCACGAGTCACGCGACGCTGCAGAGGCGCTCGATGAGACCGAACTGGCCATCGAGGGTGCTCTGCGACCGACGAGCCTCGGAGAGTTCGTCGGTCAGCCCAAGGTGCGCGGGCAGCTTCAGCTGCTGCTGGAGGCCGCCCGCATTCAGGACCGCCCCGCCGATCACATCCTGCTGGCCGGTCCTCCCGGGCTCGGCAAGACGACGCTGGCGATGATCGTCGCTCACGAGAGCGGCCGCCCTCTGCGGCTGAGCAGCGGGCCGGCCATCCAGCATGCGGGCGATCTCGCCGCCCTCCTTTCCAGCCTGACCCCCGGTGAAGTGCTCTTCATCGACGAGATCCACCGCATGGCGCGCTCCGCCGAGGAGATGCTGTACCTCGCGATGGAGGACTTCCGCATCGACATCATGGTCGGAAAGGGAGCCGGCGCCACCAGCATCCCTCTCGATCTGGCGCCGTTCACGCTCGTGGGAGCGACCACTCGCTCCGGCCTGCTCCCGAATCCTCTGCGCGACCGCTTCGGATTCACCGGCCACCTCGAGTTCTACGACGAAGCCGATCTCGAGCGAGTCATCTCCCGGTCATCCGGCGTGCTCGGCGTCTCGCTCCCAGGGGACTCGCTGTCCGAGATCGCCCGCCGCTCCCGCGGTACACCGCGCATCGCGAACCGACTCCTGCGTCGCGTCCGCGACTATGCGCTCGTGCACGGCGGCGGGGCAGCGGCATCGATCCAGGACGTGCGCGCCGCACTGGAGCTGTACGACGTCGACCCGATCGGTCTCGACCGGCTGGACCGGGCCGTGCTGGAGGCGCTCGTGCGGCGCTTCCGCGGTGGGCCGGTCGGGCTCAGCACGCTCGCGGTGGCCGTCGGCGAAGAGGCGGAGACCGTCGAGAGCGTCGTCGAGCCCTTCCTCGTGCGCATCGGCTTTCTCGGCCGCACGCCCCGGGGGCGCATCGCGATGCCCGAGGCCTACGCGCACCTGGGAGTGAAGCATCCCGAGGGTGCGGCATTGTTCGATGACCTATAATCGCTGAAGGCTTCCCGGATCCCCCCTCACGCACTGCCGCGTCCGGCGTGCACTTTGAAAGGCTTTCGCTCTTATGGAAATCATCCTCTTCGGTCTTCTCGCCGTGATGCTCGTGTTCATGTTCCTGAACAGCCGCAAGCGCCAGAAGCAGATGAAGGCTCAGCAGGAGGAGAAGGCCACCAAGACCGTCCCCGGCGTCAAGGTGCTGCTGCAGGGCGGTCTGTACGGCACCGTCGTCTCGTACGACCCTGTCGACCTCGACAAGCCTGCTCAGATCGAACTCGCCCCCGGCGTGGTGATCGAGGTGCATAGCCAGTCGATCCTGCGCATCGTGGAGCCGACCGAGGAGCTCGAGCCGACCGAGGAGCTCGAGTCGGATGACGCCGAGGAAGACGACGACGCCGCGACCGGTTCCGAGGACGGCATCGAGTCGATCCAGGTGGAGACGCCGGAAGAGACCAAGGCGCGTCTCGAGCGCAACAACGACAACTGACGCACGGCGTCACCTCTCGCGGAAAGCGGAACCACGTGGCATCCACATCCCCGACCCGCCATGCCTGGCGGGTCCTCCTCGGCCTGCTCGTCGTCACGGCACTGCTGTTCGGCATCAACGCGCTCGGCGTCTATGTGTTCAAGACAGACGCAGGCAAGCCGGCCAGCGCCTGGGCGCCTGAGCTCGCTCTCGACCTGCAGGGCGGCACGCAGATCATCCTGGAGGCCGCCACTCCCGACGGATCCGCTCCCACGCAGGACCAGCTGAACCAGGCCGTCTCGATCATTCGCCAGCGCGTCGACGCCTCCGGTGTCGCCGAGGCGGACATCACCACCGAGGGCGGCCGGAACATCGTCGTCCAGATCCCCGGGCCGGCGGACCAGCAGACGCGCGACCGCATCCAGGCCAGCGCCAAGCTCGAGTTCCGCGCGGTCATCCAGACCGCGGCTCCCGCCACCGAGTTCGCCGGTGAGGACGGCAAGGCCACACCCTATCCGACACCGGACGAAACGCTCAACGCCACCCCGACCGTGGAGCCGACCGATCCCTCGGATCCCAACTGGGTGACCGAGAAGCTGCAGGCTCAGCTGCTCGCATTCGACTGCGACGCTGAGCACGATGCGAACGCGCCGGAGGACCAGCCGCTCATCGCGTGCGAGTCTGACGGGTCGGCGAAGTACATCCTCGGACCGATGGAGCTCGACGGCACGGTCATCAATGACGCCACCGCCGGACGTGAGCAGCAGTCGGGGCGCTGGACGGTGAACCTGGCGCTGGATGCGAAGGGCACCAAGATCTTCGGCGAGATCAGCCAGCGGCTGAACGCCAACCGGCTGGCACAGCTGAGTCCGCGCGACCAGTTCGCGTTCGTGCTGGACGGCAAGGTCATCTCCGCCCCCGTCATGCAGGCCGCGATCCTCAACGGCAAGCCGAGCATCTCGGGCAACTTCACCCAGGACAGCGCCAAGGCACTCGCCGACCAGCTCAAGTACGGTGCACTGCCGCTGAGCTTCACCGTGCAGAGCTCCGACACGGTCTCCGCGACGCTCGGCTCCCAGCAGCTGCAGTACGGCCTGATCGCCGGTCTGATCGGTCTCGGGCTGGTGGCGCTGTACTCGCTGATCACCTACCGGGCACTTGGCTGGGTGATCATGGCCTCGATCGCCGTGATGGGTGTGCTGACGTACATCATCATCGCGATCCTGGCCTGGCGGATGGGCTTCCGACTCTCGCTCGCCGGCGTCGCCGGTCTGATCGTGTCCATCGGATTCACCGCCGACTCGTTCATCGTCTACTTCGAGCGAATACGCGATGAGCTGCGTGACGGAAAGTCGATCACCGCGTCGGTCGAGGACGGCTGGGATCGCGCCAAGCGCACGATCTACATCTCGAAGTCGATCAACATCCTGGCCGCTGTCGTGCTGTTCATCCTGGCCGACGCCACGGTGAAGGGCTTCGCCTTCACGCTGGGACTGACGACCCTGATCGACGTCTTCATCTTCGTGATCTTCACGCACCCGGTCATGCAGCTGCTCGTCCGCACGCGGTTCTTCGGCGGCGGACACAAGCTGTCCGGTCTCGACCCCAAGTCGCTGGGCGCCGTGTATCGCGGACGCGCTCAGTTCCGTGAGATCTCCGTCGGCTCCACGGGCCGTGCGGCCCGCCTCAAGGGCGCCCGCGGTGAGGCCGAGAAGCGCCAGACCATCGCCGAGCGCAAACGCGCAGAGACACTCGCCTCCTACGGATCCAAGGATGCCGGAAAGGACTCCGACTCCTGATGTTCTCCATGAATGAGTTCGGCAACAACCTCTACTCCGGCAAGACGTCCTTCCCGTTCGTGGCCCGGCGCAAGCTGTGGTTCGTGATCGCGATCCTGCTGGTGATCGGCTCCGTCCTGGTTCCGCTGATCCGTCCGGTGCAGTTCTCCATCGAGTTCACCGGCGGCTCCCAGTTCATGGTCGTCGGGCCGTCCTCGACGGATCAGAGCCTCGCCACGCAGGCCGTCCGCTCGGTGGTCTCCGACGCCACCACCAAGGTCGTCATCGTCAACGGCAAGGACGTCCGCGTCCAGACCGACCAGATGAGCCCGAAGGACACCCAGCTGGTCAAGACGGCCCTCGCGGACGCGTTCGAGGTGAAGGCCGACGAGGTCGCTGACTCGTTCATCGGGCCGGCCTGGGGCGCCAACGTGACCCGCCAGTCCCTGTGGGGTCTGGCGATCTTCCTCGCGCTGACCTTCCTGATCCTCGGGATCTACTTCCGCACCTGGAAGATGTCCGCGGCGTCCATCGTCGGTCTGCTCGACGTGCTCATCATCACCGTCGGCATCTACGCCCTCGCAGGGTTCGAGATATCTCCCGCGGCGGTGATCGGATTCCTGACGATCCTCGCGTATTCGCTGTACGACACCACTGTCGTCTTCGATAAGGTCCGCGAGAACACCGCAGAGGACGTCAATCAGACGACCCGCACCTTCGGCGAGTCGGTGAACCTCGCCGTCAATCAGACGCTGATCCGCTCGATCAACACCTCGGTGGTGGCGGCCCTTCCCGTCGGTGCGATCCTGTTCATCGGTGCGCTCTGGTTCGGGGCGGAGACCTTGACGTCGATCTCGCTGTCGATCTTCGTCGGCATCCTGGTCGCGACGTACTCGACGCTGTTCGTCGCAGCACCGTTGTATGCGGCCTTCCGCGAGCACGAACCCGCGCTCGTCGCGCACGACAAGAAGGTCATGGAACAGCGCGAGCGCTCCACCGCGAAGGTCTGATTCCACGCGGGCGGGCCTGATCCCGCTTCGGCGGGGGAGGGCCCCCGCCCGCGTAGGATGGTTCGGGGACAGGAGTGCAGATGGCGGATTCGCAGGTCACATCGCAGGGTTCCAGCCTGCGTCGGCTGGTGCCGCGGATCTTCTCGCGCGCTCCCCGGGTCAATGACCTCGACAACCTCATCCGCACGGTCCGCGCGAATCACCCGCGCGGCGATCTGCCGATCATCGAACGCGCCTACCGGGTCGCGCGCGACAAGCATGCCGGCCAGGTGCGCCAGAGCGGCGAGCCCTACATCACGCATCCACTGGCAGTGGCCCAGATCCTGGCCGAACTGGGGCTGGGTCCGCGCGCCGTCGCCGCAGCTCTGCTGCACGACACGGTCGAGGACACCGGCTACGCGCTGACCGAGCTCACCGACGCTTTCGGCGACGAGGTCGCGATGCTGGTCGACGGCGTCACCAAGCTCGACAAGGTCAAGTACGGCGAGTCCGCGCAGGCCGAGACCGTCCGCAAGATGATCGTCGCGATGTCCAAGGACATCCGGGTGCTGCTCATCAAGCTCGCCGACCGGCTGCACAACGCGCGCACCTGGGGATTCGTGCCGCCCGAGAAGGCCGCGAAGAAGGCCAAGGAGACGCTCGAGATCTACGCCCCGCTGGCGAATCGACTCGGCATCCAGACGATCAAGTCCGAACTCGAGGATCTCTCCTTCGCGGTGCTGCACCCGAAGATCTACGCCGAGATCAACAGTCTGATCGCCCAGCGCACCCCGCAGCGCGAGAAGTACCTGCAGCAGGTCATCGAGGCCATCGATGAAGACCTGCACGAGCTGCGCATCCGCGGCAAGGTCTTCGGGCGACCCAAGCAGCTGTACTCCGTGTATCAGAAGATGGTCGTGCGCGGCCGCGAGTTCGACGACATCTATGACCTGATCGGCATCCGTGTGCTGGTCAACTCCGTGCGCGACTGCTACGCGGTCCTCGGTGCCATCCACGCCCGCTGGACGCCGCTGCCCGGTCGATTCAAGGACTACATCGCCACCCCGAAGTTCAACCTCTACCAGTCGCTGCACACGACGGTCATCGGGCCATCGGGCCGTACCGTCGAGATCCAGATCCGCACGCACGAGATGCACCAGCAGGCCGAGTTCGGCGTGGCCGCGCACTGGATGTACAAGGAGCGGATGAACGGCGGCAAGGTCGACTCGCGCAAGAGCGACACCGACATGGCCTGGCTCGCCCACATCTCCGACTGGCAGGCCGAGACCGCCGATCCCAGCGAGTTCCTCGACTCGCTGCGGTTCGAGATCGGCGCCAAGGAGGTCTACGTCTTCACGCCGAAGGGCCGCGTGATCGGGCTGCCCAGTGGCGCGACCACCGTCGATTTCGCCTACGCCGTGCACACCGAGATCGGCCACCGCACGATGGGTGCGAAGGTCAACGGCCGACTCGTGCCGCTGGAGACGGAGCTGAAGAGCGGCGACGTCGTCGAGGTCTTCACCTCGAAGAACCCGGACGCCAGCCCCAGCCAGGACTGGCTCGGCTTCGTCAAGAGCACCCGCGCGCGCAACAAGATCCGCGGCTGGTTCACGAAGGAACGCCGCGAGGAGGCCATCGAGCAGGGCAAGGAGTCCATCGCCCGCGCGATGCGCAAGCAGAATCTGCCCCTGCAGCGGCTGATGAGCCAGGAGTCGTTCGCGGAGGTTGCCACGCAGCTGCGCTACGAGGACGTGTCCGCCCTGTACGCCGCCGTCGGCGAGGGACACGTCTCCACGCAGTCGGTGCTCGAGAAGGTGACCGCTCTGGTCGCCGTGGAAGCCGACACCTCCACGGGTGCGATCCAGCTGCCGACCCGGAGGCCGGCGCGCGAGAACCGAACCTCCGATTCCGGCATCCTGGTGCGCGGTGCATCCGACATCCTGGTGAAGCTGGCGCGGTGCTGCACACCCGTCCCCGGCGACGAGATCGTGGGTTTCGTCACGCGCGGCAGCGGGGTCTCCGTGCACCGTCAGGACTGCGTCAACGTCAAGGCCCTCAGCGCTGATTCCGAGCGGTTCGTCGACGTGGAATGGGCGCCGACGACCAAGAGCGTCTTCCGCGTGCACATCCAGGTCGAAGCGCTCGACCGTTCGGCTCTGCTCTCCGACGTCACACGCGTGCTGAGCGAGCACCACGTCAACATCCTCTCCGCCTCGGTCACCACGACCGACGAGCGGCTCGCCCTCAGCCGCTTCGTGTTCGAGATGGGCGACTCGGTGCACCTGGATCGCATCCTCAACGCCGTGCGTCGCATCGACGCCGTCTACGACGTGTACCGCGTCACGACTTCCTGAGCGCCGCCTCGGCCTCCAGCTCGCCGACCAGCCGCACCGCACCACGGCGGCCAGGTCGGCGCTGCGTGCCCTCCAGGTTCGTGCGCACTTCGTCGAGGAGTCCGGGATGCACCAGCAGCAGTGCACGCAGCCAGGGTGCGTCGGTGTGCGCGAGCGCCGCGTCGAAGAGCAGCTCCATCGCGGTCGGCAGCACGCCGACGACGCTCACGCCCGCGATCGTCCCGACGCTGTCGGGAGCCGCGCGTCCCTCGTGGTAGAACACGCGGGAAGCGGTGACGGAGCGCAG
>JBARWR010000333.1:0-8118 GCA_049646915.1 Microbacterium sp.
CGTCGAGGCCGGCGCCCGTCGCGCGTGTGAGCAGCTCGCGCACCTCGTCAGGCGGGATGGTGAAGGCGCCGAAGTCAGCGGGGTCGGTGGCGTAGGGCTGCGAACAGGCCGCGGTCCGCGTGCCCAGCGAGCCGTCGGTGATGAGCTTGAGAGGCCCGACCCGCACCAGTCCCTGCGTGCCGTCCAGCTCATCGCCGCTGTGCAGGCCCTCGTCGATCGCGCGCTGCAGGCCGGCGGGATAGAACGCGAACTCCACGCGATGCGTGTCGAAACCAGCGGCGGCGCGACGGCGCCACGCCTCGGCATTCCACGCCATGTCGAAGTCGACGAGGCCGGTGATGCCGCGGGCGGTCGCCAACTCTGCGGCGGTGCGGATCGCAGCATCCACGGTGGCGTCATCCGTCGCGTTCAGGCGCCGGGAGATATCGAAGGCGTCCTCCTCGCGCAGCATCCCGTCGTCATCGAGTCCATCGAAGCCCTCCCGTCGCAGGGCGGCGGAGTTCAGCCACACACTGTGCACATCGGCGTTGATGAGGTAGACGGGGCGCTCGCCGGTCACAGCATCCAGCAGCCCGCGCGAGGGACGTTCGTCCCACAGTGCGTCGCGGAAGCCCGCCCCGACCACCCGACCGTCGGGCAGCGCGACGGCGTCAGCCACCATCCCGGCGGCCTGCACCGCGCTCCTCGAGGCGCCCAGCTGCACGCGCTGCGCGTCCAGCGCCCACTGCACCGTGTGCACATGGTGGTCCCAGAGCCCCGGTATCACCCACATCCCGTCGCCGTCGATCTCCTCGACCGCGACCCGGAGGTTCCCCGCGGGAGCCATGTCGGCGATGACGCCCGCCTGAATCAGGATGTCGACCGGCTCATCCGTCGGCAGCAGCTCGCGCCCGGAACCGGCCACGCGAACCGCTCGCAGCAGCAGATCACCGCTCATCGGCGGTGGGCCAGACGCGCCTCGTGCGCTCGGCGCATCTCGGCCGCCAGCACCTGGTTGGCGTACTCGTCATCGCCGTCGAGCTCGGCGATCACGGTCTCCACGATGCTGTCGGGCTTGTTCTGGCTCAGCTTGCGCTTGGCCGACACCCGCGTCGGCGTCAGGCGGAATCCGACGGTGCCGGCCTCCAGCGCTGCGACGAACTCCTCGGTGTTGGGTGCCTGCCACATCATCCGCGGTTGCGGCAGCTTCTGCTCGAAGTGGGTGACCAGGTCGTCCAGCACCTTCAGATTGGCCCGGGTGTCGACGATCTCCGGCACACCGGCAAGGTGCACGGCCGTGTAGTTCCAGGTCGGCACGGCGCGCACGTCGCCGTACCAGCTCGGAGAGATGTATCCGTTGGGTCCCTGGAAGATCAGCAGCAGCTCCTGCTCCCCCAGGTGCAGCACCTGATCGTCGGGCTTGCCGACGTGCCCGACGACGGTCAGATCGTCGCGGTCCGGGTCCAGCAGCACCGGGTAGTGCGAGGCGACCAGTCCGTCGTCACCGGTCGCGACGGCCGTCGCCCATGGGTTCTGCGCGATCACCCTGCGCAGTTCGGCGATGTCGGTCATGGCGAAGCTCGGATTCTGACGCATGAGACCAGATTACGGCCGCGGCGATGGGGCCAGGCCGCTGCTCGACCCCATCGCCGTCTCCGCTCAGCGGCGTTTGCCGACCACGGGGATCGCCTGCGTCTTCCAGTCCTCGAAGGATGCGTCGCCGGCCATGAACGCGTTGACCTCCTCGGTCGTGGCCGTGAGCTTCGGATCGTTGTCGAGGTACTTCTTCGTCTCGCGCGCGACCAGGCCAGACAGCACCAGCAGCCCGATCAGGTTCGGCAGCGCCATGAGCCCGTTCATCACATCCGAGAAGGCCCAGACGACGCCGAGCTGTGTCGTGCAGCCGACGAACACGACCAGCGAGAAGACGATGCGGTAGGGCATGATCGCCTTCACACCGACCAGCCGCTCCAGGCTGCGCTCGCCGTAGTACGACCAGCCGAGGATCGTGGAACCGGCGAAGAGCACCAGCCCGATGGTGACGATGTAATGCCCCCACTCGCCGGGAAGTCCGTGCGAGAACGCCTCGCCGGTCATCAGGGCGGCGCTGATCTGTTCACCGGTCTCGGGGTCGACCTGGTTCCAGGTACCGGTGGTGATGATCACCAGGCCGGTGCAGGTGACGACGATGATCGTGTCGATGAACGTCTGTGTCATCGAGACGAGCCCCTGCCGCACCGGGTGGCTGGTCTTGGCAGCGGCCGCGGCGATGGCCGCCGACCCCATGCCCGATTCGTTGGAGAAGATGCCGCGCGCGACGCCCATCTGCACGGCGACGATGATCAGCGAGCCAGCGAAGCCGCCCACCGCGCTGGTGCCGGTGAAGGCCTCGCTGAAGATCTGCGCGAACGCGGCCGGAACTCCGGCGATGTTCGCGATGAGGATGTAGATAGCCCCGAGCACGTAGAAGATGATCATCACCGGCACGAGCCCTGCGGTCACGCGACCGATGGACTTGATGCCGCCCACGAGCACGAGCATCGCGAAGACGGTCAGCACGATGCCGGTGACCCAGGTGGGGATGTCGAAGCTGTTCTCCAGGTTGGCGGAGATCGAGTTGCCCTGCGTCATGTTGCCGATGCCGAAGCAGGCGATGACCGCTGAGATGGCGAAGAAGATGGCGAGGAACTTGCCGAAGCGATTCTTTATGCCGCGTTCGAGGTAGTACTGCGGACCGCCGGATTTCTCTCCGGCTGCATCGGTGGTGCGGAAGCGCACGCCGAGGAACGCCTCGGAGTACTTCGAGGCCATGCCGAGCAGTCCGGTCACCTACATCCAGAACAGTGCACCGGGTCCGCCGATGCCGATGGCGGTGGCGACGCCGACGATGTTGCCTGTCCCGACCGTGGCGGCCAGGGCTGTGGTCAGCGCCTGGAACTGCGAGATGTCGCCGTCGGAGTCGGGGTCTCTACGTGTGAACAGGCCGAGCCGCAGCGCGGCGCCGAGTCTGAGGAACTGGATCCCCCCGAGGCGGATCGTGAGGTACAGGCCGGTGCCGAGCAGCAGCGGGATGAGGATCCAGGGTCCCCAGATCCATGAGCTGATGCTCTCGAGAACTGCCTGAAGGCCGGATGGGTCCATGGCTTCTCCTGTCGTGCTTCGTTGCGAACGGACTCGGCCATCCTATTCACAGCCCACGGTCAGGTTCGCGGCGAAGCGCCGAAGAATGCGGTCAGCGCTGGCAGAACGGGCACCAGTACAGCTTGCGGGCGCCGATCTCCTCCAGAGCGATCTCCGTCCCGCAGACACGGCACGGCAGGCCCGCGCGGTGGTAGACCCAGTGCCGGTCGTCACGGCTCGCCATCGCCGCGCGGTACTGCTGTGGCGACAGCCCGTCCATGGTCATCATCTGCCCGGTCTCGACACCGATCGACAGCAGGCGCACCCAGTCGCGCCAGAGCTCACGCACGATCTCCTCGGGCACGTCGCGGCCCGGCGTGTGCGGATCCAGCCGAGCACGGAAGAGCATCTCGGCGCGGTAGACGTTGCCGATTCCACTGACGACGGCCTGATCCATCAACAGCAGCGCGATCGGCGTCGGCTTGCGACCGACGATGCTGACGAACCGCTCCTCACCCTCGGCAGGGTCCCCGACCAGAGGGTCCGGGCCGAGCTTGGCGACCGTGGCGAGCATCTCGTCCGGCGTCTGCAGCGCGCAGGCGGTCGGTCCGCGCAGATCCGCGCAGGTCGACGCCGTCAGCAGGCGCAGCCGCACCTGCCCGACCACCGGCGGCGGCCATTCCTCGCCGTCATCGGCCAGCCCCTTCGTCTGCTCGGACATCCGCACGTGCACGCGTGCACGGCGGGGAGCTCCGATCGAGGACAGCGAGTTCTCGCCGGCATCATCGAGGATCGCGTCGTCGCCATCGTCGAGCTCGGTGCCGCGCTGATTGGTCTGGCCCATCCGCCCGTTGGCCGAGGCGATGGTGGGATCGACCAGGATCTCGCCGGCGAAGTCCCACGCCCCGTAGAGCCCCAGGTGCACACGCAGCCAGGTCTCGCCCTCGAACTCGAGGAACATCTGCTTGCCGACCGCTTTCGCGGTGAGCATCTCACGGCCGTCGAGTACGGCCGCCCCCTCGGCGAACCTGCCCTGCGGGCTGGAGGCGCTCACCGAGCGGTCGACGAAGTTCCGGTCGAACTGGCGGGCGATGCGATGGACGGAGTGGCCCTCGGGCATGTCAGGCTCTCGGGTCCGGCAGCAGCGTCCCGTCCCGTTCGAAGTCGGCGATCTGCCCGATCCGTCGCGAGTGGCGCTCCTCGTTCGAGAACGGCGTGGCGATGAACGTGTCGATGAAGGAGATCACCTCGTCGAAGGTGTGCTGGCGGGCACCGATCGAGATGACGTTGGCATCGTTGTGCTCGCGGGCGAGCTCGGCCGTCGAGGTGTTCCAGACGAGGGCGGCGCGGATGCCCTGCACCTTGTTCGCCGCAATCTGCTCGCCGTTGCCCGAGCCGCCGAAGATGATCCCCAGCGCCTCAGCGCCGGCCGACTGATCGGCGACGACGGCCTGAGCGGCACGGATGCAGAAGGCCGGGTAGTCGTCGAGCGCGTCATATTCCACGGGGCCGTGATCGACGACCTCGTGCCCCGCAGAGCGCAGGTGCTCCTGGAGTCTGGTGGAGAAGTCGAGTCCCGCGTGATCGGTGGCGATGTGGATGCGCATAGCGCCCATCCTATTTGAGCGCGGAAGTCTGCCGCCGATGGCTACGGCGCGATGCCCGCAGCGGCACGCTTGAAGCCCGCCCGCACGTTCTCGCAGCATCCCGGCCGACAGACATCGAAGGAGCCGCCCACGTTCGTCACACGCGCGCGGTCGGCGGCAGGACGCCCCTCGAGCCGCTCCTGGATGAGATCGACGATGCCGGCGACGAACGACGGCGACACGCCCGGGGTGGGTGTGCGCGCGAAACGCAGGTCCGCGGCCTCGGCCGCCTCCCTCGCCTCGGTGTCGAGATCCCAGAGCACCTCCATGTGATCGCTCATGAACCCGACCGGCACCACGATCACCGCCTGCCGGCCGCGGTCGGCCAGCTCTCCGATGACATCGCAGACGTCCGGCTCGAGCCAGGCCTGCGTGGCGGGTCCCGACCGCGACTGGTAGACGAGCTCCCACGGGGTCGAGACCGCCGACGGCAGCAGCTGAGCGACACGATCCATCACCCACGCGGCGACGGCCTCGTGCTGCGCGGCGTACGCACCGCCCTCGCCGCCCCAGTCCACATCTCGCGGCCCGGAGCGCTCGGCATCCGCTGTCGGGATGCTGTGCGTCGAGAAGAGCACCTGCACCGCATCCGCGGGGATGCCGTCGGCCAGGAACCCGGCCACGGCGTCGTGCACGCCCTCCACGAACGCCTGCACGAAGCCGGGGTGGTCGTAGAACGGCCGGATCTTGTCGATCGTCACGACGCCGTCGTACTCCGTGCCGTCCAGCACGCGCGAGAGATCCTCGCGGTACTGACGGCAGCTGGAGAAGGAGCTGTACGCGCTCGTCGCGAAGGCGAGCAGAGTCGTGTCGTCGTGCGCGGCGGCATCGGCCACCGCATCCTCGAGGTACGGCGCCCAATTGCGATTGCCCCAGTACACCGGCAGGTCGATGGAGCGCGCCGTCAGCTCGGCTTCGAGCGCGGCCTTCAGCGCGCGGTTCTGGCCGTTGATGGGGCTGATGCCTCCGAAGTGCCGATAGTGGTGTGCCACCTGTTCGAGGCGCTCATCGGGGATCCCCCGCCCCCGCGTCACATTGCGCAGGAAGGGGATGACATCCTCCTGCCCCTCGGGCCCGCCGAATCCGGCGAGCAGGATCGCGTCGTACGCGACCGGCTGCTCGACGAACGGTTCACCTGGGGATGCTGCGGGAGAGGCGTGCAGAACGGTATCCGTCACTTCAGGATTCACGTCACATATAGTCCCACTCCCACCTATGAGCCGGCGCCGAGCCAGAGTGGTGGGTTGCGTCACGCGGCCCTGGCGTAGGCTGTCAGGGTTGTCGTCGGCGCCAGCCGCGCCGATGCGGGACGACACCCCTCACCACTGGGAGATACAGCTGTGCCAGGAGAAAACCTCACCCGTGCCGAAGCGCAGGAGCGCCGCGGCCTCATCGACACGCAGTCCTACCAGGTCGCGCTCGACCTCACCAAGGGCGCCGAGGTCTTCGGCTCCCGCAGCGTCGTGCGTTTCACCGCGACGCCAGGGAGCTTCACCTTCATCGACCTGATCGCCCGCGATGTGCGCGAGATCTCGCTCAACGGCGAGCAGATCGACCCGAACGAGGCGTTCGCCGACTCGCGGATCGCACTGACCGACCTGCAGGCCGAGAACGTGCTGATCGTGGATGCGGACTGCCTCTACACGAACACCGGTGAGGGCCTGCACCGGTTCGTCGACCCCGTCGACGGGGAGGTGTACCTCTACTCGCAGTTCGAGGTGCCCGACTCGCGCCGCGTCTTCGCGGTGTTCGAGCAGCCCGACCTCAAGGCGACGTTCCAGTTCACCGTCACCGCCCCGGCCGCGTGGAAGGTCGTCTCGAACTCCCCCACTCCGGAACCGATCGTGCACGACGCCTCCACCGACTCCGGTACGCAGCAGACCGCGACGTGGGGCTTCGAGCCCACCCCGCGCATCTCCTCGTACATCACCGCTCTGATCGCGGGCCCGTACGAGTCGACGTTCTCCGAGCTCACCAGCTCGTCCGGACAGGTCATTCCGCTCGGCGTCTACGGCCGCAAGAGCCTGTGGCAGCACCTCGACGCGGACTACATCTTCGACAAGACCCGCGAGGGCTTCGCCTACTACGAGTCGAAGTTCGGTGTTCCGTACCCGTTCGCCAAGTACGACCAGCTGTTCGTGCCGGAGTTCAACGCCGGCGCCATGGAGAACGCAGGAGCGGTGACGTTCACCGAGACCTACGTGTTCCGCAGCAAGGTGACGGATGCCGTCAAGGAGCGCCGCGTCGTCACGATCCTGCACGAGCTCGCGCACATGTGGTTCGGCGACCTGGTCACCATGAAGTGGTGGAACGATCTGTGGCTGAACGAGTCGTTCGCCGAATGGGCGTCGACGATCGCCACCGCCGAGGCCACCGAATGGACCGAGGCGTGGACGACGTTCAACGCCATGGAGAAGACCTGGGCCTACCGCCAGGACCAGCTCCCCTCCACGCACCCGATCGTCGCCGAGATCAACGACCTGCAGGACGTGCTGGTCAACTTCGACGGCATCACCTACGCCAAGGGCGGCTCGGTGCTCAAGCAGCTCGCCGCCTGGGTGGGAATCGAAGCGTTCTTCGCCGGTGTCTCGCAGTACTTCCAGAAGCACGCGTGGGGCAACACCGAGCTCAGCGACCTGCTCGTCGAGCTCGAGAGCACCAGCGGCCGTGAGCTGACCAGCTGGGCGAAGAAGTGGCTGGAGACCGCCGGTGTGAACACGCTCGCCCCGGTCATCGCCGAAGACGCCTCCGCTGTCATCACGCGGTTCGCCGTCACGCAGACCGCCCCGGCCGACTACCCCACGATCCGACCGCACCGCCTCGGCATCGGCTTCTACGACCTCGATGGCACAGCGCTCGTGCGCTCCCACTACGTCGAGGTCGACGTCGACGGAGACCGCACCGAGATCCCGGAGCTGCAGGGGCTGAAGCGCCCCGACATGGTCCTGCTGAACGACAAGGATCTCGCTTACGCGAAGATCCGTCTGGACGACCACTCGCTGGCCACGGCCATCGAGCACCTGTCCGACATCAGCGACCCGCTGGCCCGCTCGCTGGTGTGGGGCGCCGCCTGGGATCAGACTCGGGATGCCGAGACCGCGGCATCCGACTACATCGACCTCGTCCTCGGCAACATCGGGCGCGAGACCGAATCGACCACGGTGCGCACCACGCTCGCGCAGCTGCAGCTCGCCGCCTCCACCTACGTCACCCCTTCGGAGCGCGCCGCGTCGCGCGAGAAGGTGGCCGACGGGCTGTGGGCACTCGCACAGCAGGCCGAATCCGGCAGCGACAGCCAGCTGCAGTTGGTCACGGCGTTCGCCAACACGCTCGTCACCCCTGAGCACGCCGGCATCGTCGGACGCCTGCGCTC
>JBARWR010000334.1:0-2760 GCA_049646915.1 Microbacterium sp.
TCGTCGGTCTGGCCGCATTCGCCGACGCCCCGACCACCATCCGCGGTGTCGGCCACATCCGCACGCACGAGACCGACCGCATCGCGGCACTGATCGGAAACCTCCGCGCGCTCGGCGGCGAGGCCGAGGAACTGCCGGACGGACTGCGCATCATCCCGCGTGCGCTGCACGGCGGAGCATGGCCGGCGCATCATGATCACCGCATGGCGACCACGGGGGTCCTGATCGGGCTGCGGGTGCCCGGAGTCGAGATCGACGACATCGGCACGACGACCAAGACGCTTCCCGAGTTCACGGTGCTGTGGGAGCGGATGCTGAGGGGCGCTCCCGCGTGAGCTGGCTGGGCGACGACGATGAGCTCGACGACTTCGAGGAGTTCGACGAGACCAGCATCCGAACGCGCCCCAACCCGAAGGCCAACCGACCGCGCACCAAACGCCGCCCGGCGCATGAGGACGCCCGGATCGGTCGGATCCTGGGTGTCGACCGCGGCCGGTACAGCGTGCTGCTCGGCGAGGACCAGCCCGAGGAGCACATGGTGACCGCGGTGCGCGCCCGGGAGCTGCGACGCACCGCCATCGTCACCGGCGACCGCGCGCGCGTCGTCGGCGACATGTCGGGCGACGACGGGACGCTCTCCCGCATCATCGGGCTCGTGGAGCGCACATCCCTGCTGCGACGCAGCGCCGATGACACCGACCAGGTCGAGCGGGTGATCGTGGCCAACGCCGACCAGATGCTCATCGTCGTGGCTGCCGCCGATCCCGAGCCGCGCGCCCGTCTCGTGGACCGCTACCTGGTGGCGGCGCTGGATGCCGGCATCCGTCCGCTGCTGGTCATCACCAAGACCGACCTCGCCGACCCGGCGGTGTTCCTCTCGCACTTCGACGGACTCGACCTCACGGTGTTCACCAGCGCCCGCGGGCAGATGCCCGTGGATGAGATCGGCACCGAGCTGATCGGACGCTCGACGGTCTTCGTCGGTCATTCCGGAGTCGGCAAGTCGACGCTGGTGAATGCTCTCGTACCGGGGGCCGACCGCGCGACCGGCCACGTCAACGAGGTCACCGGACGCGGGCGCCACACGTCCTCGTCGACCGTCTCGCTGCGGTACACCACGCCCGAGGGCCGCGGCTGGGTCATCGACACCCCCGGCGTGCGCTCATTCGGTCTCGGTCACGTCGATCCGTCGAACATCCTCGCCGCGTACACGGAGCTCGCCGAGATCGCCGAGAACTGCCCGCGCGGGTGCACGCACCTGCGCGATGCCGAGGACTGCGCGCTCAACGAGGCCGCAGCCGAGGGACGGCTGAGCGAGACCGGCAAGGACCGCCTGGAGTCCCTGCAGCGGCTGCTCACGACCTTCGGGGACTCACCGAGGTCCGCCGGATAGGCTGAGGGTGTGACCACTCTGCGCCTGGAATCCGGCTCCCCTGCTCCCGACTTCACTCTCTCCGATCAGGACGGCTCGCCCGTCGCATTGGCGGATCTGCGCGGACAGAAGGTCATCCTGTACTTCTACCCGGCCGCGATGACCCCGGGCTGCACGACGCAGGCCTGCGACTTCCGTGACAGCATCTCTTCGCTGCAGGGGGCCGGCTACACCGTGATCGGCGTCTCGCGGGACGAGCCCGCGAAGCTGCGCCAGTTCCGCGAGCGCGACGCGCTGACCTTCGAGCTGCTCAGCGACCCCGATCACGCCGTGCACACCGCCTACGGCGTCTGGGGCGAGAAGATGAACTACGGCAAGGTCATCGAGGGCGTCATCCGCTCCACGTTCGTCATCGACGAGCAGGGCGTGATCGAGGTCGCCCAGTACAACGTGAAGGCGACCGGACACGTCGCACGACTGCGCAAGACGCTCGGCGTCGACGCCTGACGCCCGTCTTCAGTCGTCGTCGCGGTCGTCGGGCGCGTGGCCCTGCACACGCGGGTCCGATGCGCCATCGCGTCGGACGACGGCGATCAGCAGAGCCAGGCCGATGACGCCGGATCCGCCGATCGCGAGGGCGAACAGCCAGGGCGTGGGCTGGATGCTGAGGCTCGCCAGCGCGAGGGCGATGGCGAGCACCTGGAAGAGGATGCCACCGGATCGGGCCCAGGACGCTCGACGCAGCGTTCCGAACGCGAACGCGAACAGAGCGACGGCTCCGATCAGCGTCAGTACGATCAGTGCCACGCCGCTGGCCAGGGAGGACGCGTCTCCGGAACCGAGCGCGAACAGCTCGATGAGGGTGATCACGGTCAGAGCCGCGCCTTCGAGTGCAAGGACTCCGGCCGCGAAGGTGGCAGGTCCGGAACGGCGCATGCGCGCACCCCTCCCAAGAGTTGTCAAAAAACCCTTGATTTCAGATTGTTTCTGTAACAAACTAGTAAAAGCCATGTGCTCCCACATCGGAGTGGGGCGGGTACTTCGCCCGCATGACCAGGGTAGCGGAATCCCGATCCGCTCCCGAACTCGAGTGCCGCATCTGCGGCCACCCACACCGAACACATCACCTCTGAGGAGCCTCAATGGACTGGCGCGACAAAGCGGCCTGCCTGACCGTCGACCCCGAACTGTTCTTCCCCGTCGGGAACACCGGTCCGGCTGTCGACCAGATCGAGAAGGCGAAGGCCGTCTGCGCCACCTGCACCGTCACCGAGATCTGCCTGCAGTACGCCCTCGAGTCCGGCCAGGACTCGGGCGTGTGGGGCGGTCTCTCCGAAGACGAGCGCCGCGCGCTCAAGCGCCGCGCGGCCCGTGCGCGCCGCGCCGGC
>JBARWR010000335.1:0-9225 GCA_049646915.1 Microbacterium sp.
GGACGCGCCCTGGTCGGTGGTGCGGCTCGACGGGGGCGGCGCGGTCATCTCGCAGCGCGACGACGGCAAGGTGCTCGAGCTGACGGCATCCGCAGACCTGCGTGAAGCAGGCACCGTGCCGGACGTCGTGTCAGGCGGTGAGGCAGGGCTGAACGGGCTCGCGGTGCGCGAGATCGACGGCATCCGCTGGCTGTACGCGTATCACGCGACCGGCGCCGACAACCGAGTGGTGCGGATGCCGCTCACTGGTGAGCCGGGGTCACTGCGCATGGACACCGACCGCATCGAGACCGTGATCGACGGCATCCCGAACGCGTCCACGCACAACGGCGGGCGGATCGCCTTCGGTCCTGACGGGATGCTGTACATCGGCACCGGGGACGCCGGGCAGCGCGAGCGCGCCCGCGACCCGGAGTATCTCGGCGGCAAGATCCTGCGGGTGACGGCGACCGGGGATCCTGCGCCGGACAATCCGTTCGGCACCGCCGTGTACTCGCTCGGTCACCGCAACGTGCAGGGGTTGGCGTGGGACAGCACGGGCACGATGTGGGCGAGCGAATTCGGCCAGGACACCTGGGACGAGCTGAACCGCATCCGCCCCGGCGGCGACTACGGCTGGCCCGATCACGAGGGCAGGACGGGGGCGACGGACGCGATAGACCCGGTGGCGGTGTGGAAGCCGGCGGATGCCAGCCCCAGCGGCATCGCGGTGATCGATGACACCGTGTACATCGCCGGACTGCGCGGGCAGCGCCTGTGGCTGTTCGATCCGTCGAATCCGGATGCTGAGCCCTGGTCGTTCTTCGACGAGGAGTTCGGGCGGCTGCGCGATGTCATCCCGGTGCCGGACGGCACGTTCTGGCTGCTGACCAACAACACCGACGGCCGCGGACAGGCCCGCGAGGGTGACGACCGACTGATCCAGCCGGCGTTCCCGGAGGGCTGAACTCAGCTGTCGGAGGGCTCTTCGGTGTCGGAGGAGTCGTCGTCGCCGGCCGCGGCGCTCGGGGCCGATTCGGCCGCACCGGCATCCGGTTTCTTCGCGTCGGCGTCGTAGAGCACGGGCCGGTCGATGGTCTTGGTGACGTCGGTGGGGTTGACGGCGAGCATCAGCATCGCCAGGCCGAGCAGGGTCACGATGAAGGCGATGCCGCCGACGACCAGGCCCAGGCTGACGGGCGGCAGGTCGTTGTACGTGCCGCGGGCGATCGCGTTGTTGACGCGCGAGGTGAAGGCACCGGTGGAGACCATCGTGACCACGGCGGCGAAGACGCCGCAGGCCAGAGCGATGCCCACGAGGTGCAGCGGCCGCAGGATCTCGCGTCGGGTGGGCTTGTGGTCGGTCATGCGTGTCCTCCCTCTGCCAGGCGGTCGACGCCGGCATCCGTGTCGGCATGCGCCTGCACGGCCTTCTTCGCATTCGGGGTGAGCCCGGCGATGCCCTGGAGCACGGCGACGATCGCGGCGTAGCCGCCGAAGATGCCCACACCGAGGATGATGCCGGTCAGCGCCATCTTCTCGCCCTGGGGTGTCATGTACTCGTGCACGAATCCGACGGGGATGATCAGCAGCAGCAGCGCGAGCAGCAGCCCCAGGCTCCCGGTGATGACCGCGTCGCGTGCGCCGTCGGTGCCGCGGGAGCGGATGCCGGAGATCAGCTCGACGAGCCCGGTCACCGCGGCCCAGGAGATCACCACTACGAAGAAGAGGGTGTCCGAGCGCAGTGAGGGGATGCTGGCCGCCATGCCCAGCACGAAGGAGAAGCCGCTCATGATCAGCACAGGCCAGCGGTGTCCGCCGCGGTACACGAGGATCACCGCGAGCAGGAGCACAAGGGCCGTGGCGATCGCGAATCCGCCGAACACCGACAGGCCCACGACCGCGGAGTGATCGGGAGAGAACGTGATCATCAGGGCCGCGACGGCCGCCAGAACGGCGCGACTCAACTGCACGTGACGTGCAGTGAACGTGAGGGGTGCGGCGGGCATGACAGTCCTAGGGTCGGCGACCTTCCCAGTCTATGCCGCGCAGGGGCGGGAATCCTTTGGTCAGCTGGGTGTGCTGGCGTTCGGCATCAAACCTTGCATTGCAATACTTGCACTGCAAGGTTACGGTGGAACGCATGACCGAGAGTGCGGAGCGCATCGCCACCAACCTCCGAAAGGGGGTGCTGGAGTTCTGCGTGCTCGGCCTGCTGGCCGCGAACGAGCGGTACGGCCTGGAGTTGGCATCCGAGCTGCAGGAGCGTGGCCTGATCGCGAGCGAGGGCAGCCTCTACCCGCTGCTCGCGCGCATGCGGGAGGGCGGCCTCGTCGATACGCGCACCGAAGCCGTCGGCGGTGGAAGGCCGCGTCGGTACTACACCATCACCGCGGCGGGCCGCGAGCAGCTCGACACGTTCGTCACCGTCTGGCGCACGGTGGGCGCGGAGGTCGACATCATCATCGAGGGGGCATCATGACGACGGAAGACGACTACCTGCGAGCGGTGGAGCGGATGCTGCGCGGCATCGCCCCCGAGCACCGCGCGACGGTGCTCGACGACCTGCGCGGGCATTTCGCGGATGCCGAGGAGGCGGGCCGCCCAGTCGAGGAGACGATCCGCGCGCTGGGAGCGCCGCAGGAGATCGCCGAACGGGCACGAGAGGAGTTCGGAGCGGATGCCGGCGCGGCAGACGTCCGCGCCGAGCGCGCCTGGCGCGTGCTGCAGGGCACGGCCGTGGTGGTGGCCGTCGTGATCGGCGTGGTGGTCGCGTTCATCATGCCGTCGTACACGGGCGCGATCGACACCATGTCATCGGACGGGACCAGTACGCATGTCGACACATCGCAGACGCTCATCGAGGTCAACGGCCTGTGGGTCGCGCTGATCGCGCTCGTGCCCGCCTTGATCGCCCTGGTGCCGATGGTCGTGCCTCGCCGAGCGCGCACGGCCACGGCATCCGCCGCCGCCGTCCTGCTCACTCTGATGGCCGTCGTCGGCGGTTTCACCATCGGCGGATTCTTCCTGCCGACGGTGATGCTCGGCTGGGCCGCCCTGATCGTCTGGGTGCGGCTGCGGCGATCGGGCTTCGGCGTCCTCTGGCGCATCACCGGAGGGGTACTGGCGGCGCTGCCGGTGCTGGGCTTCCTGCTGCCCCTGTTCGGTGGGCTGCCGGGTCGCTACGCTGATCGCACAGAGGGGTCGGATTTCCAGGTCAGCGCGTGGGGCTGGCCGTTTCTCGCGGCGGTCCTCGTCTTCGCGGTGCTGATCGCGATCGGCTACCGCGCCGCCGGTTGGGTGCTTGCCGCACTCGGCCTGGTGATGCTGGTCTGGGCGCTGGTATCCGGCCAGCTCTTCGCCCTGCTGGTGATCTGGCTCGGCGGCTGGTGGCTGACCATCGGGCTCGCGCACGCCGTCACGGCATCCCGCCGCCCCTGACCTGTCGCCGATCCGACGACGCAACCCACCAGCCGGTCACGCCGTTCGCCTCACTTGTCGGCTCAGACGACGGATGTCGGCAGAATCCGGCGTTTTCGACCGACATCTGTCTTTTCATCCGACATCCGTGACTGGTCGCGCGGATGCCGTGTCCGGGATGCCGGGGCGAGTACCCACAGGGCTGCGTCCCGTCTACGCTCGGATCATGCCCACCGTGATCCCCGCCATCGTCGCGCCGTCCGCCACCGATCCGCTCTTCACCGGCACCGTCGAGCGCCGCGACGTCGGACCCGTCGACGTGCGCATCGACATCCGCTGGGCGGGCATCTGCCACTCCGACATCCACACTGTGCAGGGCGACTGGGGTACGCAGCAGTATCCGCTGACCGTGGGCCACGAGATCGTCGGCACCGTCGCCGAGGTGGGCTCAGACGTCACGACCTTCGCCGTCGGCGACCGCGTGGGCGTCGGATGTCTGGTGAACTCGTGCGGCGAATGCGCGAACTGCCTCGCCGGCGAGGAGCAGCACTGCGAGAAGGGCGCGATCGGCACGTACGCCGCGAAGGACGTCGACGGCACGATCACGCAGGGCGGCTACTCCACCTCGATCGTCGTCACGCAGGACTTCGTACTGCGGATGCCCGCGGCGATTCCTTATGAGAAGGCAGCTCCGCTGCTGTGCGCCGGTATCACCACCTACTCACCGCTGCGGCATTGGAACGCCGGGCCGGGCAAGAGGGTCGCCGTGATCGGGCTGGGCGGACTCGGCCACATGGCCGTGAAGATCGCGCATGCGATGGGCGCCGAGGTCACCGTGCTCTCGCGCTCGCTGTCGAAGAAGGATGACGCGCTCGCGCTCGGCGCGGACCACTACTTCGCGACCGAGGATCCTGAGACGTTCCGCACGCTGCGCAATTCGTTCGACCTCATCATCAACTCGGTGTCCGCCGCGATCGACATCGACGCGCACCTGAAGTTGCTCGCGCTGAACGGCACGCTCGTGAACGTGGGCGCGCCCGCCGAGCCGATGGCCGTGCGGGCGGGCACGCTGATCGGCGGGCGCCGTTCGTTCGCCGGGTCGAACATCGGCGGCATTGCCGAGACCCAGGAGATGCTCGACTTCTGCGCCGAGCACGGCATCGCGCCCGAGGTCGAGATCACCTCGGCCGATGAGGTCAACGAAGCATGGGCGCGAGTGCTGGCATCCGACGTCCGGTACCGGTTCGTGATCGACATCGAGACGCTGAAGGGCTGAGGTTCCCGCGGTCACCCCACGCGCGCCCCTGGCGCTCGACGCGGCGGCCGCCCACAACGATCATCACCGGGTGCTCTCCGAAGACGCAAGGCCCCGCACTTCAGTACACCGTTTCCTTTATTCACAGTTCCGTGTACCGTCAGTTGCATGCCCGCTGCCACTCTCGCGACTGCGACGCACACGGCTGCACTCGCCCGCCTCAGTCATGCACTCTCCGACCCGACACGAGCCGGCGTCCTGCTCGCGCTCCGCGAGGCGCCGGCATATCCATCGGACCTCGCTGACGGGTTGGAGGTCTCACGGCAGGTGATGTCGAACCAGCTCGCGTGCTTGCGGGGCTGCGGGCTCGTCGAAGCGATCCCGGAAGGTCGGCGCGTCCGGTACCGACTTGCTGACTCCCATCTCGCGTCCGCACTCGACGAGCTGATGCGGGTCGTCCTGTTCGTGGAACCCGACTGCTGCACCGGAGCGGGCTGCGCCTGCACATGAGTACGACTGCCTCCCGCGCGACCGACGAGCGCCGCGAGATCCTGCACCGTCGCATCCGGTGGATCGTCACCGCGACGATCGTCTACAACCTCGTCGAAGCCGTTGTCGCGATCACCGCCGGCACGACGGCCTCGTCTGCCGCGCTGGTCGGGTTCGGCGTCGACTCCACCATCGAAGTGCTCTCTGCTGCCGCGGTCGCGTGGCAGTTCACCCGCCGCGACCCTGAGCGGTGGGAGCGGGGCACTCTGCGGGTCATCGCCGTGGCGTTCTTCGCTCTCGCCGTCTACGTCACCGTCACGTCGGTACTCGCCCTGCTCGGCCGGGTCGACGTCGAACACTCGACGCTCGGCATCGTCATCACGGCGCTCAGCGTGGTCATCATGCCGATCCTGTCGCTGGTCGAACGTCGCGCGGGGCGCGAACTCGGATCCGCCACGGCGGTTGCCGACTCGAAGCAGACGCTCATCTGCACCTACCTCTCCGCCGCCGTCCTGATCGGACTTGTGCTCAACAGCCTCCTCGGCTGGTGGTGGGCCGACGCGATCGCCGGCCTCGTCATCGCGGCATTCGCGATCCGTGAGGGCATCGAGGCCTGGCGCGGGGATGCCTGTGCCACGTCCGTCGGCATGCTGCTGGAAGACCCGCACCCCCACGACTGACAGGAAGAGGATCTCGGTCTGAGCTCATTGCCGGGCGGGCGTGTGAACCTGCCGGAACGGGTTGGTGAGCGTCACGCGAGAATGCGTTGGAACAGCCGATGGTCCTGCCACCGTCCGGCGATGAGGAGGTATTTCGGCGCCACGCCGAATTCGACGAAGCCGCACTTCTTCAGCACCGACTGCGACGCCGCGTTGTGCAGCAGCGTACCTGCCTGAATCCGGTGCAGCTGCAGCTGGTCCTTCGCGATCTGAGCGACAGTGCCGACTGCGGCGGTCATCAAGCCCTGGCCGGCGCAGCGCGCGTCGATCCAGTAGCCGATATTCGCGCTTTGGAACGCTCCCCGGATGATGCCGGAGAGGTTGACCCGTCCCAGGATCTGAGGTCCATCCGTGAGCACCAGCGGCAGAGCCGCGCCCTCCTCGCGGGCGGCGAGGAGCTTATCGATCTCGGCCTGCTGGCCCGCGACGGTGAAGAACGACTCCGCACGGACGGGATCCCAGGGCTCCAGATGATCCCGGTTGGCGCGATACGTCTGAGCGAGCGCCGGCGCATCCTCCTTCGCCAAGGAGCGCAGCACGAATCCATCGCTCAGACTGACCTCGATCGGCACCCTGATACCGTAGCGCGGCTCACATCTGTTCGTGCGGGCGTCCTTCGCCCCGCGACGTTGCCTTCTTCACAACGCTCTACGCGGCAACGCGGTTGCCCTCGGTCACCGGTGCGGACGGGCGCACCCGCGTCGGCGTCACGTGCGACGGATGAGTTCGCGGTTCCTGAGCTCGGGGCTCCGGCGCCTGCTCCCCTTCGGCGCGCGGTCCGAACTGCTGGAGTGCGCTCACACTTCGCACGACCACCCGCAGGATGGTCCCGATGACCAGGGCGACTCCGAGGGCGGCCAGGGAGACGAGCAGCGGAAGCCACAGGTCTGCGAACGACGACGCCGAACTCAGCAGCGCACCGACGATCCAGACGCCGGCCGCACCGCCGGCGAGACCCGCTGCACGGCGAGCGAGCGCGAAGGCCACGATCAGCGCGCAGATCAGTGCGATCACTGCTCCGGCGATCCCGATCGGCACGAAGATCGATGCCAGCGTGTGTGTCACTGCGAGTATGGACATTCGACGACCCCCCGGTGTCTCATCAGTCCAAGGTTACGCGGGTTGATCGCCGGAAATCCTCCCCCAGGAGAACGATTCGGCATCATCCTGAAGGATGACGCGTGAATGCCCGGTGATGCCGCGCGCCGTCATCCACCGCCACCCCGCGACGACCGCTGACTCACCGAGCAAGTCTCCTTCCGAGTCGGGCAAGGTAGGCCCACCTCGGTTCGAATGGGGGAGGCACCTGGCACGCTACGTCCATGTGGTTCTTGGTCATCATTGGTATCGCCTGTCTGGTCATGGCAACTCTCTCCCTGAGGCGCCTCATCCGATCGTGGCCACGAATTCCAAATCTTCGGACGGTGGTCGCGACTCACCAGATCGCGACGATGTCGGGATGGGTATCCGGAGCGGCAGTATCACTAAGCCTGGCCTGGACGCCGTGGACGCTTCTCCTCCGAGTGGCAGTCATAGCCCTGATAGCGTCCGTCTTGGTCACATCGCTCTTTCGGTGGGTTCTGCGCCAGGCGGTTGCTGTCGGCGCAGCCACTCTGCACGAGACAATCACTGTCTTCTGGAGCCTCATCCGCCATCGCACATCGTCTTCATGGGCGACCTTCAACGAGTTGGCATTTCCCTCGGGTTGGCGTGAGGTCCAGGTGTCGCCCGCTGCACTCGACCGATTCTTCAGTCCCAAGAGCTTCTTCGGCCTCTATGGACTGGCGTTTCTCATCGTCCCTCCCGTGATGGCCTTCTGGTTTGTCACGTATCTGAACAGCAGCGAGCCGGTCGCAAGAGCCCAAGTCACTGCCGTGCTCGGGTACAACGCACTGTTCGTCGCATCCGCAGTCACCGCTGCTGCCGTACTGACCGGCATCGCGAGTGCAACGCTTCGCCGTCTCAGTATCCTGAAGTTCAGACTGGACTACATCGGAATGCTGAAGGTTGTCGCGGCATGGATGGGCGGCTCAAGCGCCGCAGGAGCAATCGGGGCCGCCCTCGTTCCGTTGCTTCAACTTCTCCTTCCGGTGCTGCCGACCACAGGCATTTCATCGCATGTACCGGTGATCACGCCTCAGGTGCTACTCGACCTGCCGGCTGCGGGCGCTGTCATCGGGTATGTTCTCGGCGTGGCGGCCGCGCTACTCAAACTCGGAACTGGCGCCTCCAACCTCGTGTTCCGACGTCTTCTCATTCCCGCATTGTTCGTGCTGAGCACGTGGGTCCTGGTAGGACTGGGCGTCACACCGATGGGCCTCTTTCGCAGCCTCGTTGTGAAGCCCATGAATACGGTGGCCACTGTGGCCTGCGACGTGCCCGACCCGTGGCCCCAGTTCAGCGCCCACGTCGATGAACCCGCATGGATGCTGGTCGCAGTCGATCGTTGTGGGGGCGGCACCATGCTCAGTGGGGAGGCATTGGGCATCAGTGTCTCAGTGCTCGTGGTCATCGGTATCGCGTGGACGGTCGTTCGCGATCTCCTGAGCCGCAGCGCAACTGGGTCCGGGCAGAGGACGACATAATCTGACGATCTGCGCTGCGATCAGGACACCCAACCAGTCGGATCGTGCGTTCTGATGACCCTCCCTTCCTCGTCGGCGAGCCGTCTCCGCGCCGCTGTACCGGCTGTCTCGCGGAAGGGGTTTGCGGTATGCCGGGGCGAGCCCGGACTCGCCCTTCAGCGCGACCGACGGGGGCTGCGCGGCAGGCGCAGCCGGCTCAGTCGCGGCGGCACGATCGGTACGGGAGCGGTGAACACGGCATCCACCGACATCGAGCCGTCGGTCGGGCCGATCACGGCGATCGGAGTCGTCAGCGTCGTCTCCACCGGCGAGACCGGCATCTTGGCGAGCTCCCGGTGCGCACGCACGTAGGCCGGAGCGAGCAGCGCCACGGCGCCGACCCAGGCGAGCGGGTTGCTCATCGCGACACCCTCGAACTCCAGCAGAGCCCCCAGCACGACCGCGGCGACCACGCGCATCACCAGTTCGATCACGCCCGTGACGGTCGGGACGAGCACCCGGCCGATCCCCTGCAGCACTCCACGCAGCACGAACAGCACCCCCAGCAGCACATAGGTGCAGCCGTTGATGATGAGCATGAGGTGCGCGAGCTCGACCACGCGATCGGCGCCGTCGCCGACGAACAGCCGCACGGCCGGCGCACCGAGGGTGATCATGATGATGCCGAGCGCCACGGCTGCGATGACCGACATCCAGATCGCCTGGATCGTGCCCTTGCGGATGCGGTCGGGCCGGCGGGCGCCGAGGTTCTGCGCCGCGTACATCGAGGCCGCGAGGC
>JBARWR010000336.1:0-7041 GCA_049646915.1 Microbacterium sp.
GCATCGTGACGATCGCCGCACCCGCCGCGGCCGCCGAGCACGGCTTCCACGCGATCGCCGGCTCGATGCCGGACAGTGCGCGCTTCCGCGACGACATCCGTGAGCACCTCGTCGAACTCGCCGAGAGCGGCGCGCTCGTGGTGCCCGTGGCACAGGAGTTCCCCCTGGCTCAGGCGCCGCAGGCGCTCGAGCTGTCGGCATCAGGGCATCCCGGCGGCAAGATCGCGCTCATCCCCTGAAGAGCCGCTGTCATCGCGTGAGCAATGTGCCAAGCAGGGTGTTAGCATCGGGTTATGCCTCTGGGCGGAATGCTTCTTCTTAGCTGCCGCGACGAGTCCTGAACATCGGGCCTCTCTCGTCGCGGCGCTCGTGTTGGCCTGAGCACACCATCTGACACAGAAGAAGCCCCATCATGAAGAACACTCAGAAGCCGTCTGCGATGCCGGTGCACAAGTATCGCCCCTTCCACGAGCAGATCAGCGTCGACCTCCCCGACCGCACCTGGCCGTCCAAGCGCATCACCGAAGCGCCGCGCTGGTGCGCGGTCGACCTGCGCGACGGAAACCAGGCTCTGATCGACCCCATGTCGCCTGAGCGCAAGCGGGTGATGTTCGAGCTGCTCGTCAGCATGGGCTACAAGGAGATCGAGGTCGGATTCCCCTCGGCGAGCCAGACCGACTTCGACTTCGTGCGCCAACTGATCGAGGAGAACCTGATCCCCGATGACGTCACGATCCAGGTGCTGACCCAGTGCCGCGAGCACCTCATCGAGCGCACCTACGAAGCCATCGCCGGCGCCAAGCAGGCCATCGTGCATTTCTACAACTCGACGAGCGTGCTGCAGCGCGAGGTCGTCTTCCGCTCGGATCGCGAGGGCGTCAAGCAGATCGCCCTCGAGGGCGCGCGCCTGTGCCGCCAATTCGAGAAGCGCATCCCCGACACCGAGGTGTACTACGAGTACTCGCCGGAGAGCTACACCGGCACCGAGCTGGAGTACGCCGTCGAGGTCTGCAACGCCGTGATCGAGGTGCTGGAGCCGACTCCCGACCGCAAGGTGATCATCAATCTGCCGGCCACTGTCGAGATGGCCACGCCCAACGTCTACGCCGACTCGATCGAGTGGATGAGCCGTCGCCTCGCGCACCGTGAGAACGTGATCCTGTCGCTGCATCCGCACAACGACCGCGGCACCGCGATCGCGGCGTCCGAGCTGGGCTACATGGCCGGAGCCGATCGCATCGAGGGCTGCCTCTTCGGCAATGGCGAGCGCACCGGGAACGTCGATCTGGTGGCGCTGGGCATCAACATGTTCACGCAGGGCATCGACCCGCAGATCGACTTCAGCGACATCGATCAGGTCAAGCGCACGGTCGAGTACTGCAATCAGCTGCCGGTTCCCGAGCGGCACCCGTGGGTCGGGGACCTCGTGTTCACGGCATTCAGCGGGTCGCACCAGGACGCCATCAAGAAGGGCTTCGAGTCGATGGCGGCCAGGGCCGAGGCTGAGGGTGTGACCGTCGACGACATCGAGTGGGCCGTGCCGTATCTGCCGATCGACCCGAAGGATCTGGGCCGTTCGTACGAGGCGGTCATCCGCGTCAACTCGCAGTCCGGCAAGGGCGGTGTCGCCTATCTGCTGAAGACGGATCACGCGTTGGATCTGCCCCGCAAGCTGCAGATCGAGTTCTCCGGCGTCGTGCAGGCGAAGACGGATGCCGAGGGCGGCGAGGTCACCAGCGACCAGATCTGGGAGATCTTCAACGACGAATACCTGCCGGCCGACGACGCCGAGGCCAAGTGGGGCCGCTTCGAACTGCTGGGAACGCAGACGCGAAGCGACATGTCCGGCGAGGTCTCGCTGGATGTCATGCTGCGCGACGGCGACGAGCGGGTGGCGACGGCGGGCACGGGCAACGGTCCGATCGCTGCATTCATCGAGATCCTGCGCGATCGCGGCTTCGCGGTCTCGCTGTACGACTACGTCGAGCACACCATGTCCAGCGGCGGCGACGCACAGGCGGCAGCCTACGTCGAGCTGCAGGTGGACGACCACAGACTCTGGGGCGTCGGCATCGACGGCGACATCTCGACCGCATCGCTCAAGGCGATCGTGTCGTGCGTGAACCGATCGATCCGCTCGCGCACGGGCGAGCTCGTCGGGGCTTGATCACATCGGCGCCGAGCGCTGCGCGGCGATCCCGCTGCGCGGCGATCCCGCTGCGCGGCGATCGGCGCCGATGTCCTGGTGCGGGGGATAATCGTTGAGTGCCCACCTATCGAGACGAAGCGGTGATCCTGCGCACCCACAAACTGGGTGAGGCTGATCGGATCGTCACGATGCTCTCGCGCCGAAACGGCAAGATCCGTGCGGTGGCGAAGGGTGTGCGCCGCACGTCGTCGAAGTTCGGCTCGCGGCTCGAACCGTTCATGGTCGCCGACGTCCAGCTGTATCAGGGACGCTCGCTCGACATCGTGCAGCAGGCCGAGTCGTTGGGCACCTACGGCGCCGAGATCGCGGCGGACTACGAGCGGTTCACGGCGGCCAGTGCGATGGTCGAGACCGCGGATCGGCTCAACGAGTCCGAAGCCACGGTGGACCAGTATCTGCTGCTCGTCGGCGGTCTGCGCTCGCTCTCCCGCGGCGAGCATGCCGCGCGCAGCATCCTGGACTCCTACCTGCTGCGTGTGATGGCTCTCTCGGGCTGGGCGCCGGCCCTCGACGACTGCGCGCGCTGCGGCGCACGCGGCCCTCACGCGCACTTCGGCGCCCAACTGGGCGGTGCGGTGTGCACAGACTGCGCACCGGCGGGCAGCCCGCGCATCTCGGCGTCGACTCTCGGGCTGCTGCGAGCACTGATGACCGGCGACTGGGTGATGATCGACGCAGCCGCGCAGGCAGATCTGGCCGTGGCATCCGGGACCGTCGCCGCCTACGCGCAGTGGCATCTGGAGCGCGGCATCCGCTCTCTCGAGCATGTGGTCGCGCCCGAGCGGTTCGTCCCC
This sequence comes from Microbacterium sp., assembly GCA_049646915.1. Taxonomy (GTDB): domain Bacteria; phylum Actinomycetota; class Actinomycetes; order Actinomycetales; family Microbacteriaceae; genus Microbacterium. The sequence continues at coordinate 3,004 of JBARWR010000336.1, forward strand.
TTCGAACGACGCGGCTCAATCGAACGACGCGGCTCAATCGAACGACAAGGATCGCGGTGACCCCGAAGCCCTACACGCACAAGGACGCGGTGCCGTTTCGTCCGCTGGACTGGACAGGTTCCCACCCGCCTGAATTCCCGGCGGTGCCGAAGCATGTCGCGATCGTCATGGACGGAAACGGCCGCTGGGCGAATCGCCGGGGGCTGACCCGCATCCAAGGGCACAAGGCCGGCGAGGAGGTGCTGCTCGATGTCGTCGCGGGCGCCATCCAGGCGGGCGTGCAGCACTTGTCCGTGTACGCGTTCTCGACGGAGAACTGGGCGCGCTCACCCGAGGAGGTCCGCTTCCTGATGGGCTACAACCGCGACGTGCTGCACCGGCGCCGCGACCAGCTCAACGAGTGGGGAGTTCGGGTGCGATGGGCGGGTCGCAAGCCCAGGTTGTGGGGCTCGGTGATCAAGGAGCTGCAGTTCGCCGAGGAACTCACCCGTGGCAACGACGTGCTGACGCTGACGATGTGCGTGAACTACGGCGGCCGTGTGGAGCTGGTGGATGCCATGCGCGCCCTCGCCGAGGATGTCAAGGCGGGGCGGCTCAAGCCCGGCGCGATCACGGAGAAGCAGATCCGCAGGCACCTCTACGTGCCGGATATGCCGGATGTTGATCTGTTCCTGCGCAGCTCGGGGGAGCAGCGCACCTCGAACTTCCTGCTCTGGCAGTCGGCGTACGCCGAGATGGTGTTCCTGGACACGCTGTGGCCGGACTTCTCGCGTGAGGAGCTGTGGCGCGCGATCGGGATCTACCTGTCGCGGGATCGCCGCTTCGGAGGCGCCGTGGATGCGCCGGACGAGTCCTCGGAGAGCTGACGCAGCCAGAGTCGGGCTTCGCGCGGGTGAGTCACGCGCACGACGATCAGGTGCGGAAACTCCGCCTGGTGGACGGGCATCCGCTGCCGCCAGCGATTCAGCGTCTTGGTCTGCCACCGAAGCACGTTCTCCTCCGGATCGGTGGTGGTCGCGAGCTTCCACAGGGTGGGCTCGCGGTTTCCATTCCACAGCTTCCGGCGCAGGACGCTGCGTGCGAGGGTACGCCGCCACAGGCGGGCACGGACGATGCGGTCCGGATAGTCCAGCCAGACGATGACCTGCGCGCGCGGCGGCAGCACCTCGTTCACACCCCGGGCGGTGTACTGCCATTCACTGATCCACGTGTCGGTGGAGGCGAACGCGCGCACGTCGTCGAGGAACTCCGGCCGCGGGACCCAGCCCGGGCCGTGATGCAGTGCGTCCAGCTCGTGGCAGGGGATGTCGAGCACATCGGCGATCCGTCTGGCGAAGGTCGTCTTCCCCGACCCGGAGACCCCGGCGACGAGTACACGCGAAGGGCGAAAAGGCAGGGAATCGTCTGCGGTGAGCACCAGTGAAGGCTATCGGTGCCGGTTCCGATCTCGTCGCAGCCGCACAGCCGACCAAGACCCGGCGGAATAAAGGGAGAGGTTCGCATGGTTGCAGAATGATGTGAGCGAAGCCATCTCGATAGACATCTGGTCCGACATCGCCTGCCCGTGGTGCTACATCGGCAAGCGCAATCTCGAGACGGGGTTGGCCGCTGTCGCCGGTGACGAGGATGCACCGCAGGTGACCGTGACCTTCCACTCCTTCGAGCTGTCGCCCGACACTCCCGTCGACTTCGATGGCGATGAGTTCGAGTTCCTCGCAGGCCACAAGGGTCTGCCGCGGGAGCAGGTCGTGGAGATGCTCGACAACGTCACGAACGTCGCGAAGAACGCCGGCCTCGAGTACCGCTTCGACCTCCTCAAGCACACCAACACGGTCAAGGCGCACGAGCTGCTGCACCATGCGAAGGCTCAGGGTCTTCAGCACGAGATGGAGGAGCGGCTGATGTCCGCCTACTTCGTCGAGGGCAAGCACGTCGGTCGCGTCGACGATCTGGTCGAGCTCGCCGTCGAGGTGGGGTTGGATGCCGACGCCGCACGTGACGCGCTCGAAAGCGCCATCCACCTGCCGGACGTGCGGCAGGACCAGGCCCAGGCCCGCGCCTATGGCATCCAGGGGGTGCCGTTCTTCGTGATCGACGGACAATACGGCATCAGCGGTGCGCAGCCGCCGGCGGCATTCGAGAACGTGATCCGCGATGTCTGGGCGGAGAAGAACGGTGTGAAGGCCGGCTGACGCCCGACTGAACCGAACGGTGCGCGGCGGACTCGATCCGTCGCGCACTGGTCAGTTGGCGAGCGCGTCTCAGCTGGCGAGCGCGTCCTCGATCGCGGAGACGACCTCCGCGGAATCCGGCAGCTGCTTGGGGCGGAAACGCTGCACCGAACCGTCGCGTCCGACCAGGAACTTCTCGAAGTTCCACTCCACACGGCCGCCCTTGCCGCCGGCATCCGCCGTCTGCTTGAGCGCCTTGTACAGCTCGTGCGCGTTGCGTCCGTTGACCTTGACCTTGTCGCTCAATGGGAAGGTGACGCCGTAGGTCGTGGAGCAGAACTCCAGGATCTGCTCGATCGAGCCTGGCTCCTGACCCATGAACTGGTTGCAGGGGAAGCCCAGCACGGTGAACCCGCGGTCGGCGTACGTGCGCTGCAGCTGCTCGAGCTGCTCGTACTGCGGCGTGTTGCCGCATCGGGATGCCACGTTGACCACCAGGACCACGTCGGAGCCGTAGTCGTCGAGTGTCTTCTGAGCACCTGCGGCATCGGAGAACGGGATCTGGCGGAGCGTGGAATCGGTCATATCCACAGCATAATTCCGCAGGGTCCGGGGCGGGCCGTCGTCTGGGAGAATGGAGGGGATATGACTCTCGCCACTGACTCAGCACTCCTCGCACCGAATGCTCCCGCACTCCGCATCGGCCCGATCGACCTCGATGTGCCGGTCGTGCTCGCACCCATGGCGGGCATCACGAACACGGCGTTCCGGCGACTGTGCCGCGAGTACGGTGCGGGGCTGTACGTCAGCGAGATGATCACCTCGCGCGCACTGGTCGAACGCAACGCCATCACGATGCGCCTCATCCAGCATCATGAGAGCGAGACGCTCCGCTCGATCCAGCTGTACGGCGTGGACCCGGCGACCATCGCCGAGGCGGTGCGCATCATCGTCTCCGAGGACCGTGCCGACCACATCGACCTGAACTTCGGATGCCCCGTGCCCAAGGTCACGCGCAAGGGCGGGGGAGCCGCACTGCCGTGGAAGATCGGTCTGTTCGCCGACATCGTCGACCGCGCCGTGAAGGCCGCCGGCGACGTGCCGCTGACCGTCAAGATGCGCAAGGGCATCAACGACGACCACCTCACCTTCCTCGACGCCGGTCGTGCTGCGGAGGATGCCGGAGCAGCGGCCGTCGCGCTGCACGCGCGCACCGCCTCGCAGTACTACTCCGGACACGCGGACTGGAATGCGATCGGCGAGCTGAAACAGGCCGTCACCAGCATCCCGGTGCTCGGCAACGGCGACATCTGGTCGGCGGACGACGCCGTGCGCATGATGTCGGAGACCGGCGCCGACGGCGTCGTCGTGGGTCGCGGATGCCTGGGACGTCCGTGGCTGTTCGGCGAGCTGTCGGATGCCCTGGGGCCCGCCACGGCAGCCGCAAGACCCCAGGTCGACGCGACCCTGCAGTTCGTTGCGCAGGCGTTCCGCCGGCACGCCGAGCTGCTCGTGGAGTTCTTCGAAGACGAGGACCGCGGATGCAAGGACGTGCGCAAGCACGTCGCGTGGTACTTCAAGGGCTACCCCGTAGGCGGCGAGGTTCGGGCGGCTCTGGCACGGGCATCCAGCCTGCAGGAGATCGATGAGCTCCTCGGCACGCTGGGCGATGCGCCCTATCCCGGCATCGGCGCGGAGGGCCAGCGCGGTCGCGCGGGATCGCCCAAGCGGACGGCGCTGCCGGAGGGCTGGCTGGACTCGCGGGACATCGGCGAGGGAGTCGGCGCCATGATGCGCGGTGCGGAGGTCGAGAACAGTGGCGGCTGACCCGGTGGCGGGCTCCGGCACCCCCGGTTACGGCGCGCCC
>JBARWR010000337.1:0-2519 GCA_049646915.1 Microbacterium sp.
CCGCAGCACGACGCGCCACACCAGCAGCAGGACGAAAGCGATCAGCGCCGTCCAGACGATGTTCGTCGGCTGATGCGTGAACGCGTAGGACAGTCCCGTACCGCGCAGGAACAGCGGCAGGTCCGGCGTCATGGCACCGATCGCGATGGCCGCCGGCACCAGCGGCGTGCGCACGAAGGGCAGCGCCACCACGGCATGACTGGGTGTGAACGGCATCCGGCCCCCGAATGTCAGTCGAGCTCAGCCGAGGAAGACGCCGGCCAGCGTCTTCTTCCCACGACGCAGCACCGAGACGCCACCGGGCAGTGTTCCCTGCACCGTCGCGGAGTCATCGGCCACGCGCGCACCGTCGAGCGTGACGCCGCCCTGCGAGATGGCGCGACGAGCCTCGGAGACGCTCGGCACCAAGCCGGTCGCCACCAGTGCATCCACCACCGGGCTGCCTGCGGCGACGGTCGTGTTCGGCAGCTCCTCCAGTGCGGTGCGCAGCGTGGCCGCATCCAGCGCGGAAAGGTCGCCCTGGCCGAACAGCGCATCGGATGCCGCGATCACCGCGGCCGCGGCGTCCAGTCCGTGCACGGTGGCGACCACCTCGAGCGCGAGGCGCTTCTGGGCGGCCCGTCGGAACGGCTCCGAATCCACCAGCCCCGCGTACTCCTCGATCTCGGCGCGGGTGAGGAAGGTGAAGATCTTCAGCCGCTCGATGACGTCGGCATCCGCGGTCGAGAGCCAGAACTGGTACATCCGGTACGGGCTGCACATCTCGGCATCCAGCCAGATCGCGTTGCCCTCGCTCTTGCCGAACTTGGTGCCGTCGCTGTTGGTGATCAGCGGGGTTCCGATGGCATGTGCGGACACACCCTCGACGCGGTGGATGAGATCGGTGCCACTGGTGAGATTTCCCCACTGGTCCGAGCCGCCGGTCTGCAGCACGCAGCCGTACTGGCGATGCAGCTCCAGGAAGTCCATGCCCTGCAGGATCTGGTAGCTGAACTCGGTGTAGCTGATGCCGGCATCCGAGTTCAGACGGGCGGCGACCGCGTCCTTCTTCAGCATCGTGCCGACACGGTAGTGCTTGCCGATCTCGCGCAGGAAATCGATCGCGCTCAGCGGCGCGGTCCAGTCGAGATTGTTCACCATGCGGGCGGCGTTCTCACCCTCGAAGCTCAGGTAGCGCTCCACCTGTGCGCGCAACCGGCCGACCCACTCCTCCACGGTCTCACGCGTGTTCAGCGTGCGCTCCGCGGTGGGGCGGGGGTCGCCGATCAGACCCGTCGAACCGCCGACCAGACCGAGCGGCTTGTGCCCGGCGAGCTGGATGCGACGCAGCAGCAGCAGCTGCACGAGGTTGCCGAGGTGCAGGCTGGGAGCGGTGGGATCGAAGCCGCAGTAATACGTGATCGGGTCCCCGGCGAGAAGGGCGCGCAGCGCCTCCTGGTCGGTGGACACGTGGACGAGTCCGCGCCACTGCAGCTCGTCCCACACGTTCTCGAACGTGGGGTCGAGCGCCACTGTGCTGGTGGACAGCGTGGCGGTCGTCAGATCAGTATTCGACACGCGCTCCAGAGTATCAGCGCGGATCGCGCGGCCCGTTCCGTCGTGACGTCGGATGCCCATGCCATGCTGGGCGCCATGACGCCCGTCGACCCGTTCCTCTCCGCGGTCCTGTCCATCGCGATCATCGCGGTGCTGCTCGTCGTGCTGGTGCTCTCGACGGTGAGCGTGCGCACCCCCACCACAGCAGTGATGGCCGTGGCCGGTGCCCTGGTCGCCGCTGTCGTAGCCGTCGTGATCGTGCTGCCGCCGCAGACGACCCCGCTCTTCGGGATTCCGCTGACCGTCCTGGGGTTCGCAGCGGCCACGATCGGCGGCAACCCGTTCACCCGGCGCGCGCTCGACATCGCCACCGGCAAGCGGGTGCGCGAGACCGAGGACGGCGGCATCCTGATCATCGCGGCGCACGATGCCGATCCCGCACATGCGCGGACGCTGATGCGAGGGGGCACCGTGATCGGCTACCTGGAGCGCATCTGCACGGTCGTCGCGATCGCCGTCGGCTTCCCCGAGGCGATCGCCGCGATCATCGCGGTCAAGGGCATCGGCCGCTTTCCCGAACTGGCCGAGTCGGAGGCGCGGGAGCGGTTCATCATCGGCACGCTCGCCAGCCTGCTCTGGGCAGGCACCATCGGCACGATCATCCGACTCGCCCTGATCTGAAGCTCGTTTCAGCCCAGCCCCAGCAGGCGGAACCCCTCTACGAGGCTTCCGGCCCCCGAGGAGGACAGCGCCTGCGAGACCGCGGACTGCGTGACGCCCTCCTCCGCGGCGAGCTCCGCCTGCGTCCGGGAGAGGCAGCGCCCGTACGTGAGCCGACGGGTGCGCTCGCTCATCGCACCGACGAGCTCGTCCCTGGTCAGCAGGTAGGCGTTGGCCCAGCGCACGGCATCCGGATGCGCGTCCGTGGCGCTGTCATGGGCGATCACCCAGCTGCGCGTCTGCGGCGCGGTGCGCTTCTGCAG
>JBARWR010000338.1:0-5191 GCA_049646915.1 Microbacterium sp.
GTTGGCCATCCATCGGTGCGAGTCGGGCATCGGCGGCATCCGTCCGGGCATCCGTTCGGAGATCCTCGGGATCCGGCGCGGGCGGGTAGACGAGCGGCAGCGGGCCGCCGCGAATCGCGACGGCCGACTCGTGGCTGAGGAACTGCCCTGGCCGCAGACGGGGCGCATAGTGGTATGCCTGCACCCGCCGTTCGTGGATCTGACGGGCGAACGGGTCGAGGTGATCCGGGACGACATCGGTGGGGAGCGCGCGGACGCCGGTGAAGGGGGCCTCGAGATCACCTCTGCGCAATCGGCCGCGACTGACGCCGGCGGCCATCGCATCGGCAACGCTGAATCGTCGATCGAGGCCGGGCGGAAGTGGACGGGCGGGGCGCATCGCTTCACGATGCCAGGTGGTGGCTGACTCCGTGAGAGTTATCCACAGGCATCCAGGTCGCAACCGTTGTCGTCAGATCACACGGATAACGGCCACAAGTGCGACCTGGACGTCTCCGTTGTCGAGCGTCGTTGCTTCAGGTCGCAACCGTTGCCGCTAAATCTCGGGAATGGCGGCAACGAGTGCGACCTGGACGTGCGGATTCGAGGAATGGCGGCAACCGTTGCGACCTGAATCGCTGAGCCAGGCGGGAGCGAGGGGCAGGACTACTCGGAGCGCAGGCGCAGGGCGGCCATACCGCCGTCGACCTCGATGAACGTGCCCGTCGTGGAGCCGGATGCGGGGGACACGAGGTACAGCACCGCACCGGCGACCTCGTCGGGTGAGACCAGTCGGCCGTGCGGCTGACGCGCGTTGAGTGCGGCACGCTCGGCGGCCGGGTCGGATGCTGAGCCGAGCAGGCGACCCACCCACGGGGTGTCGGCGGTCCCCGGGTTCACGGCGTTGACGCGGATCCCCTCGCGCAGATGGTCTGCGGCCATCGCGCGGGTCAGCGCCGAGACGGCGCCCTTGGACGCCGAGTACAGGGCGCGCTGCGGCAGACCGGTGGTCGAGGCGATGGATGCTGTGTTGCACACCGCTGCCGAGGGGGACTTCCGCAGCCAGGGCAGGGCTGCCGCGGTCACGCGGGCGATGCCGGTGACGTTGATCGAGAGCACCCGGGCCCACTCGTCGTCGTCGTTTGCGGCGATGTCGCCCTGCGCGCCGATTCCGGCGTTGTTGATGACGATGTCGATGCGTCCGAACTTCTCGGCGACGGCCGCGACGGCAGTCTCGACCGAATCGCGATCCGAGACGTCGGCCGTGAATGCCGCGAAGGCGGCATCCGCACCCGAGGTGTCCCGGTCGAGCACGGCGATCTGGGCGCCTTCGTCGTGGAGGCGGCGCGCGATGCCCGCGCCGATTCCGGATGCTCCGCCCGTGACGATCGCGACCAGCCCTTCGACCTGCCCGCTCACTTCGTCTCGCTCCGCACATCGCACTCGGCGGCCTTCCAGGCGACGAACTCCTGGCGCTGGCGGCCGAGGCCGTCGATCTCCACCTCGACCACGTCGCCGGGCTTCAGGTACGGGAACCTGCCGGAGAGCGCGACGCCCTGCGGGGTGCCGGTGAGGATCAGGTCGCCGGGCTCGAGCGTGACGTATTGCGAGAGGTGGTGCACGATCGTGCGCACGTCGAAGATCAGGTCGCGGGTGTTCGAGTCCTGCCGCGGCTCGCCGTTGACGAAGCTGCGAAGGTTCAGGTTGGTCGAATCGACCTCGGATGCCGGCACCAGCCAGGGTCCGGTGGGGTTGAAGCCCGCGGCGATCTTGCCCTTGGACCACTGGCCGCCCGAGGTCTCGAGCTGGAAGGTGCGCTCGGAGACGTCGTTGGCGAGCACGTATCCGGCGATGTGGGCATCCGCCTGCTCCGGCGAGTCCAGGTACGCGGTGCGCTTGCCGATCACGATGCCGAGCTCGACCTCCCAGTCGGTCTTCTCGCTGCCGCGCGGGATGGTGACGGCATCGTTCGGGCCGACCACGGTGTTCGGGGTCTTCAGGAACAGGATCGGGATGGCCGGCGGCTCGGAGCCGGACTCCGCGGCGTGCGCGGCGTAGTTCATGCCGATGCAGATCACGGCGCTCGGGCGGGCGATCGGTGCGCCGATGCGCAGGGCGTCGGCGCCCGCGAGCTCGGTGAGCTCACCCGCATCCAGTGCCGCCCGTGTGCGTCCGGTGGGGTCGTCCGCCAGGAAATCGCCGTGCACATCGGATGTCACGGGGCGCAGGTCGAAGGTGTGGCCGTCGTCGATGACGACGGGGATCTCACTTCCGGACTCGCCGAGTCTCGCGAACTTCATGGTTCTCCTTCTGGTCTCACGACGGATGCCTGGGAGGCGGCGGCCATCGGGCTGGCGTCATTGACAGTATAGACATCCGATGTTTAAACTCCACCTGGCTGTGTCACATTCTTCGTCACATCCGCCGACACAGCCTGAAGGAGCACAGTGAGCCGTATCGTCGCGCTGGACACCAGCGACATCCGCTTCCCCACATCCCTGAGCCTGGACGGCTCGGATGCGATGAACCCCGACCCCGACTACTCGGCCGCATACGCGATCCTGCGCACCGACTCCGAGGACGGCATCGAGGGACACTCCTTCGTCTTCACCATCGGCCGCGGCAACGACGTGCAGGTCGCCGCGATCGACGCGCTCGCGGGACACCTCGTGGGCCGGGACATCGAACCGCTCCTGGACGATATGGGCGGCACCTTCCGTGACATCATCGGCGACTCGCAGCTGCGCTGGCTCGGTCCGGAGAAGGGTGTCATGCACATGGCGATCGGCGCGGTGATCAATGCGCTGTGGGACATCAAGGCCAAGCGCGCCGGCCTGCCGCTGTGGCAGCTGCTGGCGCGGATGACGCCCGAGGAGATCGTCGACCTGGTCGACTTCCGCTACCTCACCAACGCCCTCACCCGCGAAGAGGCCCTCGAGATCCTCCGCGACGCCGTTCCCGGCCGCGCCGAACGCGAGCGGCAGCTGCTCGCCACCGGATATGCCGGGTACACCACCAGCCCCGGCTGGTTGGGCTACTCCGACGAGAAGCTCGAGCGGCTCGCGCGCGAGGCGATGGCCGACGGGTTCACGCAGATCAAGCTCAAGGTCGGCGCCGACCTCGAGGACGACATCCGCCGCTTCCGCAAGGCGCGCGAGGTCGTCGGGCCGGACTTCCCCATCGCGATCGATGCCAACCAGCGCTGGGAGGTCTCCGAGGCCATCGAGTGGGTGACCGCGCTCGCCGAGTTCCACCCCGCCTGGGTCGAGGAGCCCACCAGCCCCGACGACGTCCTCGGTCACGCCGAGATCGCCCGCGGCATCGCACCGATCCGCGTCGCCACCGGCGAGCACGCGCAGAACCGGATGATCTTCAAGCAGCTGCTGCAGGCGAAGGCCATCGAGGTCATGCAGATCGACGCCGTGCGCGTCGCCGGAGTCAACGAGAACATCGCCAACCTGCTCCTGGCCGCCAAGTTCGGCGTGCCGGTGTGCCCGCACGCTGGCGGCGTCGGACTGTGCGAGGCGGTGCAGCACCTGTCGATGTTCGACTTCATTGCCGTCAGCGCCTCCCGCGAGGGCCGGCTCATCGAGTACGTCGACCACCTGCACGAGCATTTCGTCGTTCCCACCGACATCCAGCGCGGGTCGTACATGCCGCCGACTGCGCCGGGCACGAGCATGGAGATGAAGGCCGAGAGCATCGCCGAGTACACCTGGACAGGACAGCATGTCACCGACTGAACTCACCCTGCCGCAGCTCGGCTACGGCGCCGCCAACGTGGGGAACCTGTTCCGTGCGCTGACCGACGACGAGGCATGGGGTGTGCTCGAGGCCGCGTGGGATGCCGGCATCCGCTACTTCGACACCGCACCGCACTACGGTCTCGGGCTGTCGGAGCGACGTCTCGGCGCCTTCCTGCAGACCAAGCCGCGCGACGAGTTCATCGTGTCGACCAAGGCCGGGCGCCTGCTGCGCCCCAACCCCGACCACCAGGCGGGCGGACTCGACACCGACAATGACTTCTTCGTGCCGGACGATGTGCGGCGCGAGTGGGACTTCACCGAGGCGGGCATCCGCGCCAGCATCGCCGAGTCGCAGGAGCGGCTCGGGCTCGACCGGATCGACCTGCTCTACCTGCACGACCCCGAGCGCCACGATCTCGACCTGGCCATCGCCGAGGCGTTCCCGGCACTGGAGAAGGTGCGGTCCGAGGGAATGGTCGGCGCGATCGGCATCGGTGCGATGACGGCGGATGCGCTGGCCCGATCGGTCCGCGAGGCGGATCTCGACATCATCATGGTCGCCGGCCGCTACACGCTGCTCGAGCAGCCTGCGGCGGCTGACGTGCTGCCGGCGTGCGTGGAGCACGGCACGGGCATTGTGGCGGCGTCGGTCTTCAACTCCGGACTGCTCGCGTCCGACACGCCCCGGCGTGACGGGCGCTACGAGTACGGGCAGCTGCCAGACGAGCTGTGGGATCGTCTGGCGCGCATCGCTGAGGTCTGCCGCGATCATGGCGTGCCGCTTCCGGCGGCCGCCATCCAGTTCCCGCTGCAGGCGGAGGCCGTGCGCTCCGTGGTGGTCGGTGGCAGCCGCCCCGCGCAGCTGCGGCAGAATGCGGAGTATGCCGCGCTGGAGATCCCCGCCGAGCTGTGGCGGAATCTCGCCGAGGAGGGACTGGCGGCATGACATCGTTCGAATCGCGCGAATTGCGGCATCCTGAGTCGAATCGCAGCATTTTGCGCGATTCGAAGACGGAGGAGGGACTGACGGATGCTTGAGGGAATCGACCCGCTTCTCACCGGTGAACTGCTGCTGCACCTGGACCGGATGGGCCACTCCGACTCGGTCGTCGTGGCCGACGCGCACTTCCCGGCGTGGGCGCTGGGGAAGCATGTCGTCGATCTTCCCGGCACGACGACGCCCGAGGTCGTCGCCGCGATCCGCTCGGTGCTGCCGCTGGATGATGCGCCCGGCATGGACCTGATGGAGTCGGCGGATGCCACCATGCTGGACGTGCAGCACGAGCTGATGGCTGCGGCGGGCACCGCGCCGGAGACGACTCGCTTCGTGGAGCGCTTCGCCTATTACGACATCGCGAAGGGCGCGTATCTGATGGTCCGCACCGGCGAGACCCGCAAGTACGGCAACGCACTGCTGCGCAAGGGCGTCGTCGGGCATCCGTCGGCCTGAGCGCGCGCTTCGGTGG
>JBARWR010000339.1:0-11948 GCA_049646915.1 Microbacterium sp.
CAGCACGGCAGCGGCGCCGTCGCCGACGGCGGCGATCACGATCAGGTCGCGCAGCCGTTCGAGCAGGTCGTCGACGAACCGGCGAGGGTCCTGACCGCTCTGCACGACGCGGTCGACCGCGGGAAAGGACGCGGCGGCATCGCCGGCGGCAAGCGCCTCGACGATCTCGTCGAGCAGCGCCGCATGCGTATAGCCGAGCAGTGCGACGGCACGGGAATACGTCACGTTGCCCTCGTCGGATCCGGCGATCAGCTGGTCGAGCAGCGACAATGTGTCGCGCGGGGACCCTCCGCCGGCACGCACGACGAGCCCGAGCACGCCCTCCTCGACCTGGACGCCCTCTTCGGCGCTGAGCTTCTCGACGTACTCGAGCATCGCCGCCGGGGGCACGAGCCGGAAGGGATAGTGGTGGGTGCGCGAGCGAATCGTGCCGAGCACCTTCTCGGGCTCGGTCGTCGCGAAGATGAACTTGACGTGCTCGGGGGGCTCTTCGACCAGCTTCAGCAGGGCGTTGAATCCCTGCGGCGTGACCATGTGCGCCTCATCGAGGATGAAGATCTTGTACCGGTCGCGGCTGGGTGCGAACGTCGCCCGCTCGCGCAGATCGCGCGCGTCGTCGACGCCGTTGTGGCTGGCCGCATCGATCTCGACCACATCGAGCGATCCGCCGCCGTCGCGGGAGAGCTCCACGCAGCTCGGGCACACGCCGCACGGGGTGTCGGTGGGGCCTTCGGCGCAGTTCAGGCAGCGCGCGAGAATACGGGCTGACGTGGTCTTTCCGCATCCGCGGGGGCCGGAGAAGAGATAGGCGTGCCCGACCCGATCGCCGCGCAGCGCGGTCATGAGCGGGTCGGTCACCTGGGACTGGCCGATCATCTCCCCGAAGGTCTCGGGCCGGTAGCGGCGGTACAGGGCTGTCGTCACTCGTCCAGCCTACGGCGTGCGACCGACATCGAGAACGGCCGCCCGTGCACCTGGGGAATGGCGAGTCCCGCTGTCGGACAGGCGAGTCCCTGTCCGACAGCCCAGCGGCCCGACTACGCGTCGTCCCTGGAGAACCGTGCGGCGTGTTCGGCTGCGAACGCGGAGAAGCCGGTTGCGGGTCTGCCTGTGATGCGTTCGATGTCGGGGCTGGTCCAATCGGAGTCGCCTTGGGCGAAGAGCTCCAGCGCCTGAGCATTGGCATGCGCGACCGGTGCCGGGAGGCCCAGCTCGATCATCGCGGCTTCCTGCTCTTCGGTGGTGATGCGCCGGTGGGTGATGGTGCGACCCAGGAGCTCGGTGAGCCGGTCGGCGATGTCGTCGTACGAGAGGCTCGCCGGCCCGCTCAGCCGATACGTCCTGCCGGCGTGCTCAGCCGGCGACGACGCGATGGTCGCGGCGGCTGCGGCGACGTCGCGGGCGTCCACGATGCCGATCCGGCCGTCGCCGGTGGAGGACGCGAACTCCGATCTGGCCGCGATGCCGGGCGCGAGGGCGAGAAGGTTCTGCATGTATGCATTCGACCGCAGCAGGGTGTGCGGTGTCCCGGACTCCGCCAGAGCCACTTCGATGCGGTGGTGGTCGCGACGGCGCTGTATCGGCGAGTCCGGTGCGGCGTCACTGGTGATCTTCGTCACGTGCGTCGCGCCGGCTTCGCGTGCGGCCTTGATCACGGCGATCTCCTGCGCGGGCACCGCCGGTGACACCAGTACGACCGACCGGACACTGACCATCGCTGCGGCTATCGCATCCGGACGGTCGAGGTCACCGTGGAACAGCTCGGCCCCGGCATCCGCGAGATCTCGGTGCGCGTCCGGGTTCCGAACCATGACGCGCACAGGATGGCCCGCTGAGGCGAGGAGCCGAGCTGCGTGCGCACCGACCTTTCCTGCCGTGGTGACGAGGATCATGACTGGACCCCCGACACGGTCGCGGGCACCGGCACGGAGGGGCCGTTCGGCTCGGGTGTCGTCATTGGAACGTGGATCATCGGGTCTCCCAACCTCGAATTCATTTCGTTGTAAGCAACAACGTTGTCGACAGCAACCGTATTCCTTTTCGTTGTCGATGGCAACGGTTATGATGTCGACATGGCTGAATCCGACCCGACCCGACCCCCGGCCAGGCTGCGGGCACTTCTGACCTGGCAGGCACACAAGGCCGACATCGTCGGTGCACGCCTGACAGGCGCGCGGATGCCGGCGACAGGACGGGCCGACTTCGCCGTGCTGGCCGCCCTGGACGAATTCGGCGCCATCAGCCAGGTCGAACTCGGACGCCGGCTCGGCCTCGATCGCAACCGCATCAACGGCATCACCACACGCCTCGACGACAACGCCCACATCGTCCGCACGACCGATCCTGCCGATCGTCGGCGCAACACCGTCACGATCACTCCGAGCGGGCAGCGTTACCTGGAGGAGCTGCAAGCCGCCACCGATCTCGCGCAGGCAGAACTCGCCGTGAACCTCACCGCGGCCGAATCGGACCAGTTGCGGGAACTGCTGGCAAAGCTGCTCGATGCGCACCCCGGGCTGCCCGGATAGCACAGGGCCCGACAGCCGCCTGCACCAAGCGGCTGTCGGACATCGCCGCTAGTCCTCGAACACTCCGATGATCGGGATCGTCGTGGTGGTAACCGGGATGGTGGGCGACATGAGTGTGCCGTCATCACGACGGGCGTCTTCGAACTGGCGCAGAGTCGGGCGCCCGGGGCGCAGCGGGCCCTGATCGGCGAGCGCGACGATGGCGGGCTCCGCCACCGCCGCACGCCACACGACGCCGCGCACTGAGAACTCCACCGGCTCGCCCGATCGCACCTCGACGCGCAGCGCGTCGCGGGTCACGGTGACCGACAGAGCGGAACCATGCCACTGCAGCGGGAACGACAGCTCCGGCCAGTCCGCAGGCAGCCGGGGGTCGAAGCTGAGCAGTCCGTCGTGGTCGCGCATGCCGCCGAAACCGCTCACCAGCGCCGTCCACACCCCACCCGCGGATGCCACATGCACGCCGTCGGAGGCATTGTGGTGCAGGTCGCCGAGGTCGACGTAGAGCGCCTGCTCGAAGTACTTCTGGGCGAGATCCTGATAGCCCACCTCGGCCGCCATGATCGACTGCACGACCGCCGAGAGCGTGGAGTCTCCGGTGGTCAGCGGGTCGTAGTAGTCGAAGTCGGCGAGCTTGTCCTCGGACGTGAAGTGATTGCCCTGCAGGAACAGCGCCAGCACGACATCCGCCTGCTTGAGCACCTGGAACCGGTAGATCACCAGCGGGTGGTAGTGCAGCAGCAGCGGACGCTTGTCGGCCGGCGTGCCCTCCAGATCCCACACCTCGCGCTCGAGGAAGAACGCGTCCTGCGGGTGGATGCCCAGTCCGTCACTGTACGGGATGTGGATCGCCTCGGCCGCTCGATCCCAGGCGTCGCGCTCCCCGGCATCCAGTCCGGTGCGGTCCACGAGCGCCGCGTAGGCCTCGGGATCGTGCTCGGCCATCTCGCCGACGACCTGCGCCGCGAAGCGCAGGTTGTAGCGGGCCATGACGTTGGTGAACAGGTTGTCGTTGACGACGGTGGTGTACTCATCGGGCCCGGTGACGCCGTGGATGTGGAAGCTCGAGGTGCCGTTCGTGCCGCGCCAGAAGCCGAGCGTGGCCCACAGCCGAGCCGTCTCGACGGCGATGTCGGCCGCCTCCCGGCGCAGGAAGTCCTCGTCGCCGGTGGCTCGCACGTACTTGCCGAGCGCGTAGCTGACGTCGGCGTTGATGTGGAACTGCGCAGTGCCGGCGGCGTAGTACGCCGACGCCTCCTCGCCGTTGATGGTGCGCCACGGGAACAGGGCGCCCGCCTCGTTCAGCTGGGCCGCCCGGCGGCGAGCGGCGGGCAGCATGAGCACCCGGGCACGCAGCGCGTTCTTCGCCCACTGCGGCGACGTGTAGGTGAGGAACGGCAGCACGTAGATCTCGGTGTCCCAGAAGTAGTGCCCGCTGTATCCCGATCCGGTCAGGCCCTTGGCCGGCACGCCGCTGCCGTCGGCCCGCGACGCCGCCTGTGCGAGCTGGAACAGGCACCACCTGGTGGCCTGCTGCGCGTCGTCGTGACCGACGATGCGCACGTCGGAGCGGTCCCAGAACGCGCTCAGCCACTCCCGCTGCCCATGGAACAGGGCATCCACACCCTCCACCCCCACCCGGTCGAGCGAGCGACGGCAGCGGTCGACGAGCTCGCGCGGCGGCACCCCGCGGGAGCTGTGATAGCTGACGATCTTGCTGATCCGGATCGGAACGCCGGCCTTGGCCTGCACCCGGAACACGTTCTTGGCGATGTCGGGCTCGATGAGCGTGCGGGAGCTGTACTCGTTCTCGGTCTCGACGATGTGATCGGCGACCACCGCGACCGTCATGCCCGAGTCGGTGACCCGGTACGACAGCGCCGAGCGCAGCCCGTCCTGCCAGTACTCCACCGGCTGCAGCACACGGGCGGTGATCCGCTCGGACTTGCGCGGGTCGAACCCGGCCTTCGCCTCGGACTTGGCCGCCATCGGGTCGCCGGCGTAGATGCCCGCGCCGTCCTGCCGGTTCAGCAGCTGGCAGCTGATCGTCACCGGCGCATCGGAGTTCTCGACCGTCACCTCGAGACGCAGCACCGCGAGATGGCGCTCATCGAAGCTCACCATCCGCTCGTCGTGCATGCGCACGCGCTTGCCCGACGGCGTCAGCCACACGACCGTTCGGTCCAGGATGCCCGTGCGCATGTCGAGCACCCGGGAGTACTCCAGGATCTCGGTCTCGTCGAAAGTCAGCGGCTCGTCATCGATGTAGACGCGCATCACCTTGGCATCCGGAGCGTTCACGATGGTCTGTCCGACCTCGGCGAAGCCGTAGGCCTGCTCGGCGTGCCGGATCGGCCACGTCTCGTGCAAACCGTTGATGAACGTGCCGTGCTCGTGCGCGCCCCGCCCCTCGATGTGGTTGCCACGCAGCCCCAGATAGCCGTTGCCCACCGAGAAGAGGGTCTCGGAGACACCCTCCTCGTCGTAGCGGCTCTCGACGAGACGCCAAGGGTCTACGGGATAGCGGTCGCGGTCGATCATGCGTTCTCCGAGAGGGGTGATGAGGGGCGGATGTCAGCCCGGGGCACCGGGCAGAAAGAGGGCAAGATCATCGACGATACAGGTCGCGCCGGCTTCCCGCAGCGCCTCGGGGCCGGCGCCGCGATCGACGCCGATGACGCTCGCGTATCCGGCGGATGCCGCGGATGCCACACCGGCCACCGCATCCTCGACGGCGACCGCCTCGGCGGGGTCCACACCCAGCATCCGGGCGCCCTCACGGAACATGTCCGGCGCGGGCTTGGAGGACAGATGATCGCGCTCGGCGACGACGCCGTCGACCACGATCCGGAAGAAGCCGCGGATGCCGGCGCTGCCGAGCACCTCCTCGGCGTTCTTCGAGCTCGACACCACTCCCATCGGGACCGATGCCGCGTGCAGGCTCTCCAGCAGCGCCAGCGAGCCGGGATACGGGGCGATCCCCTCGCTGCGCAGCGCCGCCTCGAACGCGGCGTTCTTGCGGTTGCCGACCCCGCAGATCGTCTCCGCCTCGGGCGGGTCGTCGACCTGCCCCCACGGGATCTCGATGTTGCGGCTGCGCAGCATGCTGGCCACCCCGTCATAGCGCTTCTTGCCGTCGACGTAGGCGAAGTAATCGGCATCCGTGTACGGCTCACTCACTCCCCACTGGGCGAGCACGTCGTCGAACACGTGCTGCCAGGCGCGCATGTGCACCTCAGCGGTCGGCGTCAGCACGCCGTCGAGATCGAACAGCACGCCGGTGGCGCGATGCAGATCGGGAAGCAGGTCGGTCACGGGACCTCCAGAGGTGAGCGGGCACGTCCAGCCTAATGAAGAAACCCGCCGATTCAGGGGTCATCAGCTCGATCTTCGAGGGCCGGGAGCGAACCCGGCCGGGTCAGATCGCGCCGAGGGTCTGACGGGCGATCTCGAGCTCCTCGTCGGTGGGCACGACGAGCACCTCGATGCTCGACGCATCCGACGAGATGCGGCGGACGTCCCTCTCCCGAGAGGCGTTGCGCTGCGGGTCGACCTGCACGCCCAGGAACCCGAGCGTGGCCAGGGCGTCGGCTCGCACCTCGGCCGCGTTCTCGCCCACACCGGCGGTGAACGAGATCACGTCGACCCCGCCCAATTGGGCGATGTAGGCACCCAGATAGGCGCGCAGCCGGTGGATGTACACGTCGTAGGCGAGGGTGGCGGGTTTCTCCCCCGCCGCGCGTCCGGCGAGGATGTCGCGCATGTCGCTGCGGCCGGCCAGTCCCAGCAGTCCGCTGCGCTTGTTCAGCAGCGTGTCCAGCTCGTCGGCATCCATCCCCGCGCGGCGCGAGAGGTGGAACTGCACGGCCGGATCGATGTCGCCCGAGCGCGTGCCCATCACCAGGCCCTCGAGCGGGGTGAAGCCCATCGAGGTCTCCACCGACCGGCCGCCGTCGACTGCTGTCATCGAGGCGCCGTTGCCGAGGTGCAGCACGATCTGGCGCAGCTCGCCGAGATCGCGGCCGAGAAAGGCGGCCGCCGACTCGGACACGTACTTGTGGCTGGTGCCGTGGAACCCGTAGCGGCGGATGCGGTGCTCGCGGGCAGTCTCCGCATCGATCGCGTAGGTGTAGGCCGCCGCGGGCAGGGTCTGGTGGAACGCCGTGTCGAACACGGCGACGTGCGGCACATCGGCGAATGCCGAGCGCGCCGCACGGATGCCGGCGAGGTTGGCGGGATTGTGCAGCGGCGCGAGCACGATCAGGTCCTCGATGTTGATCTCCACCAGAGGAGTGATCAGCGTCGGCTCGAAGAAGCGGGCACCGCCGTGCACGACGCGGTGGCCGACCGCGATCGGCGGATTCTCGTCAAGGCTCGGACCGTGTTCGGCGAACTGGGCGAGCATGACCGCGAACGCCGCGTCATGATCGGCGATCGGCCGCTCGTCGGAGTACTTCGCATCCAGCATCGTGGGCGCGGGCTGCCCCGGCTCGGCGACGATGCGCGAAGTATGGCTCACCACACCGGTGTCCTGCCCGATCCGCTCGATCAGCCCGTTGGCCAGCTCGATCTCGCGCACCGGGTCGATCAGGCTGTACTTCAGCGAGGAGGAGCCGCTGTTGATGACAAGCACGACACGACCGTCTGTGGGGCGCGAACGCATGCTTGCGATGCCGGGAAGGGTGTTTTCGTGCCCCACAGACGGTCCTGAGACGACGGTCATGCGCGCGCCTCCTGGGCCTGGATCGCGGTGATCGCGACGGTGTTGACGATGTCCTCGACCAGAGCTCCACGGCTCAGATCGTTGATGGGCTTGTTCAGGCCCTGCAGCACCGGGCCGATCGCCACCGCGCCCGCTGAGCGCTGCACGGCTTTGTAGGTGTTGTTGCCCGTGTTGAGGTCGGGGAACACGAAGACGGTCGCCCGACCTGCCACCTGCGAGCCGGGCAGCTTCGCTGCGGCCACCGCAGCGTCGGCGGCCGCGTCGTACTGGATCGGACCCTCGACGAGCAGCTCCGGCATCCGCTCGCGCACCAGGGCGGTCGCCTCGCGCACTTTGTCGACGTCGGCGCCGGAACCCGACTCCCCCGTCGAGTACGACAGCATCGCGACGCGCGGCTCGATGCCGAACTGCTGCGCGGTGGCGGCGGATGAGATGGCGATGTCGGCGAGCTGGATGCTGGTGGGATCGGGGATCACCGCGCAGTCGCCGTAGACCAGCACCCGGTCGGCGAGCGCCATCAGGAACACGCTGGAGACCACGTTCACGTCCGGGCGGGTCTTGATGATCTCGAAGGACGGGCGGATCGTGTGCGCGGTGGTGTGCGCCGCACCCGAGACCATGCCGTCCGCCAGTCCCAGGTGCACCATCATCGTGCCGAAGTAGGAGACGTCGGTGACGGTGTCGGCCGCCTGCTCCAGCGTGATGCCCTTGTGCGCGCGCAGCCGCGCGTACTCCTGCGCGAATCGCTCGACGTGCTCGGGATCGGTGGGGCTGAGCACCTGCGCGTCGGCGATGTCCAGGCCGAGGGCCGTCGCGCGCGCCCTCACCTCCGCCTCATCGCCGAGGATCGTCAGGTCGGCCACACTGCGCGCCAGGAGGATGGCTGCGGCGCGGAGGATGCGGTCATCGCCGCCCTCGGGAAGAACGATGCGCATCCGCCGGCTGCGGGCGCGCTCGATGAGTCCGTACTCGAACATCAGCGGCGTGATCACCGACGACTGGGCAAGGCCCATCTCTATCGTGAGCTCGGCGATGTCGACGTGCTTCTGGAACAGGGCCAGCGCGCTCTGGTAGCGCTGGCTGGAGTCCACGCTGACGCGACCGCGGGTGTGCATGATGCGCACCGCGGTGTCGTAGGTGCCCAGGTCTGTGGCGATGATCGGAATGCTCAGCTCGAGCCCGTCGATGAGCTGCACGATCGTGTCGGGAAGCTCGAACGGGCCGTTCAGGACGATGCCCGCAATGTCGGGGAAGGTTCCGGATGCCGCCGCGAGAAGCGTCGCCAGCAGGGTCTCGCTGCGGTCGGCGGCGATCATGACGACCGCATCCTCGGTGAGTCTGGGCAGCACATTCACCATCGACATGCCGGCGATCACGATGCTGTAGGCTTCGCGCTCGAGCAGCTCGTCTCCGCCGCGGACGACGCGTCCGTCGAGGGCCTGCAGGATGCCGCGCATGGACGGCGCGACGAGCGAGCGCTCCTCGGGGATCGCCCATACGGGCGTGCGGTCGACACCGATGCCGTCGACGATCTGTTTCAGCGCATCGGGTTCAGCCCGGTTCACGATGATGGCGAACAGCTCGGCGCGCTCCGCAGCCAGCTCGCCGAGTGCGAGCGCCGCGATCTGCTCGATCTGCTCGGGCGAACGCGCCGTGGTGGTGCCGAGCTGCTCGGCATTGTTCTGCTGATCCCGCCCGGAGAGCACGAGCAGCACGGGAACGCCGAGGTTCGCGGCGATGCGGGCGTTGTAGCCGAGCTCGGCAGGGCTGGCCACATCGGTGTAGTCGCTGCCGACCACGATGACCGCATCGCACTGCGCCTCGACGGCCTTGAAGCGCGAGACGATCGTGCCCAGCGCCCGCTCCGGGTCCTCGCGGACGTCGTCGTAGGTGACGCCGATGCAGTCCTCGTAGTCGAGATGAACGCCGTCGTGTGCGAGCAGCAGTTCGAGCACCAGGTCGCGTTCGATCGCGGATCGCGCCAGGGGCCGGAACACGCCGACCCGTGGCGAGACGCGCATCAGCGCATCCAGCACACCCAGCGCGATCGTCGACTTGCCGCTGTGTCCTTCGGCCGAGGTGATGTAGATGCTCCGTGCCACCTGGCCAGCCTACTTCTCGGTGGCGTCCCGGCGGCGGGCGGGCGCCGCGAGAATCAGCCGCCGATGTAGGACATCTCGATGCGCTCGGTGGGAGTGTCGGCGGAACGCAGTTCGGAGTAGCGGTCGTCGCGCGCACCCCAGATCCCGCCGAGAGCGTCCTCGAGCTCGGCATCCGTGCACCCCGTGCGCAGCAGCGCCCGCAGGTCGTGCCCCTTCGAGGCGAACAGACAGGTGAAGAGTTTGCCGTCGGCAGATATCCGCGCCCGCGTGCAGTTGCCGCAGAACGGCTCGGTGACGCTGGAGATCGCGCCGATCTCGCCGGCGCCATCGGCGTAGCGCCAGCGGCTGGCGGTCTCGCCGCGGTACGCGGGCGCGACCGGTTCGAGCGGATGCACGGCGGAGATGCGCTCGATGACCTCGGCGGAGGGCACGACCTGGTCCAGGTTCCAGCCGTTGGTCGTGCCGACGTCCATGAACTCGATGAACCGCACGGTCACGCCGGTGCCCCGGAAGCGCTCGGCGATGGCGAGCACGTCGTCATCGTTCACGCCGCGCTTGACGACCGTGTTGACCTTGATCGCGTCGAACCCGACCTCCTCGGCGACGCGGATGCCGTCCAGCACGCGCTGCAGCGGGAAGTCGATGTCGTTCATCGCCCGGAAGGTCGCCTCATCCAGGGAGTCCAGCGAGACCGTGACGCGGGTCAGTCCGGCATCCCGCAGATCCTGCGCCTTGTGCGCGAGCGCGGAGCCGTTGGTGGTGAGCGCGAGATCCAGCGGCTCTCCCTCGGTGGTGCGCAGCTCGGCGAGCATGGCCACGAGCGTCTCGATGTCCTTGCGCAGCAGCGGCTCGCCGCCGGTGAGTCGCAGTTTGTGCACCCCGTGGGCGATGCCCGCCTGCGCCACGCGGACGATCTCCTCGAAGCTCAGCAGCATCGCTTGCGGCATGAAGTCGTAGTCGCGGCCGAAGATCTCCTTCGGCATGCAGTACACGCAGCGGAAGTTGCATCGATCCGTGACCGAGATGCGCATGTCCCGCAGCAGACGCCCGCGGGTGTCCCGAAGCCGGGATCCGAGCTGCACTGCCATGTTCACCACCGTAGTCGTCGAATGCGCACCGGAGCCCGCCCCGGGCCGTGGATTCACGGCCCGGGGTGGTCGGGCGCGTGGGCTCAGTCCGCTGCGGCAGCCGTGGCCGCTCCGGTCGCCGGTGCCCCGCTCACGGCGGCGTCCTTGGGTCGGGGCATCTTCGTGATCAGCGGGAAGATGAGCGACACCAGGGCGATGATTCCGATGACGGTGTAGCCGAGGGTGTAGTTCTTCACCTCGCCGTCACCGATCAGCGCCGCGATGATGGGCGGTCCGATGATGCCGCCGAGGCTCCATCCGATGATCATCAGGCCGTAGATGGCTCCGGCGTGCTTGACCCCGAAGAAGTCGCCCGCTGTGGCCGGCATCGTGCCGAAGCCGCCGCCGTAGCAGAGGTAGATGACCGCGGCGAGGATGAAGAACAGCACCGCGTTGCTGGCGTGCGGCACGAGCAGCAGGCAGATGCCCTGCAGCCCCAGCATGAGCGCGAACGCCCACATGCGGCCGGTGAAGCCCGACACCCATGCCCAGAAGATGCGGCCGCCGCCGTTGAACAGGGCGAGCACCCCGACCAGGGCCGCAGCCCCCGCCACGCTGTAGCCGGCGATGTCCTTCGCACTGGCCGCAGCCTGGGCGATCAGCGCGATTCCGACGGTGACGTTCAGCGTCAGGATCGCGGTCAGCAGATACCACTGCGGGGCGCGCAGCGCCTCCTTCTCGGTGAACTGCTTGTACGCATCCTGGGTGCGGCCACCGGTTGCCGGCACCCAGCCGGGTACGGTGTAGCCGGTCGGCGGGTTGCGGAAGAACGATGCCCCCACGACCGCCAGCACGAGGTATCCGATGCCGAGCGGAAGGAACGCGCGGTTCGGCTCGGTCGGCGTCATGGCGATCAGCCACTGCGCGACCGGTGCGGTGACCACAGCGCCGAAGCCGAAGCCCGCGACGGCGAGACCGGTGATCAGACCGCGCTTGTCGGGGAACCACTTCTGCAGCATCGCGATCGGCACGATGTAGGCGTACCCGAGGCCGAAGCCGCTGATCACGCCGTAGCCGAGCACC
Source organism: Microbacterium sp. (assembly GCA_049646915.1). GTDB lineage: Bacteria > Actinomycetota > Actinomycetes > Actinomycetales > Microbacteriaceae > Microbacterium. The sequence continues at coordinate 11,504 of JBARWR010000339.1, forward strand.
AGCAGCCAGAGCTGGCTGGAGTCGTGCGACACGGCGAAGGAGGCGACGATGCAGCCCAGTGCGTAGACGATGCCTCCGGTCAGAGCCACCGGTCGCGGGCCGGTGCGGTCCTGCACCTTGCCGCCGATGTAGCTGCCGATGAAGATCATGCCGATGGTGACGGTGAACGTCAGCGACGCCTCGGACGTGGACAGGTTCATCGCGCCGGGGTCAGCCAATGCCTTGCCGAACACGCTCCATGCGTAGACCGCGCCGATCGCGAACTGCAGCAGCAGCGCCGCGACGACGATCCACCATCGGCCGGCGGTCGGGCTCTTGCCCGTGCCTCGGGTCGTTGCCAGTGTTGACATCTTCGTACACCTCTCTCAGACTGACATGTGGACACACTCATCCCCCGCGGGGAACGTCTTGCCGCGGCGTCAGCGCCCGGCGGCCGCCATCGCTC
>JBARWR010000340.1:0-34239 GCA_049646915.1 Microbacterium sp.
GCGCGCGACACCGTGGCCGCCGATGACGGGCGCTCCGCCGGCTTCTTGGCGATCATCGCCATCACGAGGTTCTGCACCGGCGTGGGCACGCTGGCAGGCAGCGCCGGGGCCTTCTCGTTGATCTGCGCCATCGCGATGGCCACCTGCGACTCGCCGGTGAACGGACGCTTGCCCGCCAGGCACTCGTAGGCGACGATTCCCAGTGAATAAATGTCGGTCGCGGGGGATGCCGCGTGGCCGGACGCCTGTTCGGGCGACAGGTACTGCACCGTGCCCATCACCTGACCGGTGGCCGTCAGCGGCACCTGGTCGGCGATGCGGGCGATGCCGAAGTCGGTGATCTTGACCCGGCCGTCGGGCGTGATCAGCAGGTTTCCCGGCTTGATGTCGCGGTGCACCAGACCTGCGGCGTGCGCCGCCTGCAGAGCGGATGCCGTCTGGGCGACGATGTCGAGCGTCTTGTCCGCGCTCAGCGCGCCGTCGCGCTCGAGCACGGTGGACAGCGCCTCGCCGGGCACCAGTTCCATGACCAGGAAGGCGGAGCCGTTCTCCTCGCCGTAGTCGAAGACGCTGGCGATCCCCTCGTGGTTGACGAGCGCGGCGTGGCGGGCCTCGGCGCGGAAGCGCTCCAGAAAGCCCGGATCCCCCATGTACTCGTCTTTGAGGATCTTGATGGCGACGGTGCGTCCGATGACGTGATCCGTGGCCTCCCACACTTCGCCCATGCCGCCGATCGCGATCCGCGACAGCAGCTCGTAGCGTCCACCGAACGACACACCCTGCGTCGGCCTCATCTGCCCAGCACCGCCTCTATGACTTTCTTCGCAATCGGGGCGGCAATCGCATTGCCGGAACCCGACTGTCCTTTTCCACCGCCGTCTTCGACGACGACCGCCACCGCAACCTTCGGATTCTCCGCCGGTGCGAAACCTGTGAACCACAGCGTGTAGGGCTTGGAGCCGTTCTCCGCTGTTCCTGTCTTTCCGGCAACATCGACGCCGTCTATTCTTGCACCCGTCGCCGCTCCGGAATCGACCCCCTGGACGAGGACGGCGCTCAGCGCCTTGGCATCGGCGGCGCTGAGCACCTGATCGAAGGCCTCATCGGTGTACTGCCTGTGCACCGCGAAGTCGTCGCCGATCACGGCATCCACCATCCGAGGCTTCATGACGGCACCGTCGTTGGCGACGCCGGCCGCGACCATCGCCATCTGCAGCGGCGTCGCAGTCACCTGCCCCTGGCCGAAGCCGCTCAGCGCGGTCTGCGGGTCGTCCAGGCCCGTGGGGTAGCTGGAGGCTGTCGACTCGAGCGGCAGTTCGAACGCGGTGTTGAAGCCGAACTTCTCGGCCGTCTCGCGGATCGCCTTGTCGCCGAGCTCGACGGCGAGCTCCGCCATCGGGATGTTGCAGCTGCGCCGCAGCGCCTCCGCGATCGTGGTCGTCTCTCCCTCACCGCACGTGCCGCCCCAGGCGTTGGAGATGGGCTCACCGGTCGGAGGCGTGTAGCGGGCCGGGTTCGGCAGAGTCGATTCCAGGGTCCAGTCGCCGGATGCCAGGGCCGCGGCCGCCACGACCACCTTGAAGGTCGAACCGGGCGGGTTGAGGTTTCCGGCGATCGCGCGGTTGTACAGCGGCTTGGTCGGGTCCGCGGCCAGGCGGTCGTGCTCCGCGTTCACGGCGGCGCTGTCGTGCGAGGCGAGCGCGTTCGTGTCGAAGCCGGGCGTCGAGACCATCGCGAGGATGCGGCCGGTCTTCGGCTCGATCGCGACCACGGCGCCCTGCAGACCCTGCAGGGCATCCCAGGCGGCACGCTGCGCCTTCGCGTTCAGGGTCAGCTTCACGCTGAGCCCCTGCTGCGGCTGGCCGGAGAGGATCCGCTCGATCTCCGCGAAGAACGCGTTCGAGCCGGTACCGGACAGGTCGGCGTTCAAGGCGTTCTCGATGCCGGTGGCTGACTGCAGCGCCGGATTGAAATACCCGGTGACCGGGGCCCACATCGCGGCATCCGTGTAGACGCGCTGGTACTGGTAGCGGTCGTTCGTCGGAACCGAGGTGACGATCGCCGAATCGTCGACGATGATCGAGCCGCGCTGGATCTGGTAGCTGTCCAGTCGCGTGCGCGTGTTGGCGGAATTCTGAGCCAGGTTGTCGGCGTCGACGACCTGGATCCAGCTGGCGGCGAGGAACAGCGACAGGAACATCGCGAGGATCACGAAGCTCAGTCGGCGTAGTTCTTTAGTCATGCGACACCGCCTGCGGTGGAGTGCGAACTGGTTCCTGAGCGAGCGAAGGGAGTCGAAGGGCCTTCGTCATCCGATCACCACCCGGGGCTGACGGCGCACGCCGTCGCTGATGCGCAGCAGCAGCGCGACGATGAGCCAGTTGGCGACCAGCGACGATCCCCCCGCCGCGAGGAACGGGGTGGTCAGTCCGGTCAGCGGGATGAGGCGGGTGACACCCCCGACCATGATGAACACCTGCAGCGCGATCGTGAAGGACAGGCCGGTGGCGAGCAGCTTACCGAAGTCGTCCTGTCCGGCGAGCCCGATGCGCAGTCCGCGGCTGATGAACACCATGTACAGGCAGAGGATGGCGAACAGGCCGACGATGCCGAGCTCCTCGCCGAGGCTGGGGATGATGTAGTCGCTGTTGGCCAGCGGGGTGATCTGCGGCCGTCCCTGACCCCATCCGGTGCCGATGAGCCCGCCGTGGGCGAGACCGAAGATGCCCTCGACGAGCTGGTAGCTGCCGCCCTTGGCGCTGATGATGTCGGGGTTGAACGCGTCCAGCCAGTTCGTGAACCGACGCTGCACGTACGCGAGGATCCGGGTGGCGAAGAACGCCCCTGCGGCGACGCCGACCAGTCCGATCAGAACCCAGCTGGTCTTTCCGGTGGCCACGTACAGCATCGCGATGAACATGCCGAAGATCAGCACCCCGGTGCCGAGGTCGCGCTGGGTGACGATGATCAGCAGCGACAGGATCCACACCACCAGTACCGGCCCGAGCTCGCGCATGCGCGGCCAGGTCATGCCGAGGAACCGCGTGCCGACCGAGCTGAGGCTCTCGCGCGTGCGCACCAGGTAGCCGGCGAAGAAGATCGCCAGGCAGATCTTGGCCAGCTCGCCGGGCTGGAAGGAGAAGACGCCTGCGATCGAGACCCACACATCGGCCGTCGCGCCGCGCGCCTTGAGGAACGGGATGAACGGCAGGACCAGCAGCACGATGCCGGCCAGACCAGACAGGTACGTGAAGCGGTAGAGCACGCGGTAGTTGCGTAGTGCGATCACCAGCGCGATGGCGCCCGCGAGCGAGATGGCCGCCCATGCCAGCTGCTTGTTCGAGAACATCGCCCAGCCGGCGAGTTTCTGAGCGATATCGATGCGGTAGATCATCGCGATGCCGAGGCCGGTGAGCACCGTGGCGATCGGCAGGACGAACGGGTCGGCATCGGATGCGACGACGCGCAGCACCACGTGCAGGGCGAATGCCAGCACGGCCAGTCCCCCGCCGATGGCGAGGATCATCGGGTCGATGGCGCCGAGGGCGCCGAGCTGCACGAGGGTGAGCGAGGCGCCGGCGACGGCGAGGGCGAACAGGAGCAGCCAGAACTCCCGGTTGCGCTGCTTCTGCGGCATCCGGATCTTCTTCAGCGCCTTCATGACGCTGGTGTCGGCGCTGACGTCGGTCACGGTGCCGGGGCTTCCGTCGTGGGCGCCGTGGTCGGCACCGGAGTGGTCGTGGGGGTGGGTTCGGGTTCCGGTTCGGGAACCACAGGGAGCACGCTGGCGCGCAGGCGGTCGGTGATGGCCATGGCATCCGCCAGCGACCGGGCATTGATCGTGCGCTCAACGGCCGCCCGCTGGTACGACGGCAGGTCGGCGAGCAGGATGAAGGTGTCCTTCATCTCGGTGGACAGCGAGATCGGACCGAGGTTCTGCTGCACGCCGCGGTAGATCACCACGCTGTCATCATCCGCACCCACGAAGTAGCGGGTCTGGGTCCAGTTGTAGGCGAGGAAGCCGGCGCCGACCAGTGCGAGCACAGCGACGAGGAGCGCGGCGAGCCAGGCCACGCGGCGACGCGTGCGCCGACGCCGGTCCTCTTCGATGATCTCCTCGAAGTAGTCGGAGTCCGGTTCGAAGTGGCTCGGCTCGTTGGCGGCCTGCAGCACCGGGTGCAGCCAGCCGGTGAGCGAGCTGCGCGGGGCGGGAACGGGCAGGTCCGACGGGTTGGACGCCGCGCCCACGACTGTCGGGGTGCCGGAGGAGAGCGGATGCGCGCCACCGACGTCGACGAGCACCATGGTCACGTTGTCGGGTGCTCCACCGTCGAGCGCCCGCTTGAGCAGATAGTCGGCGGTGCGGCCGGGGGCCAGGCCCAGGCTCATTGCCTTGGCGATGTGGATGTCGTCGACCACGCCCGAGAGACCGTCGGAGCACAGCAGCCAGCGATCGCCCGGACGGGTGGGCATGACGAACATGTCCAGATCCGGATCGATGTCCATGTCGCTGAGCACCCGCATCAGCACCGAGCGACGCGGGTGGTAGCGGGCCTCTTCCAGCGTGATGCGGCCGGAGTCGACCAGGCGCTGCACGAACGTGTGGTCGGTGGTGATCTGCGTCAGCGCGTCATCCCGATACAGGTAGATGCGCGAGTCGCCGATGTGGCCGATGACCGCGTACTCCTCGAACATCACGATCGCGCTGAGGGTGGTGCCCAGGCCTGCGAGCTCGGGGCGTTCCTTCGATGCGCGGATCAGGTCGGCGGCAGCGGTGGTGGCGGCCGCCTGCAGCTCGGCCTGGGCGTCGTCGGTGCTCGCGTAGACGTGGTCGAGGCTCTCGATGCGGCGGATGGCGAGGGTCGATGCCACATCGCCTCCCGCGTGGCCGCCCATGCCGTCCGCGACGACGAACAGGTTCGCTCCGGAGTATCCGGAGTCCTGGTTGTTGGAGCGGACCTTCCCGGTGTGGGAGATCGCGGCACTCGAGCCCTCGAAGACCATCTGGTGCGGCGCCCTTACGCTCGCAGCTCGAACGTCGTGGCGCCCACCTTGATGGGCGTGCCGATCTGCACCTGCACGGGCTTGTCGCTCAGACGCTGTCCGTTCAGGAACGTGCCATTGGTGGAGCCGAGGTCCTGCAGCATCCAGATGTCGCCGCGCTGCGAGAGACGCGCGTGGTGGCTGGAGGTGTAGTCGTCGCGGATGACGAGGCCCGATTCGCTGGAGCGGCCGATCGACATCGGGTCGGTGGCGCTGAGCGGCACCTCGAGGCCGACCTTCGGGCCGGAGGTGATCACCAGACGGGTGGCGGCCTTCACGGGTGCGCCTGCGGGGCGCGGGGCCTGATGGATGGGCGCGGGGACCGGGGCCTCGGCGGCGGGCATCTTGCGCACGCGCACGCCGAACAGATCGGCGCGCAGCGAGTAGACCACGGCGAACACGAAGAACCAGAGCAGCACCAGGAAGCCGATGCGCAGCACCAGCAGCATCAGTTCACTCATCGGGCACTTCCGATCTTCGAGGAGGCAGGGAGGCAACCCGGTTCCTGAGCGAACGAAGGGAGTCGAAGGGCGCTCATCGGGAACCTCCGAGTCGTGAGGATGCCGGCACGACGCGGAACGTCAGCTCGGTGCGTCCGATCGTGAAGACGGTGCCGGGCGAGAGTGCGGCTTCGCGCACCTTCTGTCCGTCGACCTTCGTGCCGTTCGTGGAGCCGAGGTCGCGAAGCATGGCGCGCTCGCCGTCCCACAGCACTTCGGCGTGTCGGCGGCTGGAGCCGGCATCCGAGATGGTGATGTCGGCGTCGCTGCCGCGACCGATCACCGTGCGCGCGCTGGCGAGCGTGTGGGGGCGGCCGTCGATCTCGATCACCCCCTGCCAGGAGACGCTGCTCTCCACCGAGGAGGAGTCGACGTGCACGGTGCCGGTGGAGACGCGCTCGTCGGCCTCGAGAGAGATGCGCAGGACGCCGGCGAAGCTGTACCCCTGCGTGCGGGCGTGCTGGGTCAGCAGCGCGAACAGCTCGTCGTTCAGGGCACGGCCGAGCGTCAGCATCCGCTCGTGATCCTCGGGACTCAGCCGCACCAGATAGTCGCTGGGCGTGATGATGCGGTCGCGGCTGACCACGGCCGCCTTCGTGTCGGCCTCCCGGCGCAGGGCGGAAGCGATCTCGACGGGCTGGATGCCGCTGCGGAAGGTCTTGGCGAACGCGCCGTTCACGGCGCGCTCAAGACCTCTCTCAAAGCTGTCAAGTAGTCCCACTAGGTTCCTCTGGCATGCCGACGGATACGGCCATCGTAGCCAGCCCCGCTGAATATGCGCTTGTGGAGGCGACCATCAACGTCAATATGGGGCCCTCGGCGGTGTTCGAACCGCGCATACGCGCGTGATAGTCTTTTCAGGTTGTGTTCTCCGGAACACGGCGATGCGCGAGTGGCGGAATAGGTAGACGCGCTGGCTTCAGGTGCCAGTGCCTGCAAGGGCGTGGGGGTTCAAGTCCCCCCTCGCGCACGCGAATGAAATGGCCCCTGACCTGGGATTTAGTTCTCCGGGTTGGGGGTCATTCGCGTCGGAAGTGCTAGAAAAAGTGCTAAGCCTTCCCGAGGTGGGCGGCGAAGCGGTCTACGGCCGACCTCTGCATGGTCGGGGTGACGTGGGAGTAGATGTTCATCGTCGTGGTGATCGTTGAGTGCCCCAACCGCTCTTGGACGACCTTGGGGTGTTCGCCGAGTTCGAGCAGCAGCGTCGCGTGGGTGTGACGCAGCCCCTTGATCGTGACGCGGGGGAGGCTGTCGAACTTCGTGGTCGCCCATTTCAAGCGGCGATCCCAGCGGCTGGTCATGGCGTCGGGCGAGCGCAACTGGCCGTCGTCGTCTCCGAACACATAGGCGTCGGCTTTCGCCAGCTCGAACGAGACTTCTGCGCGGGCGACCTTGTACGAGGCGAGCACTTTCAGGGTTTCGGTGTCTATTTCGATGACGCGGGCTTGCCCGGTCTTGGGCGGCTTGGTTTTCGTCCAGTCGTCGGTATCGACCGCGCGGCGGATACTCACCCGCATTGCCTTGCCATTGATATCGCTCCACTTGAGCGCCAGAGCTTCACTGCGTCTCACGCCGGTGTAAGCGATGAGACGCCATAGCGGGAACAGCTCATCATCCAACTCGTCGCGGTTCCAGGTGAGGAACAGGGTTAGTTGGTCGGCCGTCCAGGTCGCAATCTCGGGCTTTTGCGCCCGCACCTCGCTGGTGGTCGGGGCTTTCACGGTGCGCTTCTTCTTCGCCGGATTCACCGTCAGGTGCCCATCGTCTATCGCGGCATCGAGGATCGCGCCCAGCACGACATGCACCTTGTGAACCGAGTTGGCCGACAGCGGCCTCCCCTTGCCGTATTCGTCCTTGCGGCCGTGGTCTTCAAGGTCGCGGTAATGGCGAGCGATCCTCGTGGCGGTGAGCTTGTCGAGCCGAATGCTGCCGAGCTGGGGTGTGATGTGGTTGCGGATGATCTTCTTGTATCCCTTGATCGTGGATGCCGCGAGCTTCAAGCCCGCCGCCCACTCATCCGCGTACGCACCAACGGTAGGCACCTTGTTTCCGAACTTCTCGTTCTGTTTCCGCTGCTTCAAGGCCTCCTGCAAGGCGTCGTTGGCCTCGTCGGTGCTGGTGAACCCGGAGCGGGTGAGACGCCGCATTCCCATCTCGGGGTACTCGGGGTCTTTCAGGACGTAGATCTGGAACCGCCACCGCTTGCCCTTATCGGTGTCGTAACCCTGGATCGAGCCGGGCTGCCGAGAGCGGGAGCGTCGCGCCGGTTTCACCTCCCTGCCGGCGGTGTCCGCGCCGGAGTCGTGCCCGGCGGCTGTGGTCTTTCGTGCCATTGCCTAATCCTTTCTGCTGGATAGGTCGGTCGCGCTGGGATGTGTGAGGGCTACTCGGTGCCGCCTGGGGCGAGTCGGTCGAGGAAATCGGGGCCGCTGAATACGCGCCCGGTCGGGTCGATCTGTTCGCCGCGCACCCGGATGAACCGTGCGCGTTCCCGCTGCTCCGCGAGACGCTGCATGTAGGTCTCGGTGCTGGGGAGCTGGTCGCTGCCGGGGATGCTGAGGGAGGAATCGTAGTACTGGATGCGGTTCTGGCAGGCGAACCATTCCTGCTGCCAATAGGTCAGCAGCCCCTCCGGGGTAAGCGTGAGCCAGCCCTGCATCCACTTCTCGATCTCTTCCCGCAGATACTCGCCAGGCACCCCCGTCACGCCGCTTGCTGCGTCGGGCGGGGTGAGGAGCGCGGCCGGGGTGGTGCGCAGCAGGTAGGCGATCACGGTGAGGTCGTCCACGTCCACGCGGCGATCCCCGGCTTCGAGCTTGCTGATCCCGGACGGGGAGAGTTTGCGCCCCGCGTCGGTCAGCAGCTTCGACATGGTGCGCAAGTCCATGCCGATCGCTTGACGGGCCGCACGGATGTTGCCGGCGACGTACTGGTTGGTGTGTCCTGGCGGGTTGCCCCGCACCCTCTCCGTTTCCATATTAAGAACATACATGGTTGTACTTGACACAGCAAGGTTTGGCTTCTACCGTGGTAGGCACCCCTCAATCTCCTTGTTTATTGGATCGGACGGTGACCTCATGCGGCAGAGCACCCTGGACATGGACGACCTCCGCAAGCGGCGCAGCCTGGTCATCACCCGCAAAGAAGCCGCCGAAGCTCTCGGGGTCGATCCCCGGACGATCACCACGAGCATCAACGAGGGCACGATCCCGCATGTGAAGCTCGGGCGGCGCATCGTGATCCCGCGCGAGAAGTTCCTTGCCCTCTTCGCCGACACTACCCCCGACGGGTCGTAGACGGCGTGCTGTGTCGGTGCCGATTCGGCACCCCCGGGCCGAGTTCCCGGAGGAATGTCGGCGGCACGGCGTAGCACACGGACCTCGTGATGCTCCCGCTGCGCATGGCCCTGTGGGAACGCGACCGGCAAGGCCACGGTCGCCGCCGTCGCCGAACGCGTCGGCATCGCCCGCTCCACCATCTACCGCAACCCCGAACTCCGCACCATGATCGAACACCACCGTCAGTCCGAACCCGACGGGAAGATCACCGCGATCACCGACGAACTGGCCACCCTCCGCGCCACCGTTCAGACCCTCGCCGACGCCGTCCGCCGCCACGACACGCAACTCCGACGACTCACCCGCAACTGACCCGCGTTACCCGGCCAATCCCCACCAGACACCCGATTAGCCGGATAAGCCTACGATAACGCCCTGATGGAGACGATCAACGGGCTCTACAAAGCCGAATGCATGCGCACGACGATCTTCCACGACGGCCCGTACAAGACCATCGCCGACGTCGAATACGCCACCGCCGGCTGGGTCGACTGGTACAACCACCGAAGGCTCCACGGTAGCCTCGGAATGGTCAGCCCGAACGAGTTCGAGGCGACCTACTACGCGGCCCTCACCAGAGAGCCGCTCCCCGCATAGGAGCGGCACCAAACCTGGGTCGGTTCATACGGACGTTTCGCGCCTGACTTCCGACGCAACTCAAAGATCTCCGGCTTATGTGTAATCGGCTTGATCTTGGTGTGGTTGTCGCCTGTGTCCTCCAGCTTGCCTTCGGACGCCGCCTCGAACAGTTCGTCGAGCTCGCCTTCTTCGTGCGCACGCGAGAACTCGTTCATGCTCGCCAGCCAGTCCTCGACCTCAATCATCTGAACGTGGGTGGGGTCTTCCACGTGGATCCAGTCGTATGGCGCGCCACTCTCGATGCAACAGCGGGAATCGCTACCGGTGCGATTCTCTGGCGTCATACCGAGATGCTACTGGGCCACACCGACACGCGTCGCACTCGATACGAACAGTCGGGTTGCGATTTCCCTGACTCGCTGAGCACTCGAACTTGCGGGGCATCGGGTCCACCCCTCGCCTGCGGTTTGGTATATCGCTTGCCCCTGCCGAGGTCGCGTCCGCGCTGATTCCCCGACGCGCGAACGAGCGCCCGCGGGATATAGGTGTGGCATGGACCAAGGTAAGCGGACCTGAAATGAGTGTCGATCCGCACCAGTTATGAAGCTCAGGCCCTCACTTCGAGTAGCCGCAGCAGGTTGGCTCCCAGGACGCCGGGAAGGCTCGACCCCACGAGGCCCGGAAGCCAGGAAGGAATACCAACTGGGTCGGCAACCGCATCGAGCACGGGAGAGAAGTCACTCCCCCAGAGGAGCCGGTCAACCCCGAAGGCGTCCACCGCGACCGCGACAACCTCACGAGCGGAAGGATGGTCGGAGCGCGCGTCGATCGCATACAGCCCGGAGACCTTCACGTGCACCCGCGGGTCTGAGGCCAGCGCCGTGAGCCCATCGAGCGCCCAGTCCGCCGCATCGGGACCGGGCAGCCCCAGGTGAGAGACGAAGACGGGGACGTCACCGCATGTCCTGAGTAGATCATGCAAGGCTTCGATATCGCGCGCCGATACGTTGACGCTGAGGACGCCGCCGTCGAGACCACGCAATGCGGCGCGGTCGGAGGTTCGCCAGGCGCCGAGTCCGTCGCCGTCGAGATACACCGACCAGCCCGCGTGTCCTTTCGCGAGGGCATCGCTCAACAGTCGGGGGGCCGGGGGTCCGTGTGTTTCGAGGAAAGCGGTGGTGTGGAGGCCCTTGTGCGTTTGCGCTATACGCCTGATGTCGTCGCTGTTGCCCTCGTGCTCGCCCCGTTCGTAGCCAACGACGAGCGAGTGGGTGATCCCTGCCCTCGCTCTAATCTCGAGGTACGCCTCGACCTCGGTGCCGGGTTTGAGAGCTGCGCAGAACGAGCGGCGCGACGACAGGTGGACATGCGCATCGGCGCGACTCACCGAGACGCCCCAGCGGCGATAATGCGTTCGACCAGCTCAAGACCGGCCACAGCATCTTCGAGCGAGACCACATCAGAGGGCGCTCCGCGCCGCACGCACCGCAAGAAGTTGTCGATCTCGGCGCTAAGGGCACCGCCTCCTCCCACAGGAGCGATGTCGTCGTCAGCACCGCCATTGCCGGAACCGACGCGCGGTATCAGGTCGAGGCGCAGCATCCCGTCTTCACCCACGATCTCGACGCGATCGGGCACGTGATCGCCGGGTCGTAAAGACCACGTATTTGTGAGGTGAAGACGGACTCCGCCGGAAGTCGTCAGGTCAGTGAAGACTGCGGTCGGCTGGGAGCGTCCGTCGACGCGAACCTCAGTGGAGCTGACCTCTACGATGTCGTCGTCGACGAGCCAGAGGGCGAGGTCGACATCGTGAATCCCGGTGAGTGCGATGGGGTGCTCATCAGCATAGTGATCGTCGTGATCGAGCGTGCGGTGCTTCGTGAACGACAGCGATAGGGCGCGCCCAACCTCGCCTCGTCGCAGTCGCTCACGAAGCGACCGGTAGGGCTCGCAGAAGCGCAGGATGTGGCCGGGGAGGACGAACGCCTTGCTCGCGAGTTCCGCCTCCAGCAGAGAGCGGGCGTCCGACGAGCTTTGAGCTACCGGCTTCTCAAGCAGGACCGGGACGTTACGCGCCAGCATGCGTCGCGCGTGTGCGACATGCGACGAAGAAGGACTCGCGATAGAAACCGCCTCGACGGAGCGGTCGTCAAGCTCCTCGAGCGTCACAGCGGCGTCGGGGGCGCCAAACGACGCCGCCAGATCGCGCATCGCTTCGGGGGATGAACCGAGGACCCCAACAATTCGGCAGTCGTCGCGTCGAGCGTACCGCTCGAGGTGCGCGCGCCCGAACCGGCCAGCACCTATTACGGCGACGGATAGAGGCAATTGGTCGGAATGATTTCCGTGCATCGTATCGACTCGCTATCGTTCTCTACAGCAATTGGTGTTTGATGTATCGAACCATATCGCAGATGGAGAAGGGGACCATGGGAGTCGTATTGCAAGGACGCATCGGGCTCGTTGGAGCTACTGAGCACCCTCATGCCGCTCGCCGGCTGAAGGATGAGGGAGGAGCGGTCGAGTGGATCACGCTGCCCCGAGACGTGCGGGCCGACTTCCCCGTCATCGTCCTCGCCGAAGATTCAACGATCCCTGAGGGCGCCTTCGACCTTGTCGTCACCCTCGACCCGCGCCGGGTCGAGGTGCACGGCGGTCCGTTCTCTGGCGTGATCGGCGCGGTTGAGGCAGAGCTCGTCCCAGCCCTCCGGACCGGGCGGGCGCTGGAACCGGGGCGCTCCGTCGATCGACCCGCGCTCGAACACCGCACCTTCTGGACCTGGGACCATTCCTCCAACTGGGATCTGGCGCAGATCGGAGTTCAGGAGACGGGCGTTTTCAACCCCTACGGCAAGCCGCCCGCCGGCTTCCTACGCGACTATCGAGCGATGGTCGACTTCTGTTCGCGCCATCGCATCGGCGCCATCGTCGTCTACGGCTTCCTCCGCGACTCGCACGGGGGAATTGAAGCCGCGGCACAGCTCTGTCAGTACGCCAACGAGCGGGGTGTGCGCATCGTCCCTGGTATCGCGATCGGCGCATACGGCGGCGTGTACTGGGAGGGAGACCACCCCACGAACCTCGCCACCTGGCTCAGGTCCGAACCGGAGCATTCGGCAAGTTTGCATTCCGGCGTTGGGTTTGCGATCGACGATTTGGCTTTCCCTCTCTCGTTCCCCCGCAGCGACTACACGGCCGCCGCCTGCCCGTCTGATCCCGCGACCCTCGCGTGGATGCAGGACAGCGTCGCCTGGCTCGCGGAGACCTTCGAGATCGGAGGACTCAACGTCGAGAGCGGCGACTACGGAGTGTGCGGCTGTGATCGCTGCGTCGTCCGGCGCGGTGTCATCGAAGGTGAGAGCTGGTCGCACGACGACCTCGTGGCGAACTTCCCACCCGTTGCCCAGGCCGCACTAGCGGTGCGGGACGATCTCTGGATCACATGCGAGTTGCAGTGGGACAACCTACTCAACCCCGACGAGCATCGGCACACTGGCCTCCCTGATGGGCCGATCTACCAGCACACGGTCAACCGCGGCTACCTGGATCGCGTGGCGCGCGAGCTGACTTCAGAGCACGTGGCGGATCTTCCGTATCGACGCAGTGCGCTGCGCTTGCACCTCGGCTCACAGTGGAACGGCGACGACAGGACCGAGCGGTACGCTTTCGTCGCAGCCGACTTCGCCCGAGCAGCCAGGATCGCGCATCGCTCAGGCATGCAGGGCCTCACCGTGTGGGGCGAGGCGTCGCCGTACACGGGCGCGAACGAGCTGAATTACCGCGCCTTCTCCTACTTCGGCCTACGCGGCGAGCGGGCGACATGGTCCGAATTCGAAGCCGACGTGCTGCACCCTCTCCTCGGCGGTAAGGATGCAGCACACGACTACATCGCGGTTCTGCATGCGCTCGACGGCCCGCGAGTGCGCGGCGCGCTCGCTGACGCTCGGCGCGTTGTGCGCTCGCGCGCTGCGGCGGCGTGTGACGACGGTGATCTCTGGTGGCGACTCGTCGACCGGGTCGAGCGCGCTATCTTCACGAATCCCACCCTCGCACTTCAGTAATTGTTCGATATAATGAACGCTGAATGTTAATTCGAACGATGGAGAAGCACCTTGCACGAGCCTGGCGCCGCACCCCTGTTACCTCTCGACCGTTTTGTCGGTTTGAGTGACGAGGCCTACTTCTACACGGGTGCGCACGCACCGGGGCTCGTCGCCGGCGAGGAAGCCATGCGCTGGGCGATCGCGACCAAGAGCACGGGACCCTCCGGCCGGGTTCGCCTTTTCGACCGCGAGGTAGAGTCCCGCGAGCAACTCGCTCGCCTAGTCGAAGGGGCGACGGCTGACGACATCGGTCTCCTCGGCGACGCTTCCACAGCTTGGAGCTCCATTGCGAACGGATGGCAGTGGCAGCCGGGCGACAATGTCGTGCTGAACGAGTACGAGCACCCGAGCGTGTTCGCACCCTGGGTCCGCCTGCGCGAGCAAGGCCTCGAGGTCCGCTTCGTGAAACCGCGCGGAGATTGGGACCTCCCACTCGAGTCGATCGTCGACGCCTGCGACGATCGCACGGTCGCAATAGGACTCAGCCACGTCGGATATGTGACGGGTCAGCGATATGACTTAGCACACGCCAGCTCTCTCGCACAGGAGCGGGGGATTCCACTCTTGGTCGACGTCTCTCATTCACTGGGGGTCATGCCGATTTCCCTCGATCACGCCGCGATCCTTATCAGCGCGTCCTATAAGTGGACGCTCGGACCGTACGGCGTCGGGATTGTCTACTGGAACCGTGAGCGCCTGCCAGACTTCCGGCCCGGTAACGTGGGATGGCGGTCGGTCGAAGATATCTTCCGCGAAGGACGGTTCGGGGACCTCGACTGGTCAGCGGGAGGGCGTCGCTTCCAGCTCGGAGCACCTGCGCTAAGCGACATCGCGGGTCTCGGCGAAGGGGCGAGACTTCTCGCCGACCTGGGCATGGCACGTGTGGCCGCGCATGCGGCCGCACTCACGTCGCGGGTACTCGACGGATTCCAGGCGTTGGGGCTCGAAGTCACGACGCCAGCCGATCCCGCCGAGCGACTCGCGAACGTCTCATTCCAGCACGTCGACGGTGCGCTTTTCGCCGACCGTCTCGCTGAGCGAGGCGTCTACGTATGGGGCGGCGACGGCCGGGTGCGCGCCTCGTCCCACGTCATGAACCACGCCGGCGACGTCGACCGCCTCCTGCACGAGGTCGCCTCGCTGCTGCGCGAGATACCGGATCGGCCATGACGCTGTGTGACGCGCGTGCCGCAGCCCTGGACCTCGCGGTATCGGCGCGCCTCGACGACGTCCGGGCGCTTGCAGCGCGGCTCATCGCTATCGACAGTCAGATCCCGCCGTTCGGGGACGAGCGGGCGATCGTCAATTTCCTTGTGACCGAGGTCGAAGCCCGCGGTCTCGAGGCCTGCGTGATGGGCGATCCTGCGCGCCCGAGCCTCGTCGCGACCTTGCGCGGTGGGGACGGTCCGACCCTCGGCCTCTGCGCCCACGTCGACACGAAACCGATCGGCGAGTCCGCCGCGCTGTGGACCGTTGAGCCCCTCGTCGCCAGCGTGCGCGATGGCCGGCTCTACGGCCTTGGTGCGACTGATATGAAGGGCGCGATCGCCGCGATGCTCGTCGCCGTGGATGCCGTCATCGCCACCGGCGGTTCACCCGGGGACATTGTCCTTCTCCTCGTCGCAGACGAGGAGGCGGGCGGCAGCCACGGCGCGCGCCTTATCGCCCCGGAGCTCGCAACCCTCGATGCTCTTCTGATCGGCGAGCCCAGCGGATGGGAGCGTGACTGGCAGGCCATCCACGTGGTGTCCCGCGGATCGTCCTGCTTCCGGATCCGAGTGCGGGGGACGCAAGGGCACTCGAGCCTGTCCGACCGACTGCCCCTCATCAACGCGTCCGAGCGGATGGCAAGATTGCTGGTCGACATGGTCGATGAGCTCGCCCTTCCCGCATCGACATTCACGGCACCAGGCCTGTCGGCAACGACGACCTTGAACCGGGGAGTGACCGTGTCGGGCGGCACGTGGTTCGGCGTTGTCCCGGGCACTGCCGAGTTCGCCTGTGATCTCCGAACGGTCCCCGGGATGACTTTCGACGGCGTGCGCAATGCAATCGAGCGCTGGCTGGAGGATCGCCGCGCCCGCGACGCGTCGCTGGACGTTGAGGTTGTATTCGAACCCGGACTTGAGTGGGTTCCACCGAGCGCCATCCCCGTCGACGACCCGCTCGTCGCGACGGTGCAGGCATCGGCATCGCGAGTGCTAGGCGCCGCACCACCGCTCGGCGTTTTTCCCGGGGCGACCGACGCCCCGTGGTTCGCGGAAGCAGGAATCCCGACCCTCCCGTCGTTCGGCCCCGGGCTTATCTCGGTTGCGCACGGACCCGACGAGTACGTCTCGCTTCGGTCGCTGGGGGAAGCTGCGCGAATGTATGCACACACGATCGCCAACTACGGACTGACGCATCGCGGCGGCGAGCAATGACTGAGTACAGCCCGACACAAAGGAGAATCACATGCCTCTAGAGCGAACCATAGTAGACACGGCGCCGGCACCCGGAGGGGCATACTCGCACGTCGTCGTAGCTGGTGGCACCATCTACACGGCAGGACAGGTCGGTGTCGACCCTGCAACTGGTGAGACACCGAGTGACATTGGCGAGCAGACGCGCCAGTCGCTGGCGAACATCGCCGTCGTTCTTAAGGAAGTCGGCGCGGACCTCTCCCAGGTCGTGAAGACAACGTGTTTCCTCACTGATCTCGCGGAGTTCCGCGTCTTTGACGCCGCCTATCGAGAGGTATTCGGTGACGGGCTACCAGCACGCAGCACCGTCGAAGTGGGGCTCGCGGCACCCTACCGTGTCGAGATCGAGGCCGTAGCAGTTGTTTCGTGAAGCGAAGGGTATCGTGCTTTCTATGGTGAGAAATGCGCATGACGATGTAGGCGCACCCATCTCTCCGCTCTCCGAGAACCTGCGACTCTGGCGGCAGCGACGTGGGATGTCACTTTCGGCGCTTGCTGCGAAGGCGGGGCTGTCCAAGTCGGTCGTCTCGGAGCTCGAGCGCGGCAACGGCAATCCGTCTCTCGACACTCTTTGGTCGCTCGCGCGTACGCTCAATATATCGCTCGGGTCCTTCTTCGAGGCGACGTCAAGTAAGCCGGACGTCGAACTGCTTCGGCTCGCGGACGCCCCGATCATGGTGCAGGACGGCGAGGACTTCCGGGCACAACTACTGTCACTGTGGCGCCCGGCTGGTGAGGTCGAACTTTGCGTCATGACTCTCGGCGACTGTGCAAAGCGTGACTCGCAGGGCAACGCGCCGGGGATCGTCGAGCGTGTGCTGTGCGTCGAGGGGCGGGTGAACGTGGGCACTGTGCAAGGCTCGGCGGAGCTTGATCCGGGCGATATGTTCACCTTCGCAGCCGATCAGCCGCACTTCTACCACGCCATCGGCGGACGTGCGCGACTGGTGACAGTGCAGCAATACCCCGAACACGTCTAACTCTGAGCCCTCGATCGTCATCCATCGCGCGGATGGCGGCCTCGTCGTACCCAAAGCTCGAGATTTCACGGAATCGAAACGTAAAACGTTCGACAAACCAAACGATGATGTTTATATTGGACGAAACGCGACCAGTCGGGCACCGCTCGACATCGTAGGTCCGCGACCATAGCTGTAGGAGGACACATGGATGGTCGTCTCATGCGACGAAGGATGAGATCAGGCTGGGCACTCGTGGCGATCGGCGCCATGGTCACTACCCTTGCGGGCTGCAGCTCGGGCGACGCAGCCGCAGACGGTATAACAACCATCAAGGTGCTTAACTGGGAGCCGGGCGGTCCTGAATTCTGGTCAGCCACCGTATCCGCGTTCGAGGAGGCCCACCCCGACATCAAAGTCGAGCTCGAGACGGTCCCGTTCGACCGGTATCCCGAGGTGCAGGGTCCGTACATCACGAGCAAGACCGGTCCTGATGTCATGGCAAATAACGCAGGTCTCGAACTTTTTGACCGGTCTTCTGCCTACGTCGAGCTGCCCGAAGACGTGCTCGCGGCGGGGTCGGACCTACTGACGTACAGTGGCGCTTGCCTCGACTTCGACACTGCAAACCCCTGCTTCGGTCTACCTTTTTCGTATCAGGGCAATGTCATGTACTACAACAAGCAGGTCCTGACCGAAGCAGGCCTCGATCCCGAGACACCTCCCGCCACCTGGGACGAGCTGAGTGCAGCGTGTGCGGCTGTAGAGGAAATCGGTAAGACGTGTCTCGCGCTCGGGCTCACGGGAACGTTCCCTGCCTATTGGGACTTCCCCGAAGTTGCGAAGAACTACCTCAGCGAGGACGACGTCCGCGCCGTCCTCAAGGGCGAGCTCGACTGGACGGATCCCAAGCTTGTCGCTGTGCTGGAAGGGCTCGCGAGCATCACCGACGCTGGATGGGCTAACAGCAACGCTCCGTCAATCTCGATGCTCCCCGACGGCGCCGACATCTTCCAGAGCGGCCAGGCGGCCTTCGCGGGCACGATTCTCTCCGACGCTGTCAACTGGCAGGCCTTTGGCGAGGCGCTCGGCGACGAGAACCTCGGCGCGATGCTCTGGCCCGCAATCGTGCCAACCGCGGAACGGGCGCACCAGTTCTCGGGGATCGAGGGGTCCGTCTACGGCGTCACGACGTGGAGCGATAAGCAGGCGGCCGCATTCGAGTTCGTGAAGTGGATGGCAGGCCCGGAGAACGGCCAGCTGTGGGCCGAGATCGCCAACGGACAGCCGCTGAACCGCACCGTCGACACGAGTGGGTTCCCCGACTCGCCGGCGTTACAGCAGATTCAGGAGATCATCGCCGACCCGACGCTCCACGTCGGCGTCATGCTCAGCGGCGCCGAGGCCGACGCACTCGCCCGCGGCTGGCAGCAGGTAGCGCTCGGCCAGATCACGATCAACGAGTGGGCTGCGCAGATGCAGACCGCGCTCGAGAACTCTCCCGGAAAGCGGTGAACTCCTCCAGTCGGGGCTCGGGTTGACCTCCGCGCCCCGACTGGCCGCCCCTCGACTTACGGAACTCGACCAGGATGACAACGACAACTACAACGATGGCCGCGAGGCCGCACAACGCGAGCCGTTCTAAGCGGCTGAGACGCGACCTTCTCATCGGCGTCCTCTTCCTCCTGCCGGGAGTTCTACTGGCCGTGGGCTTCAAGCTCATCCCCCTGATCGGCGGCGTCGAACTGAGCATGCAGCGCACGCAGGGCTTCGGCGATCCCGAGTTCGCGGGACTCGCCAATTACGAACGCATGCTGACTGATCCGGTCGCGCACGAGTCGTTCCGCAACGCGGGGCTCGTGGTCCTGACGCTTCCCGTCTGGGTTATATTGCCGCTCATCCTTGCGGTGCTCATCCATCAGAAGACGCCGGGCTGGCGGATCTTCCGCGCCGCCTACTTCCTGCCGTACACGATCGCGCCAATCGTCGTCGGCATCATGTTCCGTCAGATTCTCGCGCCGGATGGGCCGCTGAACCAGATCCTGCGTTCTGTGGGACTGGGCGCGCTCGCGATCGAATGGCTCAATGGGACCTTCAGCGCCCTGTTCTCGCTCGTCGGCGTGGCACTGTGGAGCTTCTTCGGTTACGGCGTGCTGACGTATCTCGCGGGGCTCTCGACCGTGCCAGAGGAGGTGCTCGAGGCCGCACGTCTGGACGGCGCTGGTTTCTGGCGCATCCTCTTCCAGGTGATCCTTCCGCTGCTGAAGTCAGTCGTCGGCTACTGGAGTGTGCTGTGTGCATCCGGGGTCCTGATTTGGATGTTCCCGTTGATCTACGCGCTCACGAGGGGCGGGCCCGGCAACGCGACGATGCTGCCCGAGTTCCTCGTCTTCTTGACCACGTTCCAGTTCCTCGACCGCGGCTACGGCGCCGCCATCGGGATCGTGCTGTTCCTGTTTGTTGGGGCGATCTCCGCCTTTGCGGTCCGCTTCATGTACCGAGAGGGGAAGAGTGCATGACGCGTCTCGATCCGCAAGCCGCACGCACGAGCGCCCTCCGCACGCGTGGCGTGCGCTGGGCGGTCACATTCGTCCTCGTGGTCATCACAGTAGTTGCGCTGTACCCGCTCGTGTACACGATCATCAACTCGCTTAAGACGAATGCCAACTTTGCGGGCGACCCGATGGGCCTCCCGGAGATAGTGACGTGGGACAACTACATCGCGACGTTCGAGCGCATGAAGGTGCCGCGGCTTCTCCTGAACAGCCTCATAACGAGCGTCGGCGGCGTCGTTTTGTCGACGACCGCCGCCTTGTTGGTTGCCTACGTGACGACCAAGATGCGCTTCCCCGGACGCGGGGTCGTCTTTCTTTTCATGATCTCGATGCTCGTCATTCCGAGCCAAGCGATCATCTACCCCTTGTACGAGACGGTCATCGGGATCGGGCTGGGGGGGAGCCTCGCGGGTGTCGTGCTCGTCTACGCAGCATTCGGGCTGCCCCTCTCCGTCTATCTGCTTTCCGCATACTTCCGAGCCATCCCCGACGAGCTCCTTGAAGCGGCCAAGATGGACGGCGCTGGACACTTGCGCACCCTGTTCTCGATCCTGCTCCCTGCGGCGGTGCCCGCGATCGCGTCGCTCGCGATCTTCAACTTCGTCTGGATGTGGAATGATCTCATCCTTCCTCTCGTCATCCTGGGCGGCTCCGAAAACGCGACGCTCATGGTCGGCGTCTCGTTGTTGTCGGGGCAATACGACATCTCGATCCCGCTGGTGAGCGCGGCACTCGTCGTAGCGCTGCTCCCGGTCCTGATCATCTATCTGGTCTTTCAGCGACAGATCTTGGCGGGTGCAATGGCAGGGGCGGTCAAGTGAGCGACGGTCCTTTCCGCTACGTGTATCGGTTGCGGGCTGGCGCGGGGGAGGAGTATGACCGGAGACACCGCACCGTGTGGCCGGAGATGTTCGAGCTCTTCACCGATGTCGGTATCCACGACTACACGATCTGGCGCTCCGACGAGGTCGTCGTGTGCTCGTTACGGACCCGCGAGTCATTCGAACAGACCGCTGTCGCGCTCAGGACGAGTGACGTCCAAGCGCGTTGGACCGCCTCACTGTCCGATCTCTTCGAGCGGGTGGCGGACGATAACGGGCAGCCGCTGTGGCTGCGGGAGGTATTTCGATGGGAGGGCGCATGAGCGCAACGAGGGCTCTAATTCTCCGGGACTACGGCCGGCTAGAACTGACGGAGATCGAGATCGCGGAGCCGGGGGCGACCGACGTCGTCGTGCGAGTCGCAGCAACCGGGATCTGCGGGTCCGACGTCCACGGGTACACGGGCGACAACGGGCGCAGGCTCCCAGGCCAGGTGATGGGGCACGAGACGGCGGGTACGGTCGAGGCGGTCGGCAGCGAGGTCACGAGCCTCGCCGTCGGGGATCGCGTAACGATCAACCCAGTCATGATCCCCGACGAGGACCGCCTCGCGTTCACGGGACGCGAGCAACACTGCCCTCGACGCGTCGTGCTCGGTGTCGCCGCTGACGTTCCGGCCGCCTTCGCGGACAGGGTCGTCGTACCGGCGGCGAACATCGTGCCGCTCGACGACGCGCTGCCACTCGAGCTCGGTGCACTGATCGAGCCCCTCGCCGTTGCGGTCCACGCCGTCGCCCGTGTCGGAGACGTCTCAGGCCTCGATGTCCTGGTCGGGGGAGGCGGCCCGATCGGTCAGTCGCTCATCCTCGCCCTCCGGGACGCGGGAGTGCGTCGCGTCATCATTTCCGAGCCTGATGCGGCACGCCGCGAACTCTGCAAGAGGATCGACGCCCAGGCCATCGACCCCACAGAAGGGAGCGTCGCGGAACAGGTGGCGGCGACGTTCGGGCACTCGGCCGATATCGCCTTCGATGCCGTTGGGGTTAGTCAGACACTCAGTGACGCCGTCACGTCCACCGAGTTCGGCGCCCGCGTGTGCCTCGTAGGGATGGGATCACCAAACATCGCTGTCGACGCGTACCGCGTGAGCACGGAGGAACGCACCATCATTGGGAGCTTCTGCTATAGCAACGATCACTTTCGTGCAGCTGCCACGCTAGCTGCGCGCGAGACGGAGGCCCTTTTCGGACTTGTCAGCGAGGAGGTCGGTCCGGACGGCGCCGACGACGCCTTCCAGCGCCTGCTTGGGCCTCGGGGTGCTGCGGGGAAGATCCTCGTAAGGTTCGATCGATGAGCGGCGCCGTCGTCTTCCAGCGTCTTGGGCTGCCGGGGCGGGAGATACCCGTCGTGCGAGGGGAGGACGGAATCGCCCGCGACCTGCGTTCGCTCACCTCCGACATCGATGGGGAGTTCCTTGTTGCTGGCGGCCTGTGCGAGGCGCGTCGGAAACTGCGAACCCTCGTGCCGCTCGAGGGCGCCGAGGCGATGAGAGTGGGCGCCCCTATCGCTCGACCGACGGCAGTGGTGTGCATCGGTCAGAACTACGCCGCGCATGCCGCGGAATCAGGGGACCCTATCCCCACCCTCCCGATCGTCTTCTTCAAGCACCCCAATACGGTCGTAGGCCCGTTCGACGACGTCGAGGCTCCCATGGGAGCGGCGTCGCTCGACTGGGAGGTCGAGTTGGGAGTCGTCATCGGGAAACGAGCACACCGTCTGGAGGAGGACGCCGATGCGCTCGCGTACGTAGCGGGATATGTCGTGAGTCACGACGTATCCGAGCGGAACTGGCAGATCCACCAGTCGGGCGGTCAATGGTCGAAGGGGAAGTCCTCGCCGACGTTCAATCCGCTCGGACCGTGGCTCGTGCCCGCCGACCAAGTGGACCCGTGGTCCCTGCGGTTGTGGTCGCGGGTGAACGATGAGCCGCGTCAGGACTCCTCGACCGCCGACATGGTGTTCGACGTTCCGACTCTCGTTCGTCACCTGTCGCAGTTCATGGCTCTGGAACCGGGCGACCTCATTAATACCGGCACCCCGCAGGGCGTCGGACTGTCTGGGCGGTTCGCCTACCTGCGTGACAGCGACGTCGTAACCCTCGGTATCCAGGGCCTCGGGGAACAGAGGCAGCGGGTAACCACACGATGAAGAATCGGGTGGTAGTCGCGTTCCATGTAAAGCCGCCCCGACGACACCGAACCCGATACCCCCGGGCAAGCGGGGCGCCGTTCACGACGATCTTCCAGCGGCGTCAAGCATCCGCAATGAGCGTGAATAGTCAACGCGACCTGGTTTTTTCTGCGAGCTTTTGTCTGGACTAGCTGTGGAACGAGTGAGTTCGGGGCGGGAGACGATCCGCGAGAAGGTGACGTCCCGCTGTGTGGATGCTCCTATTGCTGTCAAGCGGTCTGTGGTGGGCTGATCTCGTCCAGGGCGATGGTGGCGCGGTGTTCGAGTTCGGGGTCGGCGCGGACGCCGATCTCGAGGCGGCTGGGCTGACCCCATTTCTTAGGTCCGGTGATTGTGTGAGTCGTCCTGTCGCCCGAGGGTTCGGGCAGGGAGACTGGTCAGATCATGACGAACCGCAGGAAGCGGCACACCCCCGAGCAGGTCGTCCGCAAGCTCGGGCAGGCCGACAGGATGCTCGCCGACGGCGCGGATGTCGCCGGGGTGTGTCGGGAGCTCGGGGTGTCCGAGCAGACGTACTACCGGTGGCGTAACCAGTACGGCGGTCTCAAGGCCGACGACGCGAAGCGCCTCAAGGAACTCGAGAAGCAGAACGCCACGTTGAAGCGGCTGCTGGCCGAAGCGGAGCTGGAGAAGGCCGCGCTGAAGGAGTTGGCTGAGGGAAACTTCTAAGCCCGGGCAGGCGCCGTGCCGCCGTCTCGCACCTGATCAGAACACTGCAGGTGAGTGAACGGATGGCGTGCCGTCTGGCCGGGCTGAGCAGGTCCGCGTACCGCCGCCCGCTCAAGGGTGACACCACCGCCGACCCGGACCGGGCGTTGCGGGACTGGTTGCGCGGGTACGCGAAGAAACACCCCCGGTGGGGATATCGCCGGGCGTACCATGACGCTCGCGGTGAGGGGTGGGCGGTGAACCACAAGAAGATCCAGCGGCTGTGGCGTGAGGAGGGGCTCCGGGTCCCGCAGCGGCGTCGCCGCAAACGCGTCGGGTCCTCCACCGTTGATGCGCCCGCCGCGGTCGCGCCGAACGTGGTGTGGGCGGTGGACTTCCAGTTCGATGTCGACGAACGCGGCCGGCCGGTCAAGATCTGCTCCATCGTCGACGAGCACACTCGTGAATGCATCGGCGGGCTGGTCGAACGCTCGATCACCGCCGGCCGGCTCACCGCCCACCTCGAGGACCTCGTCGCCGTCCGCGGCGCCCCAGCAGTGCTCAGATCCGACAACGGCCCAGAGTTCATCAGCGACGCGATGGCCGACTGGGCCGGCACCCGCACCGGCCTGTTCTACATTCCGCCCGGGTCGCCCTGGTGCAACGGGAACGTCGAGTCGTTCAACAGCCGCCTCCGCGACGAGTGCCTGAACATCAACAGCTTGTACTCGCTGCTACACGCCCAAGTCGTGATCGGCGACTGGAAGACCGAGTACAACCACTACCGCCGACACTCATCACTCGGGTACCTCGCGCCCGTCGACTACGCTCGGCAATGCACCCATCAATTGGAAACCGACGACTCGCACAGCGACCGGACCGAATGAAGGGGGCGGCCCATGGACATCACAGCTAGGGCGTGTCTGACAAAGGTTGAGCTGATCTGCTGGGAGCCTGATTTCATGTCTCGGTTTCAGGTGCTTTTGGATGCGCAGTGGTCGTTGATCGAGGGGATGCTGCCGCGTCCCACGGGTCGGCCGGGGCGGAAGTTCTCCGACGCGCGGACGATGGTAGAGGCGATCATCTACCGGTACCGGTGCGGGATCGCGTGGCGCGATCTGCCGGAGGTCTTCGGGCCGTGGCAGACGGTATGGACCTGGCATCACCGCCTGGCGACGGAGGGCACCTGGGACAAGGTGCTGGCGAAGCTGACCGCTGCGGCCGACGCGGCGGGGATCGTTGATTGGTCTCTTTCGGTGGACTCCACGATCGCTCGCGCGCATCAACATGCCACGAACACCACCCGCCTCACAGGGGGCTGGATCGAATTACACGAATCCGCAGGAAGAGCCGCCTGATCACGGGATTGGCCGCTCCCGGGGCGGCCTGTCCACGAAGATTCACCAGCTCGTCGACGGCAACGGGCTCCCCCTGGTCACCCTCATCACGCCCGGCCAAGCAGGCGACTCACCCGTGTTCCTGCCGCTGATGGCACAGCTGAAGGTGGGGCGTGACGTCGGCCGGCCTCGGACCCGACCGGACGCGGTCCGCGGCGATAAGGCGTACTCTTCCCGCGCGATCCGCGCTCACCTTCGCGACCGCGGTATCAAGGCCGTGATCCCCGAACCCGACGACCAGAAGGGACACCGCAAGCGCCGCGGATCCCGAGGCGGCAGGCCCGTCGGACTCGACGCCGCCGACTACCGCAACCGCAACGTGATCGAACGCCAGTACGGCCGCATCAAGCAGTGGCGAGGCATCGCCACCCGATACGACAAGCACGCCATCGTCTACCGGGCAGCCGTCGTCCTCAACGCCGTCATCGCATGGGCAAAAACTTTGTCAGACACGCTCTAGGTGCGGGTTGTGGTGAGGCATGCCACAGGGGTGCATGTGAAAACGGGAAGATCAAGCTGTGGCATCGATGTTGACCACGACCCCTTCTGGATGGTCGCGCAGTATCTTGTGAGCGCACGGTCGATCAGAGTGAAATTGCCCTCCGTTGACACCGTCACGCTAACGAGCCTTCGCGAGTGGGGATGTGATGGAAATCCCCGCGGGTTAGGTTGAGGCCGACGGCTAGGCGAGCGTGAGAAAGAGTTTCTCGAGTTCGTCTTGATCGGGGGCGCCCTCCTTGCCTGGGTGGTTCAAGCATTCTTTCAATGCGCTGGAGATCACAAGGAACCCCGCCCGGTCGAGCGCCTTGGAGACGGCGGAGAGCTGCTGCACGACATCGCGGCAGTGCGCGTCCTGCTCCACCGCGGCGATGACCGCGGCGAGCTGCCCGTGTGCACGACGCAAGCGGTTCACCACCTTGCGCTTCGCCTCCGCATCATGCTGAGCAGGAATAGGGTCTGCTGTTGTCTCATGCCCCATGACCTCTGCCTCCTTCACTGTGTTGAAACGACCTGACTTGACAAACATGATACCCCCCTGGGTATAGTTATCCTATTCCGCAGGATACCCCCTGGGGTATATAGAACCAAGGAGAGCGTGATGTGTCGAGCGGTGACCTGTCGTACATGCAGGAAGACGACCTGGGCGGGATGTGGGCAGCATGTCGCGATGGTGAAGGCGGGCGTGCCCGCATCGGACTGGTGCAACGGCAAGCACACTCAGGCGCAAATCGATGCCGCGAAGGCAAACCGGGGCGGGTTCTTCTCCCGCCTGTTCGGCCGCTAAACCGCAGAGAAGGAACGGAACAGGCAATGGCTACGAGGAATCTGACGCTGGACAC
Source organism: Microbacterium sp. (assembly GCA_049646915.1). Classification (GTDB taxonomy): domain Bacteria; phylum Actinomycetota; class Actinomycetes; order Actinomycetales; family Microbacteriaceae; genus Microbacterium. Next base: position 25,996 of record JBARWR010000340.1, read on the forward strand.
CTTCGAGGGTGCCGTGAACGGTGATGGCATCGTGTTCGTCGATTTCTGGGCGGCGTGGTGCGGGCCGTGCCGGGCATTTGCCCCCACCTTCGAGCGCGCCTCCGAGCAGCATCCAGACATTGTGTTCGGCAAGGTTGACACCGAGGCCGAGCAGCAGCTCGCAGCGAGCTTCCGCATCAGCTCGATCCCGACTCTCATGGTGTTCCGCGACGGGATCCCGGTCTACGCCCAGCCTGGGGTTCTCCCTCCTGCGCAGCTCGACCAGCTCATCCAGGGCGCCCGTGACCTCGATATGGACGACGTGCGTCGGCAGATCGCCGAGCGCGGCACGCAGCCCGCCTCCTGAAACCGGCTGAGATCCACTCATCCATCCAGCACATCGTCAGAAGGACCCTCATTATGTGCGCACGAATCACCTGCTCTGCCTGCGGCAGGCCCACCTGGACCGGCTGCGGCGAGCACATCGAGGATGCCCTCTACGGCGTACCCGAGGCCGACCGCTGCACCTGCAACTGACTCCTGAATCACTACATCACTCGAGAAAGAACTGATCATGCTGCTCGAACGCATCTATGACGAGGATCTCGCACAGGCGAGCTATTTCATCGGCTGTCAGGCGAAGGGCGAGGCCATCGTCATCGATCCCCGCCGCGACATCGATGTCTACCTCGACCTGGCCGTGAAGAACGGCATGCGAATCGTCGCCGTCACCGAGACGCACATCCACGCCGACTACCTGTCGGGCACCCGCGAACTCGCTGCGAGAACCGGCGCCCGGATGTACGTCTCCGACGAGGGCGGGCCAGACTGGACGTACGGCCCCGACTTCGACAGTGCCGTGCGCATGAAGCACGGCCACCGCATCCGACTCGGCAACATCACCGTCGAGGCCTCGCACACGCCCGGGCACACGCCTGAGCACCTGTCGTTCCTCATCACCGACGGGGCGCAGGCGAGCGAGCCGGGTTTCATGCTCACCGGCGACTTCGTGTTCGTCGGCGACCTCGGTCGCCCCGACCTGCTCGACGAGGCCGCCGGGTTCGTCGACACCCGCTTCCGGGGCGCGAGGGATCTCTTCGCAAGCCTGCGCGACCGCTTCCTCACCTTGCCCGACTATGTGCAGGTGCTGCCGGCGCACGGCTCCGGTTCGGCGTGCGGCAAAGCGCTCGGCGCGATCCCTGCGTCGACCGTCGGCTACGAGCGAAACTTCTCCTGGTGGAGCCAGTATCTGAAGAACGACGACGAACAGGGCTTCGTCGATGAACTGCTCAGCGGTCAGCCGGATGCTCACGCCTACTTCGGCCGCATGAAGATCGAGAACAAGATCGGCCCAGCCGTGATCGGCGACATGCCCGAACTCGTTGAATACACGGCAAACGAACTCCGGTCGGCGCTCGATGCCGACTCCGTGATCTTCGTGGACACCCGCCACAACAGTAAGGTGCACGAAGGTACCGTGGAGCGCTCCCTGAACATCCCGGGCGTCGCGAAGGCCGCGAGCTACGGCGCGTGGGTCTACGATCCGCAGATCGAGGATCGCCCGCTCGTGCTCCTCGCCGGCTCGCTCGAAGAGGCGCAGCAGATGCGCGACCACCTGATGCGGGTCGGCATCGACACGGTACGCGGCTACATCACCTCACTCGACGGCCTCGAACTCGTCAAGCCGAAGCTCGTGCAGCCGGAGGCTCTCGACGGCTTTGACGGGGTGATGCTGCTCGATGTGCGCAACCGCACCGAGTACGCTGAGGGCCACCTGCCAGATGCCAAGCAGCTCTCCGGCGGTCGCGTGCTCTGGAACCTCGACCTGCTGCCCGAGCCCGAGGCCGGCACGATCGTCACCTACTGCCAGAGCGGTGTACGCAATAGCGTCGCCGCCAGCGCGCTGCGCCGTCAGGGGTATGACATCGCCGAACTCGACGGTAGCTACGCGGCCTGGGCAGCGCGCCCCGGCAACCAGCCCGTCACCGCCTGACCGGCGCACTCAGGAGTCCGAGTGGAACCCCATCTGATCGTCATCGCGCTCGCTCTGGCGGCGCTGGTCGGCGTGTCCCTCGGGCTCCTGGGCGGCGGCGGATCGATCCTCACCGTCCCGATCCTCGCATATGTGCTGGGGATGGAACCGCGCGAGGCGATCGCCGCGTCTCTCTTCATCGTCGGCGCGACCAGCGCGGTCGGCATGATCGGCCACGCCAGATCGGGACGTGTGCGCTGGAAGACCGGGGCCCTGTTCGGTATCGCGGGCATGGCCGGCGCGTTCGCGGGCGGCCTGCTCGGCGGGTTCATCCCCGGGGTGGCGCTTATGATCCTGTTCGCCATCATGATGATCGTCACCGCGACCGCCATGATCCGCGGTCGCAAGGATCGCGGCGGCGCGGCGCGCGCTGCGGATCACCCGAGGCCGATCCTGCGCATCCTCATCGACGGGCTGCTCGTCGGCATCGCCACGGGCCTCGTCGGTGCGGGTGGTGGCTTCCTCATCGTCCCCGCACTCAACCTGCTCGGCGGCCTGCCCATGGCGATCGCGGTGGGCACCTCGTTGCTCGTGATCGCGATGAAGTCGTTCGCGGGACTCGGCGGCTACCTGTTCTCGGTGCAGCTGCACTGGCCGATCGTGCTCGCTTTCACGGCGACCGCCGTCGCGGGGTCGTTCGCGGGCGTCGCCCTGGCCGGGCGCATCCCCGGACGCGCGCTCCGTAAAGGGTTCGGCGTGTTCGTGCTCGTAATGGGAGCCTTCGTGCTCGTCCAAGAAGCCCCTGCGTTCCTGTCCTTGTTCACCTCAGCCTGAAACGGAAGACGCCTCCAATGATCGCTGACGCCTCAAGCGCCGAAACCCGAGCCTCGCGCATCGGCCGAGTCGTTCCCGGGCACGCGATCCCCGTCATCGACGAGCGGGCTGTGCGCGCGGCCGCGGGAATCATGTTCCTGCTGGGCGGGGCCGCATTCGCGACGGCGTTCTTCACCGGCTCGGCACAGCCGCTGCAGCCCTTCGGCATGTTCTTCATGATCGACATGCTTTTGCGTGTGACCGCAGGTGACCGCTGGTCGCCCACGCTGATGCTCGGCCGCCTTGCGGTGAAAGGGCAGCGCCCGGAATGGGTCGGCGCACCGCAGAAGGAGCTCGCATGGTGGCTGGGCTTCGGCCTCGCCCTCGTCGCCTGCGCGAGCATGGGCCTGTTCGCGGCACTGCTCTGGATCCCCCTCGCGCTCTGCGGCTCCTGTCTCACTCTGCTCTTCCTCGAGACCGCGTTCGGCATCTGCGTCGGCTGCGCCCTACAGAGCCGTTTCAGCAAGCAACCGCCCAAGTACTGTCCGGGCGACACTTGCGATACGGGTTCCAGCACCCACTTTGCTGCGCCCTGGTCTGCGCCAGTCGGACACCCGACCCCTGAACCATCCGTCACCACCAGACCAAAATCAAGCTGAAAGGGCCACCCGCCATGCTCCGTTCAATCACTATCTCCCTCTCCGCTGTCGCGCTCCTGCTCGGCTTGGCAGCCTGCTCATCCGCGCCGAACTCGGCTGGCGGTGCGAACCCGGTCGAAGTCGGTGATGCCACGATCCTGCTCGACGTCCGCACCGCCGCAGAGCACTCAGCAGGGCACCTCGATGGAGCCAAGCTGCTCGACTTCAACGGCGGCGACCTCGCCGCCGCGATCCCGAGCCTCGACCCAGACGCCGAATACCTCGTCTACTGCCGCTCAGGCAACCGATCCGGCCAGGCGATCGCGCTCATGGAACAGGCCGGGTTCACGAACCTCACCAACCTCGGATCCCTCGAACAAGCAGCTCAGGCGACCGGGCTACCGATCGTGAACTAAGGACAGACCCTTATCACCTATGGGTATCGGCGCTGCGATGGGCGGCGACGCTATCGGCCCCTACAGTAAGAGCGTTGCAAAAGTGCTAACGAAAGTGCTAAGCAACCTGTAGGTCAAGGTATCGCGGCGGAGTTATCCACAGGTCACATGCCGTAGATCGTTGATTTTATGCGGCAGAACGCTCGGCCCAGATTCGCGGCGCGAGGGGGTCGAGGTCAGTTCAAGTCCCCCCTCGCGCACGGTTGTAACAGAGAGCTCGGGCCCGTAGGGGTCCGAGCTCTCTGTCGTCTGTGCTTCCGCCGGCGCGGGGTGATCAGCCGGCGTACTCCTCGCGCAGTCCGCGCCGGATGGCGGCTGCGAACCGGGTGTACCCGGCTTCGTTGAGGTGAAGGAGATCAGGGCCGAACAGGGTGTGATCCATCTCTCCGCTCGGGGTGAGCAGACCCTCGGCCGTGCTGATGAAGCGGAAGTCACCCGTCTTGTCCGCATGCTCGGCGAGCAGTCGGTTGGCGTCGCGGATCTGATCGCGTACGAGAGCGCGAGACGGAGTCTCGGTGATGGCGACGTAGTAGACGGTCGTCCCCGGCAGCCGGTCGTGGACCAGGGCGATGTACTCACGGATGAGCTCGACAGTCGCCCGTGCGCTCTTCGAGAAGAGGGGAACTCCGCTGATGTCGTTCGAGCCGATGTACAGCACGAGGGTGCGCGGTCGGAGGGGCGCGACCATTCGATCGAAGTGGGCGAGATGGTCGCTCACCCTCGTGCCGCCGATGCCGATGTTCACCGTCTTCAGTGGAGCCAGATCCTGCTCGGATGTCTTCCAGTTCTCGAAGAAGGAACTACCGCTGAGCAGGATTCCGTCAGTGAGGCGGGCGCCGCTGCAGCTGGATTCGATGTCGCGCACCTGGGGTTCGAACTGGGCGGGAGTGTCCCGTCCCCTCAGGTGCGCCACGGTCGCAGCCCAGGTGGCTCGCAGCGCGAGGGCGCCCTCGACAAGGGTCGCGCGCACATCGCGCCTGCGGATGTGTCCTGTCACCCCTGCATCCTCGCAGGGGTGACCCGTGAGCTCCAGGCCGCGACCGAAGGGTGACCGGGCGTCCTGGTTCTCGTCGGCGATTCGCCCACCGATCGGGCCCATCGTAGGCTCGGACCATGGACTCGGGGATGCTGACGGCACGGGCGGCCACGGCTCGCGGGACCGCTGTTCTTCTCGTCGGGCTGGTGCTCGCGCTGTGGATCGCCGCCGGTCGATTCCTGTTCGGCATCGGCGGTGAGCTCACGCTCGCCTATCTGCTGATCGGCATCCTCTTCGCCACACTGCATGCACTCATCAGCCGTGCCGTGGTGCGCGTGGGTGAGCGCGGCTTCGCGCTCCGGCCGTCCACGAAGGGGACGCTCATCGCGTCGTGGGGATGCGGCGCGCTGCTCGGCCTCACCATCCCCGACCTCACACCGGACGGGCTGCAGACGATTCTCACGGGCTCGACGCAGCCGTGGCTCGAAGTCGCGATCGGCGTGGCCAACCCCGCGGGAATCCTCGCGATCGCGTTCACCATCATCGCGCTCGTGCTGGCGCGTCAGGACGCGCACGGCCCCCGGCCCCACGAGGACGATCTTCTCTGACGGCACGGCAGCCGAGTGAGGCTGAACTCCAAACGGCTTCGGTCCGGACTCAGGACTGAAGGAACAGCCGGGCGAGCTCGCCGATTCCCCCGGTCTCATAGGCCCGCAGCTGCCGCTGGGATCCGGTGCCCTCCACGCGCAGCCGGTCGAGTCGATCCCGCACGAACTCCGCGTCTCCGAGTTCGTCCAGCGCAGGGGCGATGTCATCCAGCATCCGCTCCACCGCCGCCCATGCGCTCCCGGCATCGCCGTGGGCGCTCGGCAGGTGGGCTTGCATGCCGTGTCGCGCGGCCAGCCACAGCGAGGCGTCCAGCATCTCGGGTGTCATCGAATTCTCGATCCGGTCCTCGGTGACGACGATGGCGCGGGTGAGCGCGGCGAGCAGCAGTGTGTCGTCGGTTCTCAGCTGCGCGTCGCACACGCGGGTCTCGACGGTCTCGTACCGGTCCGACAATCGCACGGCCCAGGAGACCGACGATCGCGCCGGCAGCAGCCCCACGCTCACCAGCCGATCCACCGTGCGGTGGTATTCGTCGGCGTCGCGGAACGCGGGCGGACCCCACGACACGGGCAGGCGCCTGATCTGAGTGCTGCGCCAGCTGGCGAGTCCCGAGGACACTCCGCCGGCGAACGGGGAGTTCGCGCTGAGGGCGAGCAGCACCGGCAGGGCCTCGCGCAGGCGCCGCAGCGCGCGGACGCGCTCTTCGTCGTCGGTGACCTCCACGTGCACGTGCAGTCCGTTCACGATGTGCTCGGCTGTGAGCCGACCGAGGAGGACGGAGACGTCGTCATAGTGCGGCGATGACGAGATCTGCGCCGGGCCCGCCATCGTGAACGGTGCGCCGGTGGCCGCGACGACTGTTGCGCTCGGGGCGTGCTCCGCCAGCATCCGTCGCATCCGTTCCAACTGCCGCGTCGCCTCGGCGAGCGACCGGACCGGGTCCGTGGCGGACTCGATCTGACTGGTCGCGAATTCCGCGCTGAACCGACCGCCTTCCGCCTCCTCCGGCTGGATGCTCGCGCGCAGCCCATCCGCCGAGACGGGTGTGAGTGTATCGGCGTCGAGCAGCACGAACTCCTCCTCGATGCCGAACCGCGTGCTGCGCGACATGGCGTCCCCTCGGAGTGAGGACGGGTGCGCCGCGGCCCTTTCGGAACCTGCGGCGCACCCGTCGGTGTCGCGCACTCGCGTGCGGACCGTCGCGCATCGGTGATGCGGCCGGTTACTTGTCGAAGGCGTCCTTGACGTCGTCTGCGACCTTCTTGGCGTCGGCCTTGACCTGATCCATCTTTCCTTCGGCCTGAAGACGCTCGTTGTCGGTGGCGTCGCCGATGTGCTCCTTGGCCTTACCGGCGGCCTTCTCCATGTTGTGCTTTGCATCGTCCATGAGTCCCATGGGTCGCTCCCTTCGTGAGGTGGCGGTTCCCCGCCCCGACTGTGGAGAGCCAGCATGACACCGGCGCGACGCGGCACCCAAGGGGTTGACACCACCGTCGTCAGCGCGTACCGGCGCGTCAGCGGCTCTTGACCCACGCTTGCCAACGGGCCTCGCTGAAGGCCGAGTCGCCGGCGATCTCGATGAGGCTCCTGCCCGAGGTGTCGGCGCCGTCGAGGGCCAGTTTCCACGGGTCACCCCCGTTCTCCGCCAGGAACAGGTAGTACGACCCGGCCGCCAGGTACGACAGCCACGCGTCTTCGGTGCCGAATGAATCGTCGTCCAGCGCGGCGGCGCCGCGGGTGGCGACCAGGTCCTGCACCCTCCGGTCCTGCAGCCATTCGGTCGGAGTCAGGTCTGTGCGCAGCTCGATGTACGTGGCGAACCCCTCGTACACGGACACCGGCGGCTCGTCGTAGCTGCTGAGCGGAGCCGCCGCGTAGTGCAGTCCGTGCGCGAACTCGTGGGTGAACGTGGTCAGGCGCTGATCTGCGCTGAGCGGGCCCATCATGACGAGCACGCCGGAGGTGGTGTCACCGACGGCGATGTCGGGTTCGAAGAGGTCGGAGCGGCCGGCCGGCCGGTTGGTGGCCGTGGCGTAGCCCGCGATGAGCGGGTCGCCGTCGGGCACATCGTCGCCGAACTGCCACCGGTCCATCCGCTCCTGATCGTCGGTGATCCCCGAGACGAATCCCACCATGGGCACCGCGCCGCCGAGGTCGGTGATGGCCTCGATCGCCAGCACCGCGCCCCTCTCGGCCGTGTCGATGGTGGCATCGACGAGCTCCTGCTCGTCGGCCATCGCGTACAGGACGACGTGATCGCGCGTGGCGGCGTACAGCGCACCCTCGTCCCAGGGCATCGGCGTCCACGGCTCGAAGGTCGTGATGCGCATGCCGTCGCCGTCGCCGGTGGTGGTGATGTCGTAACCGAACCCCTGGGTCAGCCGGTAACCGGCATCCGTGTCCCCGCTGCCGCGCAGCGGCCGCGACGAGAACGCCAGCTCCGCACCGAGGAACGCGCCCTCGCCGCCGTCCGCGCCGACTGCGGGCACGATGTATGCCGTCCCACGGCCGAGCTTCTCGGTGTTGTCCCACCACAGCGCGAGCTGATCCCTCGCCTCGCCGACCGCGTACGAGAGGAAGGCGTCGCGGTCCTTGGCGCGCAGCGCCGCGTTCATCGATGTCCAGGCGTGCGGGTACTGCGCGGAGTCCGGCACGTGGTCGGGCATCCACGGTGCCAGCGGGTCGGGAGAGGCGAAGTCGGCGGAGGGTCCGGATGCCACGGCCGCGGGCCATTGCCACGCAGCCCATCCCCCGCTGGCCAGCACGACCAGCGCGGTGCACAGCGCGATGATCAGCTTGGCG
>JBARWR010000341.1:0-7184 GCA_049646915.1 Microbacterium sp.
GTCCACGGGGTGACCGGCTGCGGCGGCAGGTAGCGGCGCCCGCCCACGGGTGGTGCGGCGTAGGGGATGCCGAGGAATGCGAGCGAGCCGTCGGGACGACGGATGCCGCGCACGGGCCCCTCCACCGTGTGCGCGATCAGCGTCTCGTCCATCGCCGTCCAGCGTACCCGCGCGCCTCGGCATCCGCCCGGGAGTGATCGGGGACAGGAGATTCGCTGAGGACATGACGTTTCAGCGCGAAACGTCCTGTCCTCGCCGAATGTCCTGTCCCGGGTGAACGCCGCTGCGCGTGCAACGTGCCGCCGCTGCGCGAGCCGTTTCAGGTGCCGGCGCTCGGACACTCCGGAGAGTCCAGGTCCCGCGGCTACGCGGGACGGATCAGGCGAAGGAACTCCTCCAGATCCGCGGCCATATCCAGAGACGGGTTCAGCATCCAGGCCGTCTGCAAGCCGTCTGCGAGTGCGTGCATTGATCGAACGACCCATCCGGGGTCGAGGTCGGCACGGATCTCCCCCGCCGCCTGGGCGGCGGTGATGGCCTCGCCGGCGACGGCTTCCACCTGCGCGGTTCGCGCGCGGAAGAAGGCATGCGCCGGATGCTCTGGATCGCCGGCGTCGGCAGCGAGTCGTGCATACAGGTGCACCAGCCCCGGTACAGCGGCGTTGTGGCGGATGATGGCGATGAAGGCCTCGGCGAACTCGACATCGGCCTGTTCACGCGCGTCGCGCTCGTCACGCGCTTGGAGGATAGCGACGAACAGCTCCTCTTTGGACCCGAAGTAGTGCAATAGGCCGGCTGGGCTCAGCCCGGCCGCATCCGCGATCTCGCGCACCGAAGCTCTGCGGTAGCCCAACTCGCCGACTACGGCCAGCGCGGCCTCCAGGATCTCCTCGCGTTTTGCGATGCCTTTCGCGTATGCCCCCCGTCGTGCCATTCCCACAGGATACCCGTCCGCAATGAAAACCAAACAATGTTCGGCTAACTCTTGCTTCGCGATCCGGAGTCTGGCATCATCGCAGATAAATACCAAACAACGTTCGGCTTCCTGTTTTGACTCAACGAGGAGTAATCATGTCTGTCGCTCCGCATGACCCGACCAGCGAGATCGCACCCACTGGTGTGATCTCCTCCACGCCTCCCCGTGCCGGCGCGCCAGCCGCAAGCCCGCCATCCACCAAGGCGCTATTGCCGAGCATGCTGGTCGCTTCGCTCACGCTCTTCGCGACCTACGGCGGACTCATCGCGATTCTGCTGCCCTCGCAGATCGCGATGCTCGACGAGGCCAACAAGGTCACGAACCTCGCCATCGTCACCACGACGTCGTTCGTGTTCACGCTCTTCGCCCAGCCTCTCGCGGGAGCATTCAGCGACCGCACCCGGTCGCGATTCGGACGCCGTGCGCCGTGGATGGTGATGGGCGCCGTCGTCGGCGCCATCTTCCTGTTCGGCCTCGGGTCGCTCACCGAGCTCATCTGGATCACCGTCTTCTGGGTGATCATCCAGGTCGCCCTCAACTTCCTCCAGGCGCCCCTGACCACCATCACCGCCGACCGATTCCCGCGGTCCAAGCGCGGCACCGCGAGCGCGATGATCGGCCTCGGCACTCAACTGGGCATGACTGTCGGCGTGATGATCGCCGCGGCGCTGGGAGCGAGCATCGGAGTCGGGTATTCCACATTCGGAGCGGCGGTCCTGGTCGCCACGGTATTGTTCGTGCTCATCAACCGCGACTGGTCGTCGAAGAACGCCGCCGTCGAGTCGTTCAGCTGGCGCAGGTTCTTCGCCGGATTCTGGATCAACCCGCGCCGTCACCCGGACTTCGCGTGGGCATTCGGGGCGCGCTTCCTGCTGATCCTGGGCTACTTCGTCGTGTTCGCCTATCAGCTCTACCTGCTCACCGACTACATCGGCATGACGCTCGTCGAGGCGCAGGGTGCCAGCGTGACGCTGACGCTCGTCGCGCTCGTTCCGACGCTGATCGCCGTGATCCTCTCCGGCTGGCTGAGCGACAAGGTCGGCCGCCGCAAGGTGTTCATCTACATCGCATCCGTCGTCCTGATGGTCGGGCTCGTGATGCCGTTGCTGATGCCGAACATGACGGGGATGATCGCGATGAGCGTGATCAACGGCATCGGCTTCGGGCTGTACATGTCGGTCGATGCGGCGCTGATGACCGAGGTGCTGCCCAGCGAGGGCACGGCGGCGGGCAAGGACCTGGGCATCCTGAACGTCGCGACCAACATCCCTCAGGCGATGAGTCCGGTGATCGCTGCGACCATCATCACGTCGCTGGGAGGGTATCCGATGCTGTTCATCTTCGGGATCGTCTTCGTTGCGCTGGGCGCCATCGCCACCGCGCCGATCAAGGCCGTCAGATGATCTCGGACGTCATCGCACGCAGAGGAAGCAAGGGAAACTCATGGCTCTGATCGAGGCGAACTTCTACGCGCAGACGCTGGAGCGCACGGTCACCTTCAACGCCATCATCCCGACCGACAAATCTCTGTTCTCCGCACAGGAGGAGAATTCCGACGGCGCCGCAGAGGGGTTCAAGACCCTGTACCTGCTGCACGGGGGACTGGGCAACTACACCGATTGGATGGGTGGTACCCGCATCCAGATGTGGGCACAGGAGAAGAACCTCGCGGTCGTCATGCCCTCCGGCGACAACCGCTGGTGGATCGACGACATCGAGGGCTCCTCGATGATCGGCAACTACGGGCGGTTTCTCGGCGAGGAGCTGATCGACTTCACCCGGCGCACCTTCCCGCTGTCCTCGCGCCGACAGGACACCTTCATCGCCGGCCTGTCCATGGGCGGCTACGGTGCGCTGGTGAACGGGCTGCGCTTCGCCGACACCTTCGGACGGATCGGCGTGCTCTCTCCCGGGCTCATGCTCGGAGACCTCGTCCCCGGCTATGACGAACCGGCGCAACCGAGTTTCGATGCGCTCATGCCCGGCAATCGACGGATGATGGAACGCGCATTCGGCGACGGCACGAGTGTCGTCGGGACCGACCGTGATTACAAGGGACTCATCACTCGACTGCAGCAGTCCGGCACGGACATCCCGGAGATATTCCTGGGCATCGGCACCGAGGACTTCCTGCTGGAGCGCACGAGGGAGTACCACCGCTTCCTGCAGGCGCACAGCGTCGAGCACGCCTACGAAGAGGGGCCGGGCGGACACGATTGGATCTTCTGGGATGCCTTCATCAAGAAGATCCTGGATTGGCTGCCGCTCGACGAGCGCGCGGCGGACGGCCGCCACAGCGGCAACGTCCTCCCCTCGAACCACTGATCCCTGCTCCATGAAAGGAACGCCGATGGAGAACACGCAGACGACGACCGAGAACATCACCGAGTACGTCGAGGTGCAGACAGTCGCAGGCCGGGTGCGCGGATGGTGGCGCCCGACCACCGGAGGACGGGGCAATCCTCGTTCGGCGGCCTTTCTCGGCATCCCGTTCGCCGAGGCGCCCGTTGGCGACCTCCGCTTCGCGGCACCGGTGCCGAAGGCACCCTGGGAAGGCGTCCGCGATGCCCTCGAATTCGGCGCGACCGCGCAGCGGGGCGATCCCGGAGTCACGCTGATCCCCGAACCCAGCGTCGCAGGCTTGAGCACGCTCAACGTGAATGTCTTCACGCCATCTCCTCTCGAGGTGGCGCCAGATGACGGCCTGCCCGTGCTGGTCTGGATACACGGCGGCGGCTTCTTCGCCGGGTCACCCGCGAGCCCGTGGTACGACGGTCGCAACTTCAACCGCGACGACGTAGTCACTGTGTCGATCTCGTACCGGCTGGGTTTCGACGGCTTCGGGTGGATCGACGGCGCGCCATCGAATCGCGGGGTGCGGGACTGGCTGCTTGCTCTCGAATGGGTGCAGCAGAACATCGCTGCGTTCGGCGGGGACCCGAGTCGGGTCACGATCGCTGGCCAGTCTGCCGGCGGCGGCGCGGTGCTGACACTGCTGGGAATGCCGAAGGCTCAGCACCTCTTCCACAGCGCGTATTCGCTCTCCGGGGCGCTCGCCGACGTATCGCCGCGGCGCGCTGAGCAGTTCAGCCGAGCGCTGGCCGCATCCGCCGGTGTGGAGCCGACGCGGGACGGCTTCGCCTCGCTCTCGGAGGAACGGCTGTTGGAAGTGCAGAGGAAGAACACCGAGATGAGCCCCGACTCGATGTCGAAGATGATCGAGGAGGGTTTGCCGCTCGGTCCGACCATCGACCAGGACCTGCTGCCTCGCGCCACGCGAGAGTCACTGCGCGATGGCGTCGGCGCGGACAAGCCGCTGATCCTCGGCACCACGGACGACGAGTTCACCATGGCGATGACCGGTGCGGCGAAGACACTGAGATGGGTGCCCCGCGGACTCCTGCTCGGCAGGCTCGGCGTGCCCAAGGAGCGCCGAGCCGCTTACGTGGCGGCCAACGCCGATATCGCGGCCAAGGGCAAGTCGCGTCTGGCAGGCCGGGTGATCACCGACCGCATGTTCCGCACCGCCCTGCTGCGGATCGCGGCCGACCGCAAGGATGCGCGGACTTGGCTGTACAGGTTCTCGTGGCCGTCGGGCCAGTTCGGATTCGCCGAGCATTGCCTGGACGTACCGTTCTTCTTCGACTGCCTGGACCAGCCTGGCATCGACAATCTCGCCGGCGCGAATCCGCCGCAGATGCTCGCCGATCGGATGCATGCCGACGCAGTTGCATTCATCAGCACCGGTGATCCCGGCTGGGTGCGGAACGACAGCGATGGCACTGCGCGCGTCTACGACGTGCCGACGACGGATGTGCCCGACGCCTACGCCTCTGTAAAGGCACTGTTGTGATCGCGCTGATCGCACCTCAGTTTCACTGACCGCATCCCGACCCGATCCCTCATCGTGACCAATGGAGAATCCATGACTGACCGCGACCTCGCTTCGCTGAGCACTGCCGAGAAGGCCTCGCTCACCAGTGGCGCCGACTTCTGGACGACGAAGAGCGTCGAGCATGCCGACATCCCGTCGATCATGCTCACCGACGGTCCGCATGGACTACGCAAGCAGGACGGAGAGAGCGATCATCTCGGACTCAACGCCAGCGTGCCGGCCACCTGCTTCCCACCGGCCGCGGCACTCGGGTCGACCTTCGACCCGGAGCTCGCCGAGCGGATCGGCGTCGCGCTCGGAGTGGAGTCCGCGATCCAGGATGTCGCCGTCATCCTCGGCCCCGGCATCAATCTGAAGCGCTCGCCGCTGTGCGGCCGCAACTTCGAGTACATGTCCGAAGATCCGATCCTGTCGGGCGCCATGGGTACTGGTCTCGTTCGGGGCATCCAGTCGCAGGGGGTCGGGGCGTCGCTCAAGCATTTCGCGGCCAACAACCAGGAGGACGATCGGATGCGGGTGTCGGCCGACATCGACCCGCGTCCGCTGCGTGAGATGTATCTGCGCGGCTTCGAGCGTGTCGTGAAGGACGCCCAGCCGTGGACGGTGATGTGCTCGTACAACCGGATCAACGGCATATACGCCTCGGAGGACCCGTGGCTGCTCACTCAGGTGCTGCGCGACGACTGGGGATTTGCGGGGCTCGTGGTCTCGGACTGGGGCGCCGTCAGTGACCGCGTCGCCGCCCTCGTCGCGGGACTGGACTTGCAGATGCCAGGTGGTGGAGGGGAGACGGATGCGGAGATCGTCGCCGCCGTCGACAGTGGCGAACTCGATGCGTCAGTGCTCGACATCGCCGCCAGTCGCATGATCGACCTGGCCCGCAGGGCGCAGGCGTGTCCGGCAGCATCCGGGCCGTTGGATATCGACGCGCACCATGCGCTCGCCCGCGAGGCCGCGGGACGCTCGATCGTGCTGCTGAAGAACGCGGATGCGCTACTGCCGCTGGATTCGTCGACCTCAGTCGCGGTGATCGGTGAATTCGCGCGGACTCCCCGTTTCCAGGGCGGCGGATCGTCCCATATCAACCCCACCCGGCTGGACTCGGCGCTGGACGCGTTCCGCGACGTCGCCGGCGACCGGGTCGGCTTCGCCGCCGGGTTCGCATTCGACGACTCGGATGCGGCCGTACTGCGGGATGAAGCAGTCGCACTGGCGGCGTCCAGCGATGTCGCCGTCGTCTTCCTCGGACTCACGGATGCTGAGGAGTCGGAGGGCTTCGATCGCACGCACATCGATCTGCCTGCCGGACAGCTCGCTCTTCTGGATGCGGTGATCGCGGTCAACCCGCGTACTGTCGTCGTGCTCTCGCATGGCGCCGTCGTCGCCTTGCCGTTCGCGGATCGGGTGCCCGTGATCGTCGAAACGTGGCTGCTCGGGCAGGCGGGTGGCTCCGCCACCGTCGACGTGCTCACCGGTGCGGTCAACCCCTCGGGCCGTCTCGCCGAGACCATCCCGCAGCGCATCGAGCACACTCCTGCTTTCGGCTCTTTCCCCGGATCGCACGGGCATGTCCGATACGGCGAGGGGATGTTCGTCGGCTACCGCTGGTACGACCACCGGGCCATGGACGTCGCCTATCCATTCGGTCATGGACTGTCGTACACCTCGTTCGCATACGGCGAGCCCACGGCCTCCGTCACCGCTGGCGGCGACATCGCCGTGACCGTGATGGTGACGAACACCGGCGACCGAGATGGCCGCGAGGTTGTGCAGGTGTACACCTCGCTCGATGGCTCTGCCGTGGAGCGCGCGCCTCGAGAGCTGAAGGCGTTCGCGTCCGTCGAGGTCGCCGCCGGGGCGACGCGGGAGGTCGAACTGGTCGTGCGTCGTGAGGACCTCGCGTACTGGGACATCCGTGTCGACCGCTGGGTCGTGGAGGGCGGCGCGTACCGTCTGCAGGTCGGTGCCTCCAGCCGTGACCTGCGCGGCAGCGTGACGGTCGCCGTCGATGGCGACGAGGTGCTCACGCCGCTGACTATGGAGTCGTCGGTCGGTGAGCTGATGGCGCACCCGATCGTCGGACCGATCGTGCAGGCGCAGCTGGCAGGCATGGGTGATCTCGCCGATGGCGCCACGGATGCCGGGATCATGAGTGACGATGCGATGGCGAAGATGATGGCGTCGTTCCCGATCGGACGCGTCGCGATGTTCCCCGGAATAGGTGTCGATCGCGCGCAGGTCGAGCAGCTGATCGCCCTCGGCAACGCCGGCAGCTGAGACGGTGGCGCACTCGTCGGGGGGGGGGGGGCCCCG
>JBARWR010000342.1:0-7628 GCA_049646915.1 Microbacterium sp.
CGCCGTCGACTGCCCCTGCGCCGGGACGACCACCTGCTCGCCGTCGCTGAGCGGCCGTGCGAGGTTCACGGCTTTCAGATCCGCAGTGTCGAGGGTGCCGCCGGCTGCGGCGAGGGCATCCACCAGCCGGGCATCCGGGTCGAGGATGTACAAGCCGGGGTGGGCGACCTCACCGAGCACGTGCACGTACAGTCCGTCGCCGGCCTCGACCGTGATCGCACTGCTGTCACCGCCGTCGTCAAGAGCGATGGCATCCATCGGCGCGGCCTGCCCGCGCAGGATCCCCCAGCCCACCGCCGCCGACAGCACCACCAGGCCGAGCGTGATCGCAGCGCCGATCCCGAGCCTCAGACGCGACCGCGCCGGGGCGTCCTGGTCTGTCGGTTCGGGAGCGGGCACTCCGTCACGCTACGCATCCGTCATCCGGCTCGAATCGTGCTTTCCGGCGGATGTGGAGAACTCCCGCACACCACAGGGATGTGCAGGAGCTCTGTGGCCTGTCACACGCCGGAGGGCTGCGCGGTCTTCCAGTCATCGGGCGCGTTCGGCCGAGTCGCGAGGTAAGAGCGGGAGCACCGGGTTTCAGGCGACCTGCGGGTTGCGCCAAGCAGACTGCGGCTGGTCCCACCCGCCGCCGAACCGCACGCTGGAAGGAGTGGACATGACAAGCGATGACGATGGGTACCGGTTCGAGTACCCCGACTCCGCCGGTTACCCGGATGGAGCCGGCTATCTCGACGAGGGCACGGCCGCGCTCATCGAGGAGGTGACGGCGGGAGCACTGCGCGATGTCGACACGCCGTCAGCCGAGACCGACGAAGAGGTGTCTGTGCATCGCATCGCCGACCGCAGCGTCTACTCGGCGACCATCGCCGGACACGAGATCGCGACCGTCCTGTACCGCGAGGAGTCGGACCGGATCGTCGTGCTCTCCACCGACGTGGAGCCGGCCTTTCGCGGACGCGGCATCGCCGGTGACCTCATCGCGGACGCACTGGACGACATCCGTTCGCGCGGCATGAGGGTCAGCCCCGTGTGCGCGGTGGTGGCGGCCTTCATGGCGAGCGACCTGCAGTACTCGGACCTCTTCATCTGACCCGGAGCGAGCGGGCCGAAGGCCCGCTCGTCAACCCTTGACGGCGAAGTTCACGATCTTCGGAGCGCGCACGATCACGCGTACGATCTCCTTGCCCTCCAGCGCACGCTGCACCTTCTCGTCGGCACGGGCCACGGCTTCCAGATCGGCGTCCGAGATGTCAGCGGGCACGTCGATCGTCGCGCGCACCTTGCCGCCGACCTGCACGGCCGTGGTGACGGTGTCCTGCACCAGCAGCGCGGGGTCGGCGTCCGGCCACGGCACGGCACTGACCGATGGCTCGTGACCGAGCCGCTCCCAGAGCTCCTCCGCCGTGTGCGGAGTGATGGGCTCCAGCATCAGGGCGACGGTCTCGGCGGCCTCGCGCACGGCGGGATCCGCTGCGCCGGCGCCGGAGTCGATCGTCTTGCGGATGCCGTTGACCAGTTCCATCAGACGCGCCACCAGCACGTTGAACTTGGTCTGCTCCAGCAGGCCGGGCGCATCCGCCAGCAGGCGGTGCGTGGTGCGGCGCAGACCGGCATCCCCGGTGCCGGCATCCGCGCCGACGAGACTCGCGGTCTCGTCGCCGACACGCAGCACGCGGGAGAGGAACTTGTGCGCGCCCGAGATCGATACGCCGTTCCACTCCTTGTCGTCCTCCACCGGACCCGCGAAGGCCAGGCCCAGGCGCAGCGCGTCCGCGCCGTACCGGCCGAGAAGGTCGGACAGCTCGACCAGGTTGCCCTTGCTCTTGGACATCTTCGCGCCGTCCATGATCACCATGCCCTGGTTGACCAGGTTGGAGAACGGCTCGTCGAAGTCGATCAGGCCCATGTCGTGCAGGACCTTGGTGATGAACCGGGCGTACAGCAGGTGCAGGATGGCGTGCTCGACGCCGCCGAAATAACCGTCCACAGGCGCCCAGCGCTTGGCCTCGTCGGGGTCGAAGGCGAACCGGTCGCTGTTCGGGGAGAGGAAGCGCAGAAAGTACCAGGAGCTGTCGACGAACGTGTCCATGGTGTCGGTGTCGCGCAGCGCCGGCTCCCCGGACGCGGAATCCACCGTGCGCACCCACGACTCCGCCGCCCCCAGAGGCGAGGTGCCCTTGGGCCGCAGGTCCAGCCCCTCCACGCTCGGCAGCGTGACCGGCAGCCGGTCCTCGGCCACTGGCACGACCGACCCGTCCTGCAGATGCAGCATCGGGATCGGGGTCCCCCAGAAGCGCTGACGGGAGATCAGCCAGTCCCGCAGACGGAAGTTCTTGGCCGCACGGCCGGTGCCGGCGGCCTCCATGCGCTCGATGGTCGCCGCGATCGCCGCGGCCTTGTCGAGTCCGTCCAGCTCTCCCGAGCCGGTCATCCGGCCGTCGCCGACCAGCGGTATGCCGGTGACGGCAGGATCAAGCTCCGTCAGATCGCCGCCCTCGTTCGCACCGCCGGCGACCGTGGTGTCCACCACGACCCTCACGGGCAGGTCGAAGGTGCGCGCGAAGTCCAGGTCGCGCTGGTCGTGCGCAGGCACGGCCATCACCGCGCCGTGACCGTAATCGGCCAGCACATAGTCCGCGGCCCAGATCGGCAGCTTCTCGCCGTTGACCGGGTTGATCGCGTAGCGCTCCAGGAAGACGCCGGTCTTGGGCCGGTCCGTGGACTGCCGCTCGATCTCGGTCTGCTTCTGCACCGTCTCCAGGTAGTCCTGGAAGCGCGTGCGCACTTCTGCCGAAGCACCGGATGCCAGCTCCGCGGCCAAGTCGGCATCGGGGGCGACCACGAAGAACGTGGCCCCGTGCAGGGTGTCCGGACGCGTGGAGAACACCGTCACCGGCGCCTCGCGGCCCTCGATGCGGAAGTCCACGTCGGCGCCGACGGAGCGACCGATCCAGTTGCGCTGCATCTGCAGCACCTTGTGCGGCCAGTGTCCTTCGAGGGCGTCCAGGTCATCCAGCAGCCGGTCGGCGTAGTCGGTGATCTTGAAGTACCACTGGGTGAGCTTCTTCTTCACGACCTCCGCGCCGCAGCGCTCGCAGCGACCGTCGATGACCTGCTCGTTGGCGAGCACCGTCTGATCGTTCGGGCACCAGTTCACGGCGCTCTTCCTGCGGTACGCCAGCCCCCGCTCGTGCAGCTTCAGGAACAGCCACTGGTTCCAGCGGTAGTACTCCGGGTCGGAGGTGTGCAGCACGCGCGACCAGTCGTACGACATGCCGTAGCCGCGGAAGCCGGCTTTGTGCTGGTCGATGTTCTTGTAGGTCCACTCGCGCGGGTCCGCACCGCGCTTGATGGCCGCGTTCTCGGCGGGCAGACCGAAGGAGTCCCAGCCGATCGGGTTGAGCACGTTGTGCCCGCGGTGGCGCCAGTAGCGCGCGACGATGTCGGGGTACAGGTAGTTGATCGCATGCCCCATGTGCAGGTCGCCCGAGGGATACGGGAACATGCCGAGGATGTACTTGCGCGGGCGCTCGTCGTCGACCCCGCCGGCGCGGAACGTCTCGTTCTCGGCCCAGTACGCCTGCCACTTGCTCTGGATGTCGTGCGCGGACATCCCTTCAGCGGGCTCGGCGGGGGAATCTGACGAATGCTCGGACAAGGAACAGCCAATCTGACGATGCGGGACGGCCCGGATATCGGGCCTCTCCAGGTTATCGCGTGTCGGAGACCGCAGCCCACTCCGCGGGCACCCGTGCGCCGAGTGCCGCCAGCGGCGCACGCGCCTTCGTGGCGACCTCCGCGACCTCGGCCTCGGCCCGCGACAGCCAGGTGATCCCCCCTCCGGCACCGACGTAGGCACCGTCACGGGCGACGACTATCGAGCGGATGACCATGGCCAGGTCCACCCTGCCGTCGAGCCCGATGTGCCCGAAGCATCCGGAGTAGATCCCACGCGGCCCACGCTCGAGCGCATGCAGGATGCCGGTCGCCGACAGCTTGGGCGCTCCGGTCATACTGCCGGCGGGGAACGCGGCATCCGACAGGTCGCCGAAGGTGACCCCGTCGCGCATCCGCACGCGCACCGTGCTGACCAGCTGGTGCACCGCAGGATACGACTCGACCTCCCACAGCCGCTCGACGACCAGTGTGCCCGGTACGCCGATGCGGGAGAGATCGTTGCGCATGAGGTCGACGATCATGACGTTCTCCGCGCGCTCCTTGACGTCCGTACGCAGCTCTTCCGCGAGCCGCGCATCCTCGTCCGCGTCGCTGGCGCGGGGTCGCGTCCCCTTGATCGGACTGGTGAAGACCGCGCCGTCGGCGACCGTCAGGAACCGCTCGGGGCTGGCACTGAGCAGGTGCTGCTCGCCGATGCGGAGGTAGCCGCCGTGGTGCGCAGGTGTCGCCGCGCGCAGCCGGCGGTAGACGAGCAGCGGGTCTGCCGGACGACCCACTGAGAAGCGGGTCGTGAGGCACAGCTGGTATGCGTCGCCCCGTTCGATCGCGTGGCGGCAGTCCCGGATCATCCCGAGATACTCCCGCACGCCGTGGCGCGCGATCGCGTCATGATCGACAGCGGCCGGGGCAGGCGGCGGCATCAGCGTGCCGTCGACGGTCGCGCTCACCTCGGCGTGCCACGCGGACAGCTCGTCGGCATCCGCGAGGGCGAACATCCTCCCGGTGGCGTGATCGACGGCGATCGCGCGGGTGACTGCGATCCAGGCGCCGCCCGGCGCAGCGCCTGCCACGGGCGCGCCGAGAGCCGCTGTCCCCGATTCGTAATCCAGCCATCCGACCCAGCCGCCCGAGAACGGGATCTCGTCCTGAACAGGACTCGAGTCCGTCAATCTCACCGCGCGAACGGCATCGGGGTCTGTCCCGGCCTCCCCGCACCCCAGGATGCTCCATCCGTCACGTGCCTGCGCTCCCGCATCCAACCAGAACGACCCCTCCTCGTCTGCGAACAGCCGGACGAAGAGCAGCTCGGCGTCGGCGACGCCCGCCAGGGGCAGCGCGGACAGCGGTCGGGGCACGGGCACCTTCACAGCGTATGACGACATCCGAGGCTTTACGCTCGTGGGGTGAACGACTTCGTGCTCTGGGCGATCGAGACGGTGCAGTCGGTCGATCCTGTGCTGCGCACGGTTCTGGCGGGACTGGCCATGATCCTCGAGACGAGCATTCTCATCGGCCTCGTGGTTCCCGGGGACACCATCGTGCTCGTCGCCGCGATCGGAGTCACGTCCTGGGTACAGGGCGTCATGCTCGGTGCGACCGTCGTCGTGGGCGCCCTCATCGGAGAATCTCTCGGATTCTGGCTGGGACGCTGGGCGGGGCCGCACATCCGCGCCTCCTGGCTGGGCCGGCGCATCGGCGAGGAGCACTGGGCGCGCTCGGAGCGCTATCTGCTGCGGCGAGGCGGCATCGCCATCTTCCTGTCGCGCTTCCTGCCGGTACTGCACTCTCTGGTGCCGCTGACCGTGGGCATGAGCGGCTACGCCTATCGCCGCTTCATCGCCTGGACGCTGCCCGCGTGCGTGTTGTGGGCCTCGATCTACGTCGGTCTCGCCGCCGGCGCCGCGGGCAGCTACAAGGAGCTCTCGGAGCGCGTGCACTACGCCGGATACGTGTTCGTCGGCATCATCGCCGTGCTGCTGGTCGTGCTGCTGGTGATCAAGAAGGTCATCGCGAAGCGCGAAGAGCGCCACATGAGGGATGAGCCGCACTCCGAAGCGTGAAAGACTGGGCCTGATGTCCCCAGCCTCAGCGGCCAAGATCCACTGGTTCGCTCGTCTCGAGCACCGCTTCCACGTCTGGCGCGAGCGCCGCGCTCGCCGACGCGGGCGTTCGGCGACCGTCGTCCCCTTCCCCGGCTATGCGGGAACCGGATGGGTGCGGGTGGTCGGCCGAGTGCTGATCGTGCCGCCGCCGTTGAAGAGCTCCCGCGGCGAGGGCACCGGTGTGCGCGGCTGGCGCGCGTTCGTGGGAATCCCGGTGAGCTTCGCCTCCGTGCAGATCCGCATCGGCGGCCGCACGCACGACGTGGTCGCCGATCGCGGCGGCGTGGTCGACATCGTCATCGACGCTGAGCTGGAGCCGGGTTGGCAGACGTTCACGATGTCGGTCGAGGGGCGCGAGCCCGTCGAGGCCACCGTGTTCGTCGTCGCCGATGGCGAGCACTTCGGCGTGGTCTGCGATGTCGATGACACCGTCATGGTCACAGCTCTCCCCCGACCGTTCATCGCCGCGTGGAACTCGTTCGTGGTCGACGAGCACGCGCGCACGCCCGTGCCGGGCATGGCGGTGCTGCTCGAGCAGCTTCGTCGTGATCACCCGGGGGCGCCCATGATCTATCTCTCCACCGGGGCCTGGAACGTGGCGCCCACGCTGCGACGATTCCTGAGCCGCAACCTGTTCCCCGCCGGTGCCATGCTGCTCACCGATTGGGGCCCCACGCATGATCGCTGGTTCCGCAGCGGACGCGAGCACAAGCTCAGCAACCTGCGCCGCCTGGCGGAGCAGTTCCCCGACGTGCGCTGGCTGCTGATCGGCGATGACGGTCAGCACGACGAGGCGATCTACTCGCAGTTCCTGGACGAGCATCCCGGATCCGTCGCGGGAGTCGCCATCCGCAGACTGCTGCCGGCCGAGGCCGTGCTCGCCGGCGGACGCGCCTCTGTCGAGCACCGCGACGACGAGGTGCCCTGGGTCGCCGCGGAGGACGGCGCAGGTCTGCGCGAACGCCTCGGCGAGGTCGGCCTGGTCGATCTGAGCTGAGCCCGGCCGCGTATCCTCGTGTGGTGCCTGTTTCTCCGCTCTCCCGCGAACAGTGGACCGAGCGCGCCGAGAAGCACGAAGCACGAGCGGATGCCCTGACCGCTGCGCACCGTGAGCGCGCCGCGCGCGGCGAGAAGCATCCGGTCTGGGATTTTCTCTTCACGTACTACGGGTACAAGCCCGCTCTGCTGCGCCGCTGGCATCCCGGCTCCGGCGTGGTCCTCGAGCAGGCTCCTGAGCGCGCCGATTGGCGCTGGTACTCCCCCGCGGAGCAGGCCGGGGCGGTCGCTCCGGATGCCGCGCTGTTCCGCGCGGAGAAGCCGCAGCTCGCCGATCTGGTGGAGCGGATGCTGCGCCGCACCGCTTCGCGTCCGGGGCAGTTCGGCTGCTTCGGCCTGCATGAATGGGCGATGGTCTACCGCGCCGCCGAGCACCGCCATCCTGCACCGCTGCGGCTGGGACAGGAGGGCACGGATGCCGTCGTCGAGGCGAATGAGCTGCGCTGCACCCACTTCGACGCGTTCCGGTTCTTCACCGACGACGCGGTGCCGCGAAACCGTCTGCCGCTGACGCGTGACTCGCAGCTGGATCTGGAGCAGCCCGGCTGCCTGCACGCCGGCATGGACCTCTACCGGTGGGCGGTGAAGCTGGGCCCGCTGGTGCCCGGCGAGCTGCTGCTCGATGCGTTCGAGGTGGCCCGCGACATCCGCCTGCTCGACATGGAGGCCGCACCGTACGATCTCTCGGACTGGGGCGTGCAGCCGGTGCGCATCGAGACGCCGGAGGGCAAGGCGGAGTACGTGCGACGACAGCGCGAGTTCGCCGATCGCGGAGCGGTGCTGCGC
>JBARWR010000343.1:0-1731 GCA_049646915.1 Microbacterium sp.
GAACCGGACCCCGACGAGGTGCTCTGGGAGGTTCCCGAAGCCGTCGCCGGCGGCGAGTACGCGTGGCTGGCCGGTGAGGCCGGAACGATCACGGCGCTGCGTCGGCACCTGGTGCGCGACCTCGGCATCGACCGCCGCTCGGTCGCGTTCATGGGCTACTGGAGAGAGGGCCGCGCCGAAGGAGCCTGAGCGGCTCGCCGCACCACTCCTCGCTCGACGCGGCTCCGCGACGGATACGCTGACGGGATGCCGCTCCGCACCGTCGCCTGGCCGCTCCGCACCGCACGCCTGGAGATCCGTCCGTGCACGGCCGACGATCTCGACGCCGTATGGGAGTTCCGCCGTCTGCCCGAGGTGAACCGGTGGCTGGGACGTGCACCGGCGACCCGCGAGGCCTTCCACGAGACGTACTCGGATCCGACACGTCTCGCCATGACCTTCGTGATCGTCCTTCCGGATGCCGATGGCGGAGCGCCGGCGATCATCGGCGACCTGATGATCAAGCTCTCCGATGCCTGGGCGCAGGCCGAGGTCGCCGAGCAGGCTGCGGGCACGGAGGCCGAGCTCGGCTGGGTGCTCGCGCCGTCATACACCGGTCGCGGTTACGCCGCCGAGGCGGTGGGCGCCGTTATCGACCTCTGCTTCGGTCCGCTGGGACTGCGCCGCGTGCACGCCGGATGCTTCGCCGCCAACGAGCCGTCGTGGCGACTGATGGAGCGGCTCGGGATGCGTCGTGAGGAGTTCAGCCGGCGCACCGCCCTGCACCGCTCCGGCGAGTGGATGGACGGTATGAACTACGGTCTGCTCGCCGAGGAGAGGCCTGGGCGGCGCTGAGTCGCGGCCCAGATCGCAATGGATGCCGCCAAAGTCGCGCAATAGCGGCATCCGTTGCGACCTGGAGATGAGGATGCGGGGCTGAGCGGCATCCGTTGCGACCTGGAAGCGAGGGCGAGGGAGCGGTCAGCGACCGACGACCCGCTCGGGCCGCAGATCGAGCCGGCGCAGGGTCTGCGCGTTGAGCGCCACGACGATCGTCGACAGGCTCATCAGCACGGCTCCGACCGACATCGGCAGCACGAATCCGAACGGGGCGAGCACCCCGGCCGCCAGCGGCACCGAGAGCAGGTTGTAGCCGGCCGCCCACCACAGGTTCTGCGTCATCTTGCGATAGCCGGCCCGCGACAGCTCGATCACCGAGACCACCGATCGGGGGTCATCGGATGCCAGGATCACTCCGGCCGAGGCGATCGCCACGTCCGTTCCCGCGCCGATGGCGATGCCCACATCGGCCTGAGCGAGGGCGGGGGCGTCGTTCACGCCGTCCCCGACCATCGCGACCTTTCTGCCCTCGGCCTGAAGCGCGGCGACGTTCTCCGCCTTGTCCTCCGGGCGCACCCCCGCGAGGACCCGGTCGATGCCGAGCTCTCCGGCCACAGACCGCGCCACAGCCTCGGCATCGCCGGTGATCATCACGATGTCCACGCCGCGCTTCCGGAGCGCCGCGACGGCGCCATGGGACTCGGAGCGGATCTCGTCGGCGAGCCTCAGCCCGCCGATCACGTGGCCGTCGCGCACGACGTGCAGGATGATCGCACCCTCGGCGCGCCAGTGTTCAGCATCCGCGATCTCCTCCCCACCGACCTCGGACAGCAGATGCGGGCCGCCGACTCGCACCTCGTGCCCGTCGACGTTCGCGGTCACGCCGACCGCGGGCGACGATGCGAAGCCGGT
>JBARWR010000344.1:0-7728 GCA_049646915.1 Microbacterium sp.
CGGCTGAGCCGCGGCGGCGGGCGGCTCAGGCTCTGCCGAGCACCGCCCTGGCGTGCCGCAGCACCGGCTCGTCGACCATCCGCCCGTCGAAGCGGAACACCCCTCGCTCACCATCCGCCGCGGCGAGCACGGCACGCGCCCACTCCACCGTCGCGGCATCCGGACGGTAGGCATCACGAATCGTGGCGACCTGCTTCGGGTGGATGCACGCCGTCGCGCGGAATCCGGATGCCACGGCATCCGCCGCCTCGTCCGCCAGCCCGGCCACGTCGTCGATGTCCAGATGAACGGCGTCGACGGCCGCCTTGCCCTGCGCGGCAGCCGCGATGAGCACAGACGATCGGGCGTGGCGGGCGACATCCCGGTAGCGGCCATCGGGAAAGCGACTGGCAGTCCCGCCGATGGACGCGACCAGGTCCTCGGCGCCCCACATCAGAGCCGCGACCCGCTGGTGGGCAGCGATATCACCCGCATGCAGCACACCTGTGGCGGTCTCGCACAGCGCGATGATCGCGTACGACTCGTCGAAGGCGTCCAACGCCTCGGCATCCTCGCTCTTGGCGACCATCACGTTGCGAAACGACGTGCGCGCGACCGCAGCGAGATCCGAGGCGAACTCGACGGACGCGGGGTCGTTCACGCGCACGACGACACGCGCAGGATCCAGCTCCGCGGCGAGGAGGTTCTCCCGGGCCTGCGCTTTGGCTGCCGGCAGGACGGCATCCTCGAGATCGAGGATCACCGCATCCGCCTTCGCGAGAGCCCCCGCGAAGCGCTCGGGGCGATCCGCCGGGCAGAACAGCAGCGCGGGTCCCAGATCGAAGCTCATGACTCCCCTTCCGGTAGGCATCGCATCAGCGCGACGCGCGTGGCGGTGGCGACGACGACGCCGTCCTGGTTGCGACCGGTGTGCGCGATCGTGACGATGCCCTGCCCCGGTCGCGAGGACGACAGACGCTTGTCGGAGATCATGCTCTCGGTGTACAGCGTGTCGCCGTGAAAGAGCGGATGCGGGAACGCGATGTCGGTGAGGCCCAGCTGCGCGACCAGGGTGCCCTGGGTGAGTTGGGCGACCGATGCGCCGACCATCGTCGACAGAGTCCACATCGAGTTCATCAGCCGCTGCCCGAACGGCTGCTCCCCCTCAGAGAACGCCGCATCCAGGTGCAGCGCCTGCGTGTTCATGGTCAGCGTCGTGAACAGCACGTTGTCGGCCTCGGTGGCCGTGCGGCCCGGGCGATGCAGATAGCGGGCGCCGAGTTCGAACTCCTCGTAGTACAGGCCGCGCTGGACGATGTCGGTCATGATCGCACCTTAGTCCTCTCGATGATTCAGTCCTCTCGACGAATCAGCCTGCGAGGCCCAGCGCGCGCGCGATCACGAGCAGCTGCACCTCGGTGGTCCCCTCGCCGATCTCGAGGATCTTCGAGTCGCGGTAGTGCCGTGCGACGGAGTACTCGTTCATGAAGCCGTTGCCGCCGAAGATCTGCGTGGCATCGCGGGCGTTGTCCATCGCCGCGTCGCCCGAGACGAGCTTGGCGATCGCAGCCTCCTCGGCGAACGGCCTGCCCGCGTCGCGCAGTCGTGCCGCGTGGTGCCAGGCGAGTCGGGCGGTGTGCACCCGGACGCGCATGCGGGCGAGGGTGAACTGCGCGTTCTGACGCGTGCTGAGCGCGGCGCCGAACACCGTGCGCTGCTGCGCGTAGTCCACGGCAGCCTCCAGGCATCCCTCCGCGGCACCCGTTGCGAGGGCCGCGATGGCGATGCGACCTTCGTCGAGGATGCTGAGGAAGTTCTTGAACCCGCGACCGCGCTCGCCCAGCAGATTGCCCTCCGGGACCCGCACGCCCTGCAGCGTGAGCGGGTGGGTGTCGGAGGCGTTCCATCCGACCTTGTCGTAGGCGGGCTCGACCGTGAACCCGGGGGTGCCGTTCGGCACGATGATGGTCGAGATCTCCTTGCGACCATCACTCTGTCCCGTGACCGCGGTGACGGTGACGAATCGCGTGATGTCGGTGCCCGAGTTGGTGATGAACTGCTTGGTGCCGTCGATCACCCACTCGCCGTTCTCCAGGCGCGCGCTCGTGCGGGTGGCACCGGCATCGCTGCCGGCCTCCGGCTCGGTGAGGCCGAAACCCGCGAGCTGCTCTCCGGCGAGCAGCGAGGGCAGGTACTCGGCCTTCTGCTCCTCGGTGCCGAAGCGGTGGATCGGCATGGCGCCGAGGCTCACGCCGGCTTCCAGGGTGATCGCGATCGACTGGTCGACGCGGGCGAGCGCCTCGATTGCGAGGCCCAGGGCGAGGTAGTCGCCGCCCTGTCCACCGTGTTCCTCGGGGAAGGGCAGACCGAACAGACCCATGTCTCCCATCTGGCGGACGACGTCGAGGTTGAGGGTATGCGTGCGATAGGCCTCGTAGGCCTGCGGCGCGACCACCTGCTCAGCGAAGTCGCGCACCATGGCGGCGAGTTCGCGCTGCTCCTCGTTCAGGCCGATGCTGCTGAGGTCGTCGGTCATGCTGTCTCCTGTTCGCTGACGTGGGCGACGGGCTGGTCGCGTCGAACCTGATCGCCGAGAGCGACCAGGAGCCGGACCGTTCCGTCGTGGGGGGCGAGCACGGGGTGCTCCATCTTCATCGCCTCGATCGAGACGAGGGGGTCTCCGACGTGCACCGAGTCGCCGTCGGCGACGTGGACGGCGACGACCGCGCCGGGCATGGGAGCCCGGCATTCGGGTTGGCGGGGTCCTGACGTCCTCTCCCGCTCGGCCAGTCGGCGCCGCATGCGCTCGCTGCGAGACAGCGGCCGCAGCCGGGTCGTCGACCCGTCGTCGAAGACCCAGACCGCGCCGTCGTCGTCTGTGGCCGTGGGTATCCCGTGCGTGTACGCCGCCGGCGCCTCCACCATCTCGTCGCCATCGGTGAGGAACTGTGTGCGTGCCAGCGGCTGCGGCACGCTCATCCGCCAGCCCGGCATGTCATGCCAGGGATCCGCCACGGCGCTCCGAGGGCGAGGCGTCACGGCATGGGCTGCGGCGGCGAGCATAGCGGGCGACGGTTGCGCGGCCGGGAACGGCAGCATCGTCTCGATGAGACCGGTGTCGAGGTCGCCGGAGACCACGCGCTCGTGCCGGCAGAGCGCCCGCAGGAAGGCGATGTTCGTATCGACGCCCAGCACCGCGGTGTGCGCGAGTGCGGCATCCAGACGTCGCAGCGCGGAGGCACGGTCGGCGCCGAAGGCGATCACCTTCGCGATCATCGGATCGTAGAACCCGGTCACCTCGGAGCCGGTCTGCACCGCGGCATCCACCCGCACTTCCCGCGGGGGGTCGAACAGGAGAACCCTCCCCGTCGAGGGCAGGAAGCCGCGTTCGGGCGATTCCGCGTACACGCGCGCCTCGATGGCATGCCCGCGCACCTCGGGCGGCTCCGGGAGCTCGCCTCCCGCGGCGACGAGCAGCTGCAGTGCGACGAGGTCGAGCCGCGTGACCTCCTCGGTCACCGGATGCTCGACCTGCAAGCGCGTGTTCATCTCGATGAAGAAGATGTCGTCGACCGAGTCCGCCTCGACGAGGAACTCCACGGTTCCGGCGCCCACGTAATCGACGCTCTGGGCTGCGGCCACGGCGGCATCCAGCAGACGCTGCCGGACGGCATCCGGAAGGTGCGCTGCCGGGGCCTCCTCGATCACCTTCTGGTGCCGGCGCTGCAGGGTGCACTCCCGCTCCCCCAGCGCGATGACGGTGCCGTGGGTGTCGCCGAAGACCTGCACCTCGATGTGCCGCGGTCGCTGCACGAGCCGTTCGAGCACCATCGAGTCGTCCCCGAAAGCCGCGGTCGCGACGCGGCGGGCGGTCGCCAGCGCGGGGGCCAGCTCCTGACCGGAGCGCACGACTTCCATGCCTTTGCCGCCCCCGCCCGCGCTCGGCTTGACGAGCAGCGGGTAGCCGACCTCGTCCGCACGGGAGCGGATCTGCGCGTCGTCCATGCCCGCGGCGTTGAACCCGGGCACCACGGGCACTCCGTGCGCGGCGACGTGCTCGCGGGCACGGGCCTTGTCGCCCATGATCTCGAGCGCGTGCACACCGGGTCCGATGAACACGATCCCCACGTCCGCGCACGCCTCGGCGAGAGCGACGCTCTCGGACAGGAAGCCGTATCCGGGATGAATGGCCTGCGCGCCGCTCCGCCGGGCGGCATCGATGATGACGTCCACGCGCAGATAGGACTCGGACGCGGACGCGGCGCCGATCCAGACGGCGTCGTCCGCCTCCTGCACGTGCGGGGCATCGGCATCCGCGTCACTGTAGACGGCGACGCTGCGGATGCCCGACTCCCGCAGCGTGCGAATGATGCGGCGGGCGATCTCGCCGCGATTGGCGACGAGGACGGTGTCGAACCGTACAACGGACTCAGAGACCCAAGTGTTCATGTGCATCACATCCGGAAGAGGCCGAAACGCGGTTCGGGCAGCGGGGTGCGGGCGACGACGTCCAGGGCCAGGCCCAGCAGGTCGCGGGTCTGATCGGGATCGACGATGCCGTCGTCCCAGAGACGCGCGGTCGCGTAGTACGGCTCGCCCTGATCCTCGTACTGGCTGCGGATGGGCGCTTCGAAGTCGGCCCGCGCGTCGGGGGTCCAGGACTCGCCACGCGCGGCGAGCTGGTCCTCCTTGACCGTGGCCAGGACGGATGCCGCCTGCGGCCCGCCCATCACAGAGATGCGGCTGGCCGGCCAGCTCCACAGGAACCGCGGCGAGTATGCCCGCCCGCACATGGAGTAGTTGCCCGCGCCGAACGATCCGCCGATGATGACGGAGAGCTTGGGCACCCGGGTCGTGGCGACGGCGGTCACCATCTTCGCGCCGTCCTTCGCGATCCCACCGGCCTCGGCATCCGTTCCCACCATGAATCCGGTGATGTTCTGCAGGAACAGCAGCGGGATGCCGCGCTGATCGCACAGCTCGATGAAGTGCGCGCCCTTCTGCGCCGACTCGCTGAACAGCACGCCGTTGTTGGCGACGATGCCGATCGGGTGTCCGTGCAGCACCGCGAAGCCGGTGACGAGGGTGGTGCCGTACTCGGGCTTGAACTCGGTGAAGGTGCCGGCATCGACGAGTCGGTCGATGACCACGTGCACGTCGTAGCCGGCGTTCACGTCGACGGGCACCACGTCGTACATCGACCCGGTCTCGGCCGCAGCTCGTGATGCGATGACGTCCCAGGCGGGCGCAGCAGGCTTCGGCAAGGTCGCGACGATGTCGCGAAGGATCTCGAGGGCGTGCTCGTCGTCTTCGGCGAGGTGATCGACGACCCCGGAGCGACGCGCATGCAGCTCACCCCCGCCGAGCTCCTCGGCTGTGACCACCTCGCCGATGGCGGCTTTGACCAGTGGCGGCCCGCCCAGGAAGATCGTGCCCTGGTTGCGCACGATCACGGTCTCGTCGCTCATCGCCGGCACATAGGCACCGCCCGCGGTGCACGACCCGAGCACGGCGGCCAGTTGAGGGATCCGCTCGGCAGACAGCCGAGCCTGATTGAAGAAGATGCGCCCGAAGTGGTCTCTGTCGGGAAAGACCTCGTCCTGCTTGGGCAGGAAGGCTCCACCGGAATCGACCAGGTACAGGCAGGGCAGTCGGTTCTCGAGGGCGATCTCCTGTGCGCGCAGGTGCTTCTTGACCGTCAGTGGGAAATACGTTCCGCCCTTGACCGTCGCGTCATTGCACACGACCATGACGTGGCGCCCGTGCACCAGGCCGATGCCCGCGATCACTCCCGCACCGGGCGCCTCATCGCCATACATTCCGAACGCCGCGAGTGGTGCGATCTCGATGAAGGGACTGTCCTCATCGAGCAGCCGTGTGACGCGGTCCCGGGGAAGCATCTTTCCCCGAGCGACATGACGTTCGCGGGAGCGCTGCGGACCGCCGAGGGCCGCCTCGGCAAGACGCGCCCGCAGCTCACCGGCCAGTTCCTGCTGGGTGGGGGCCATCGTGGGTCCTCCTCGACTCACACTCGGTGCTGATATTTCGCGTCAAATTGGTTAGTGTTCACTAACCAGATAATTCAGGTTAGCGAGGATTAACCGAAATGACAACGCCTGGAACCGCCCGTGATCGCGCCAAAGCCGAACGCACTGACGCGATCCTCGTCGCGGCTGCCCAACTGTTCGCGGAACGCGGCTACTCGGGTGTGAGCCTGGAGGAGATCGGCGCTGCAGTCGGCGTCTCCGGGCCGGCCGTCTACCGCCACTTCGCGGGCAAGCAGGCCCTGCTCGGTGCCCTGCTGATCGGCGTCAGCGAGCGACTCGTGGCCGGCGGCCTGGACATGTCGTCTGCGGCGAGCTCTGCCGAGCAGCGGATGCGGGATCTGGTCGGGTTCCATGTCGAGTTCGCACTCGGCAATGCCGATGTCATCCGCGTACAGGACCGCGATCTCGCCCACCTTGCGCCCGACGGCCGAGCCGATGTCCGCCGCCTGCAGCGCGCCTACATCGAGCTGTGGATCGATGCTCTCGCCGCACTCGTCGACGAGGAGCGCGACGCGCTGCGACTGCGCGTGCAGGCGTGCTTCGGCCTGCTGAACTCCACACCGCACAGCACCACCTCTGCACTGAGGGCGCGCGTCGACACCGCCGCGCTGCTGGCCGCGATGGCTCTGGCGGCCTTGCGCGCTGAGGGCTGAGCGCCGAGGGCTGAGCGAGAGTCCATCGGCGCCCAGCCCTCGAGAACGGCTCACCCTCGAGAACGGCTCAGAAGAGCATCGCCCGCCCGGGCTGTTCGAGCAGGTCGGCGACGTCCTTGAGGAATCGCGAGCCCTCCGCGCCGTCGACGAGTCGATGATCGAAGGACACGCTGAGCGTCATCATCTGGCGCAACGCGATCTCGCCCCTGTACTCCCACGGCTGTCGGCGCACCGCGCCCACGGCCAGGATGCCGGACTGTCCGGGCGGGAGGATCGGCGTACCCGCATCGATGCCGAACACGCCGATGTTGGTGATCGAGAAGGTTCCCCCGGCGAGTTCTGCCGGGCTCGTCTTGCCGGTGCGCGCCGTCTGCGTGAGCTGCTGAAGCGCGTCCGCCATACCCGTCAGCGAGAGCCGCTCAGCGTCACGGATGATGGGCACGATCAGCCCGCGCTCCGTTGCCGCGGCGATGCCGAGATCCACATAGTGGTTCTCGATGATCTCTCCCGCGGCCTCGTCCCACGTGGCGTTGAGGGAGGGGTTGCGTCCGAGCGCCAGGCAGACCGCCTTGGCGACCAGCACGAGCGGCCCGATGCGGTGGTCGGACAGCGACCGATCGGCGCGAAGCTGATCGATGAGCTCCATCGTCGCCGTGACGTCGACCGTGTGGAAGGTCGTCACGTGCGGGGCGGTGAAAGCGCTGCGGACCATCGCCTGAGCGGTGGCCTTGCGCACTCCCTTGACCGGGATGCGGGTCTGCGCCCGGTCGCCGGACGGCCCGGACGGTGCGAGCAGATGCTGCTCGGACGGTGCCGGTTCGACGCGGGGCGCCGGTGCGACGACGGATGCCGCAGGGCCCACACGCTCGGCGTAGGCATCCACGTCGGAGCGCGTGATCACGCGATCGCCGACCTCCGCGGCCACGAGCGCGAGATCGACGCCCAGGCGTTTGGCGTGCGCGCGCACCGGTGGTGTGGAGCGCGGTCGCTCCCCGATGGTCGGCTCGGCGACACTGGGCGGCAGCGCGTCATGCGGCGCGGCTGCGATC
>JBARWR010000345.1:0-26733 GCA_049646915.1 Microbacterium sp.
GGGCGGTCCCCCGGCAGGGGACCGCCCGACCGGTCAGCCTTGCTGGCCGTCAGCCAATGAACTGTCGTCGTGCGAAATCGGAGTCTGATCGAGCAAGTAGGGCCGCAGGGTCTCGAAGAAGAGCGCAAGGGCATCCGCGCGGTCGACCTTCCCCTTCTCTTCGTACAGCATCTGAAGTCGGAGGCCCTCGGCGAGGGCGATCGCCCATCGAGAAATGGTCTCGGCTGTGACGCCCTCGGGCATGGCCTCGAGGTCGAACGTGTCGCGGATGCTCTGCGTGAAGTCGGCCAGCCGCACTCGATGCTGCTCGACGTAGTACTGGTGGGCCGGATGGTTCTCAGCGAGAGCCTCGGCGGAGAGCATGGCGTTGAGCTGGACAAGTGCGAGATCGGACGCGTGACCCTTGAGCGTGCGCAGGTAACGATCGAGATAGGCGACACCGCTGATGCTGTGCTCATTCGCGCGCAACCCCATATCCGCATCATCGCGTGCAGTGAGCACGGCGAGCAGAAGTTCGGACTTGGAATGAAAGTGGTGGAGCAGACCCGCCTGGGAGATGCCCGCTCGCTCAGCGATGTCTGCGATGGATGCCGAGTGGTAGCCACCCTCGGAAAAGATCTCGCGCGCGATATCGAGGATGTGCTCTCGTCGGGCTTCGCCCTTGGAGTTACGGCGCTTGCGCGGCGCGGCGGAGCCTGACGCGGCGGTCATGAATTTCCTTACTGTACGCGCTGATCCGCGTAGATGAGTGAGTCCGATTCGGCTCGGGCGACGTGGACGCTGTTGATCGTTGGCGGAATGCGTTGATTCCGATGTGTGAGCACCGGCCTCGACACGCTCCTGATCACACTGTACGGCCATCTCGATGATCAGATCCTGGCGACGATCGGGTTCTCCCGAGATCACCGTACTGGCCGCACGCCTGCATTGAACGACAGGGGTTGCTCTGTCTGCTGCTGGATGACGCCGTAATAGGCTCCTGCATATGGGAGTGGATTTGGCGTGGGCTGCGCCTGTGGAGTTCTCCGTGCGTCCGCAGCATCTGATCGTCACCGTCTTCGGCCGATACGGTCGGGCGCGTGGCGGCACGATGCAGGTCGCCGATCTCCTCGAGCTGATGGCAGCACTCGGGGTGGATGCCGGAACAGTGCGCTCCTCGGTGTCGCGCCTCAAGCAACGCGGCCTTCTGGTCAGCGATCGCACCGGCGGCGCAGCGGCCTACAGGCTGTCGGACTCTCTGAGTGACGTGTTCGATGCCGGCGACCATCGCATCTTCGAAGTGCACCGCGCAGCACCGGGCGACCCGTGGCTGCTGGCCTCGTTCAGCGTGCCCGAGAAGGAGCGGCCCCTGCGTCATCAGCTTCGCAAGCTGCTGACGAGGCTCGGATTCGGTCAGGTCTCTGGCGGGCTCTGGGTTGCTCCGGGACTGATCGCCGATGAGACGAAGGCGGCGCTGCATCAGGCGGGCCTCGACGACTACGTCGAGCTGTTCCTGGGTGCCAGGGTCTCGAGTGAGCCGCTCACTGACGCGGTGCGCGGGTGGTGGGACTTCGCCGCGCTGGAGCCTCTCTACCGGGCGTTCGTCGACGCCTACGGGCATGTGCTGGGTGCTGAGCTGAACACCGAGCAGGCGTTCCGGGTGTATGTGGCCGTCGTGACGCACTGGCGGCGGCTGACCTATCTCGACCCCGGCATTCCGCCGGATGTGCTGCCGGAGGGATGGGCGGGCCTGAAGGCGGAACGGCTGTTCTTCGACCTGCATGCGCAACTCGAGCCGCTGGCCGAGCGGTTCGTCGCGTCAGTGATGGACTGACGACGGCAGACCGCAAGGGCCCTGGAATCGGCGAAGCCGATGCCCGGGGCCCTTCCTCGTGCGCCTTCGACGACTCTGAACGAATTAGATATCGCACTTGTGTGACGATAGTCACGTATGCGAGACTTCTTGCAACGCGGGTCGCGGCCCGCAGATCCGGTGCGGCGTCGCCTCGGATCCCTGAGCAGAGGAGCGACCATGAACGATGACGAACTGCGCTGGGACCGCGTCCCGCAGGTCACTCGAACTGGCGAGGAGGACACTCAGACGACGTCGTCCGGCGGCTGCATTCGAGTGTCCGGTGTCGGTCCGCAGCACACCGAGGCGACCAGGATCTGGTTCGGTCAGGTCTCCAACGAGCCTGGCTACCGCTCGCTGCCGCACCACCACGGCGAGGCTGAGACGGGCGGCTACGTGCTGCGTGGCACCGCACGCATCTATTTCGGTGAGGGTTACAGCGAGTACCTCGACATGTCCGCCGGCGACTGGGTGTTCGTACCTCCGTTCATGCCCCACGTCGAGGCGAACATGTCCACCACCGAGGAACTCGTGTGGTTGACCACCCGCACTCCGGACAACATCGTGGTGAACCTCGACGAAGTCGACGACGCGACCCTGGAAGGCTTCCGGCGAGCATGACCGGTACTGCGGCATTCCTGCGGGCGATCGCGTTGAGCGAGTGTGCGCCGCAGCAGGCCGACCGCGCCTTCCTCGCTCAGCCGCAACCCGTTCCCTGGCCCAAGGCGTACGGCGGAGACTCGGTCGCGCAGAGTGTCGCAGCCGCAATCCGCACCGTCGGCGACGACCGCACGCTGCACTCCGTGCACAGCACCTTCCTGCGCGGCGTCGACATCGCGGAGCCGGTGCGGTACGAAGTCGAGCTGATCCGTGACGGCAGAGGCTTCTCCACCCGCCATGTCCGGGGCCATCAGCACGGCAAGCTCGCGTTCATGGCGACCGCGTCGTTCCATGTGCGCGAGGAGTTCCCCGAGCACGGCCCGGAGATTCCGGACGTTCCGGGCCCCGACGCGCTGCCCACCTCGGCCGAGGTGCTGGCAGGGGTGGAGGGAGCGGATGCGGAGTACTGGTCGCACGACCGCAGTTTCGACATGCGTCATGTTCCCGGTCCCGTTTACATGCAGGTCGAAGGCGAGCGGATGCCGCATCAGGCGGTCTGGGTTCGTGCCTTCGACCGGCTCGACGACGACCCGATCACGCACCAGCTGGCCATCGCCTACGTCTGCGACTACACGATCCTCGAGCCCGTGCTGCGGGTGCTCGGCTTGCCCTGGCGAGCGGAAGGACTGGTCACCGCGAGCCTGGACCATGCCATGTGGTTCCACAGCGATGCGCGCGCGGACGACTGGCTGCTCTATGCGCAGGAGTCCGCCGGAATCTCCGATGGACGAGGCCTCGGCCTCGGTCGCTTCTTCACCCGCGATGGACGGCTGGTCGCCACCGTCGCGCAGGAGGGCATGATCCGACCCGGTCACGCACTCTGACCTCATCACCGATCTATTGAAAGGCAACAGCAATGGAGCTTGCCCGCTCAGCTCACGTCGACACGTTCACCCGCGACTCCCTGCCGCCATCCGGCCTCTGGCCGACGCTGGAGTTCACGATTCCCAGCGTCCAGTACCCCGAACGGCTCAACGCCGCCGTCGAACTCATCGATCGCTCGGTCGCGAGGTTCGGGCCTGATCGCGACGCCATCATCCTCGGTGATGGCACGCGCTGGAGCTACGGCGAACTGCAGCGCCGCGCGAACCAGTTCGCCCAGGTGCTCACCGAGGATCATGGTGTCGTACCGGGCAATCGCGTCATGCTGCGCATGCTCAACGGCCCCTGGGCCGTCGCCTGCTGGCTGGGCGCGCTGAAGGCGGGCGCCGTCGTGGTGACCACCATGGTCGCCTGGCATTCGCACGAGGTGCGCAACGTGCTCGAGCGCGTTCGGCCCCATGTCGTCGTGGTCGATCACCGCGGTGTCGACGATGTTCACGAGATTCTGGACGAGCTCGTGCCGGACGGCAACGTCATCGTGCTCGGCGGGGAGGCGGATCAGCTGGTCGCCGCGATCGACGCGAAGTCCGGCGAGTTCACCGCCGTCGACACTGCTGCCGACGATGTCGCACTGCTCGGCGCGACCAGCGGCACGACGGGCGTGCCGAAGATCACCATGCACTTTCACCGCGACATCCTCGCCAACGCCGACACCTTCGGCGAGCACGTGCTGCACCTCGGGCCTGATGATGTCAGTGCCGCGACTGCGCCGCTGGCGTTCACGTTCGGACTCGGCGGTGCCGTGGTCTTCCCGCTGCGCTCGGGAGGCGCATCGGTGATCCTGGAGCGGGCGAAGCCCGTGGAGCTCGCCGAGCTCATCGAGCCGCTGGGGATCACCGTGCTGTACACCGCGCCGACCGGCTATCGCGGGCTGATCAAGGAGGGCTTCGCCGACGAGCTCCGCAGACTCCGTCTCGGCGTCTCGGCGGGTGAGCACCTGTCTCGCGAGACGTTCGAGGCTGTCGAGCAGGCAAGCGGGCTTCGGCTGGTGGACGGAATCGGGTCGACCGAGATGCTGCATGTGTTCATTTCGGCATCCGGCGACGACATCCGCCCTGGCGCGACAGGCAAGGCCGTTCCCGGATATCGAGCGGTGATCCTCGGCGATGACGGCAAGGTTCTCGGACCCGGCGAGCCGGGCAGGCTCGGTGTGATCGGTCCGACCGGATGCCGTTACCTGAACGATGAGCGCCAGACCAAATACGTGCACGACGGCTGGAACATCACTGGAGATACCTTCGTGATGGATGAGGGCGGCTACTTCACCTTCCACGCGCGCAACGACTCGATGATCGTCACCGCCGGGTACAACGTCGGTGCGCCCGAGGTCGAAGAGGCCATCGCCACGCACCCGGATGTGCTGGAGTGCGCCGTGGTCGCACGCCCCGACGAGACCCGTGGCACGATCGTGAGTGCCTTCGTCGTGCCCTGCGAAGGGGTCGAACCGAGCGACGAGCTCACCTCCGCCATCCTCGACACGGTCAAGTCGCGGCTCGCGCTATACAAGTGCCCGCGGCGAATCGACTACATCACCGAGCTGCCCCGCAACCCCAGCGGCAAGGTGCAGCACTTCGTACTGCGCGAGCGGGCCGCGGCGGAGGCCGCGGACGCAGCGGAACTCACTACTCAAGGAGCCTGACATGCGTATCGCCGTCATCGGAGGGGGGCCGGGAGGCCTGTACTTCTCCGCTCTCATGAAGCAGCTCGACCCCGCCCACGAGGTCACGATCTGGGAACGCAATGCGCCCGACGACACCTTCGGATTCGGCGTGGTGTTCAGCGACGAGACCCTCGGGGGGATCGAGAACGCGGATCCCGTGGTCTCCCGGCGGATGAGCGAGCAGTTCGCGCGCTGGACCGACATCGACATCCTGTTCAAGGGCGTCACCCACACGGTCGGAGGGCAGGGCTTCGCGGCCATGGGCCGCAAGGAGCTGCTCCAGCTTCTGCAGGAACGCTGCGTGGAACTGGGCGTCACTATCAACTTCCGGACCTCGGCCCCCGACCCGGACGACCTCATGCAGCACTACGACCTGGTGCTCGCCGCAGACGGCATCAACTCGCAGGTGCGTGGCAGATTCGCAGACAAGTTCGGCCCGGATCTCGATCAGCGCGTGTCGAAGTACATGTGGCTGGGCACCGACCGGGTGTTCGAGGCGTTCACCTTCGCTGTGCTGCACACCCCGCACGGCATCATGCAGCTGCATGGCTATCCGTACTCCGATCAGGGATCCACCTTCCTGATCGAGATGCACGAGGAGGTCTGGCGGGATGCCGGCTTCGACGCCACTGAGAACGAGGTGTTCCCTCCCGGAGTGAGCGACGAGTACTCGATCGAGAAGATCCGCGGCTTCTTCGCCGAGGTTCTCGACGGGCACGAGGTGCTGGCGAACAACTCCAAGTGGCTGAACTTCACCACGGTGCGCAACGAGCACTGGCACCACGAGAACCTGGTGATCCTGGGGGATTCGGCGCACACCGCGCACTTCTCGATCGGCTCCGGCACCAAACTCGCCATGGAAGACGCCCTGGCGCTCGCCGCGTGCCTGCACGAGCACGACTCGCTCGATGACGCCTTGGAGGCCTATGAGCTGGAGCGCCGCCCCGTGGTGGCATCCACCCAGCGTGCCGCGCAGGCCTCGCTGGAGTGGTTCGAGCGGATCGGTCAGTACGCCGATCAGGATCCGCTGCAGTTCTCGTTCA
The DNA here is from genome assembly GCA_049646915.1 of Microbacterium sp. Lineage (GTDB taxonomy): Bacteria > Actinomycetota > Actinomycetes > Actinomycetales > Microbacteriaceae > Microbacterium. Next base: position 6,077 of record JBARWR010000345.1, read on the forward strand.
ACCTGCTCACCCGCAGCCGGCGCATCACGCTCGAGAACCTGGCGGTGCGCGATCCCGAGTTCGCCACTCGTGTGCTGCACGGTGCATCGCTGTCCGGGCGCGAGCCCGACGAGCCGGCGATGTTCCGCCCGTATCGCATCGGCGAGCTCGAGCTGAAGAACCGCGTGATCGTCTCGCCGATGGACATGTACTCCTCCGTCGAGGGCGTACCCGGAGACTTCCACCTCGTGCACCTGGGCTCCAAAGCCCAAGGCGGTGCCGGCCTCGTGATGACCGAAATGGTCTGCGTCTCGGCCGAGGGGCGTATCACTCCGGGCTGCGGCGGCCTTTACACGGACGAGCAGCGCGACGCCTGGAGGCGCATCGTCGACTTCGTGCACGACACCACGACAGCGAAGATCGGCGTGCAGATAGGACACTCCGGCCGCAAGGGCTCGACACGGCGCATGTGGGACGGCATCGACCAGCCACTGATGGACGGCAACTGGCCGGTGCTGGCACCGTCGGCGCTGCCGTACAGCGCAGCCAATCAGGTGCCGCGCGAGATCGACCGAGCCGCGATGGACGCCGTGCGCGACCAATTCGTCGCGGCCACGCACCGGGCAGCAGATGCCGGATTCGACCTGGCCGAGCTGCATGCCGCGCACGGGTATCTGATCTCAGGATTCCTCTCGCCGGTGTCGAACACGCGCACAGACGAGTACGGCGGCAGTCTGAAGAACCGGCTGCGATTCCCCCTGGAGGTCTTCGATGCCATGCGCGCGGCCTGGCCGGCTGAGCGCCCGCTGACCGTGCGGCTGTCCGCTGTGGACTGGTGCGAAGGCGGGAACGACGTGGATGACGCGGTCGAGATCGCCCGGGCGTTCATCGCACACGGTGCGGCGGCGATCGACGTGTCCTCGGGGCAGATCGCCGCCGAGGAGCAACCGCAGTTCGGCCGCAGTTACCAGACGCCGTTCGCCGACGCGATCCGCAACCGGGTGGCTGCGGAGGCCGGTGTCAGTGTGATCGCCGTCGGCGCCGTCTCCAGCTACGACGACGTCAACTCGATCCTGCTCGCCGGACGGGCGGACCTGGTCGCTCTGGGCCGCACCCACTTGTGGAACCCGCAGTGGACGCTGCACGCCGCAGCCGACCAGAGCTACCGCGGTGCAGGCGCCGACTGGGTTGATCCGCTCCGCGCCGGATCGCGCAAGCCGCCGACAGCCCGCACCGATGCCGTGCGCCCCCGGCTTTCGCTGGTGCGCGACGGCGCGGATGATGTCGCAGGAGAGCACCGAAGGTGGACTCCGCAGCGCGTAGCCGCCTTGGTTCCCTGACACCGACATAACACACAGCCATCCGACACCGACATCAAAGAAGAGAAGACAGAATGATGCGCCAGATCGTCAACCCCGATTCCATGGTCAAGCCTCGTGGCTTCGCGCACGGAGTGCGCGTGGGAGAGTTCGTATACCTCGGCGGGCAGACCGCCATGGATGCTGAGGGCGCCATCGTGCCAGGTGGCATCGTCGAGCAGTTCGTCCAGGCATTCGGCAACGTGCTGACCACGCTGCGTGCCGCCGGTGGTCAGCCCACCGACCTGGTCGACGTGACCATCTACCTGACGGATGTCGATGACTACATGGCGAACGGTCGTGAGATCGGCAGGCTGTGGCGGGAGATGGCCGGCACCGAGTATCCGGCCATGGCGGGCATCGGCATCAGCCGACTCTGGCAGCACGAGGCGATGATCGAGATTCAGGGCGTGGCGCACATCTCCTCCGCTGCGGAGGGAAGCTGATGCGCCTGGCAACGGTGCGCGTCGGGGGGACCACATGTGCCGCTGTCGGCGACGAGAGCGGCTGGGTGCTGCTGGATGAGGCGGATGCTCAGGAGCTCATCTGCGCGCCGGATTGGCGTGAGCGCGCAGAGGTTGTGCTGCGGCATCCGGCCCGCGTCGACCTCGAGGCCGGCGACTTCGCGACGCCGATGCCGCGCCCGGCGAAGATCCTGTGCTGCGGACTGAACTATCGTGACCACATCATCGAGACCGGTCGCGAAGTGCCGCAGTTCCCGACTCTGTTCGCGAAGTTCGCCGACACTCTCACCGGGCCGACGGACGAGATCGCCGTCCACGACACCGAACGTCTCGATTGGGAAGCGGAGCTCGCGGTCGTGGTCGGCGCTGAAGTGCACCGCGCGGGCCGCGAGAGCGCCCGCGCAGCCATCCTCGGATACACGGTGTCCAACGACGTCTCGATGCGCGACTGGCAGCAGCGCACCCTGCAGTGGGTGCAGGGCAAGGCGTTCGATGCCACCACGCCGGTGGGCCCGTTCGTGGTCACCGCCGACGAGATCGAGCCGCGCGACGGTTTGCGGATCAGGTGCGAGGTGAACGACGAGACCGTGCAGGACGGCAGCACCAGCGAGCTCGTCTTCGACGCGGCCGACCTCGTCGCCTATGTCTCGCAGTTCACCAGGCTGCGGCCCGGGGACATCATCCTGACCGGCACACCGGGAGGAGTCGCGCTCGGTATGGCGGAGCCGCGCTGGCTGCGAGCTGGCGATGTGCTCACGACGGCGATCCAGGGGATCGGCAAGCTGCGCAATACTGTCCGCTTCGCGTAGTCGCTGGGGTCGCGGTCTGCGACCGTCGTGATCGGGTCGCGCGACGGCCCACTGTCGCACCTGCCAGGCGGGGAAAGAAATGATTGATAAACCGACCGAGTGCACGGTAAGTTTACTTTCAGGACGGAACCCCCTGACCGTCTTCACACAGCAGCAGTCACGACGAGGAGGTCCTGATGCGACCGTCATGGAACAAGTTGGTGGGCGGTATCGCCCTTACTCTGAGCGCCGCACTCGTGCTCACCGGATGCGGTGGTGGTGGCAACGGTGATACCGGCGCCGGTGCGACGGAGCAGACGCTCACGATCGCAGCTCGTCAAGACGTGTCGTCGTTCGACACGGGTCAGTTGGACACGGGGTTCCAGGTGCAGTTCTGGCAGCCGGTCTACGACACCCTGCTGCGCTACACACCAGACGGCCAGATCGAAGCGAACATGGCGGAGACGTTCGAGTACAACGAAGACAACACTGTGCTCACCCTCAAGCTTCGAGACGGCATCACCTTCAGCGACGGCACCCCGTTCAACGCCGACGCAGTAAAGGCGAACATCGAGCATCTGAAATCAGGCACCGGCGTCGCCGTGTACATGGTCGGATTCGTAGAAGAGGTCGTCGTCATCGACGACATGACCATCGAGATCCACCTCAGCGCGCCTGATCCTGCCTTCACCTACTATCTCTGCCTCGTGGCGGGTGCGATGGCATCGCCTGAGGCGTTCGGAACCGACTCGTTCGCGACCACGCCCGTCGGATCGGGCCCCTATCTGCTCGACACCGATACCACGATCCGCGGCAGCCAGTACAACTACGTGCGCAATCCCGACTACTGGAACCCGGACGCCTATCCCTACGACAACATCGCGGTGAAGCCGATGGAGGACATCACTGCGCGCCTGAACGCCATCAAGTCCGGTCAGGTCAACACCACTGACATCGACGCCAGCGTGCTGGAGGAGGCCAAGGCGGCCGGGCTCACAATCAACGACGCCCGGGTGACGTGGAATGGTCTGGTCATCTTTGATCGCGACGGCACGCAGGTTCCGGCGCTGGGAGATGTACATGTGCGTCAGGCGCTCAACCACGCCATCGATGGCGAGGCGATCGTCGCGAATATCTTCGGAGGCAACGGCGCGCAGTCGCAGCAGATCTTCAACCCGGACAGCCCTGCTTTCGTTGACAGTCTCGATGAGGCGTACCCGTACGACCCCGAACTGGCCAAGAAGCTTCTGGCCGAGGCCGGCTACGCGGACGGATTCACGATCACGATGCCCGAGGCTCCGGGGGACCTCACCCGGCCGTACATCACCCAGCAGCTGGCCGACGTCGGCATCACGGTCAAGTGGGACAAGGTCGCTCCTGCGAACCTGGTCGCCGACATTCTCGGCGGGAAATACGCCATCGCCTCGTTCGGCTCGAGCTCAGGGCACCCCTGGCGAGACATCGTCAAGATGATCTCCGCAGACGGAGCATGGAATCCGCTGCACTCCACGACCCCGGAGCTGGCCGCGCTGCTCACGGACGTGCAGACGACCACGGATGCAGAGCAGGATGCCGCGTACCAGGCCGTCAATGAGTACATCACCGACAACGCATGGTTCGGCGTCTGGCTGTTCACCTCGGTGATCCAGCTGACGGATTCGACCACGGCCACCCAGATGCAATTGGGCAGCAACGTCCCGTACCTGTCGAGCTACGCGCCCGCCGACTGAGACGGCGTGGGGTCGGCCTCGCTCGGCCCCACGCTTCGGAAGGAGCCAAACGTGCTGTTATTCCTCTTGAAACGCCTGATCTCCGGCGTCATTCTGATCGTTGCGATCTCGTTCATCGCCTTTGTGCTGATGCATATCGGCGGCAGTGACATTGCCCGCAGCGTCCTCGGCCCGGAGGCGACGCAGGCGCAAGTGCAGGCCAAGGCGGCTGACATGGGACTGGACCGGCCCATGTTCGCGCAGTACGGCTCATGGTTCACGAACATGATCACCGGGGACTTCGGACAGTCGTGGTTCACCGCTGAACCCGTCACAGATGCGGTGGTCTCCCGACTCGGTGTGACTCTCTCGATCGTGGTGGTCTCCTTGATCGCCGTGGCCGTCATCAGTGTGACTCTCGGTGTGGTCGCGGCGATTCGTCATGGCTGGGTCGACAAGGTCGTGCAGATCGTCTCGGTGGTGGGCATCGCCTTGCCGAACTTCTGGCTCGCACTCGTTCTCGTGCTGTGGCTCGCGATCGCGGTTCCGCTCTTTCCCGCCACCGGCTTCGTGCAACCTCGCGACAGCATCGGCGGATGGCTGCTGTCGATCACTCTTCCCGTGATCGCGATCACCATCGGCGGCATCGCCGGGGCGGCACAGCAGATCCGTGGTTCGGTACTCGACGTCTCCAGGCAGGACTTCGTGCGCACACTGCGTTCGCGGGGCCTGCCGGAGCACCGAGTGATAACCAATCACATTCTGCGCAACTCGCTGGGACCGGCGATGACCGTGCTGAGCCTCCAATTCATCGCGATGGTCGGCGGATCGGTCGTCATCGAGAAGGTCTTCGCGATCCCCGGTCTCGGGATGCTGGCGCTCAACGCCACTCTGCGCGGCGACATCCCGATCGTCATGGCCGTGGTGATGACGATGGCCATCGTCGTCGTGATCGTCAACCTCCTCATCGACATAGTCAACGGCTGGGCCAGCCCGAAGGTGCGTGTGCAATGACATACCCGACCACTCAGTCTGTCGCGACAGCACGCCGCCGTGAGCGTCCCAGCGTTCTGCGCACTGTCTTCCGCAATCCACTGGGTGCGGCATCGATCATCGTCATCATCGTCATCGTGCTGGTGAGCGTCATCGCGAAATGGATCGCACCGTACGACCCCGCATTCGTCGACATCACGACAGCGAACGTGCCGCCGGGAACCGACGGGCACATCCTCGGTGCCGATGCCTCCGGACGAGACGTCTTCAGCAGGCTCCTCGTCGCTGGCCAGCTCACACTTCTCGGTGCTGCGGTGACTGTCGTCATCTCGGCGGTGCTCGGAGTGACCGTCGGTCTCATCTCCGGGTACTTCGGCAGGACCTTCGATCTGATCTCAGGCTGGATCTCCGATCTCGTTCTGGTGCTGCCGAGCAAGATCGTTCTCGTCGCACTGTTCGCCGTCATCGGGCCCAATACGCTCGTGACGATGGCGGTGCTCGGTGTCATGGTCGCACCGCAGTTCCACCGACTCGTGCGCAACCTGGTCATCGGTGTGAAGAATGAGCTGTACGTCGACGCCGCTCGCGTCTCCGGGCTCTCCGACGCCGCGATCATCGGCAGGCACGTGCTCTTCGCGGTACGCGCACCGATCGTGATCCAAGCGGCATTCGTCGCCGGAATTGCCGTCGTCATCCAAGCAGGGCTGGAATTCATCGGCCTGGGTGACCCGAGCACTCCCACGTGGGGCGGGATGCTTCAGGAAGCGTTCGCCGCCATGTACAAGGCCCCCATGCTGCTGGTCTGGCCAGGGCTGACGATCGGATTCTTCGTGGCCGCCTTCGTGCTGCTCGGCAATGCTGTTCGCGATGCGCTGGAGGGGACCGATGCCGCACTGGGCGGTTCAGCAGCACCCAGCACCTCGACCACCGCACTGCGCACCGTCGGCGCGCCCGTCGGCACGGACATCGTCGCGGGTGAGGAAGCGCTGCTGCGGGTAGACGATCTGTCGATCGGATATCCCGATGGTGCCGCAGGTCTGAAGAAGGTCGTCGAGTCGGTGTCCTTCTCAATCCGCCTGGGTGAGGTGCTCGGCGTCGTCGGCGAGTCGGGCTCTGGCAAATCACAGACGGCATTCTCGATTCTCGGGCTGCTGCCGAGCAGCGGGCGGATCACCGGCGGACGCATTCTCTTCGAGGGAGACGAGCTCGACCCGCGGGTCGGGGCGGGCAAGCTGCGCGGTCAGCGGATCGCCTACATCCCACAGGAGCCGATGAGCAACCTCGACCCGGCCTACCGGATCGGCGCCCAGCTGATGGAGCCGCTCAGGATCGTGTCCAGACTCAGCCGGGCCGCAGCGAAAGCGCGTGCGCTTTCGCTGCTCGTGCGCGTGGGCATCACCGACCCCCAGAGAGTCTTCGACTCGTACCCGCATGAGATCTCCGGCGGCATGGCGCAGCGCGTCCTCATCGCAGGCGCGATCGCCGGCGAGCCCGATCTGATCATCGCTGATGAGCCCACCACCGCATTGGATGTCACAGTGCAGGCGGAGATCCTCGACATCCTGCGTGATCTGCAGACCGAGCGCGGTATGGCGATGATGCTCGTCACTCACAACTTCGGCGTCGTTGCCGACCTCTGTGATCGTGTGGTGGTCATGCAGACCGGTCGGGTCGTGGAGACGGGCGAGACCCGGGAGATCTTCGACGCTCCGCAGCATCCCTATACGAAGATGTTGCTCGACTCAATCCTCGACGGCGGTCCTGCCAGGCCGAACTACGAAGATGCCGCTTATGTGTCGGCTCTCGCGGGGAAATCGGCGCACGCAGAGAAGTCGGCGCATGCGGAGAAGGAGGCCGTGCTGTGAGCGCTGCACTGCTGGAAGTGGAGAATCTGCGGGTCGCATACCCGCGCAAGGGTCTGCGACACACGCCCGTTGAAATTCTGCATGGTGTCTCGATCGATATTCGCCTGGGAGAAACGGTCGGCCTCGTCGGCGAGTCGGGATCCGGCAAGACGACGATCGGTCGGGCGATCCTCGGACTCGCCCCGGTCACGGGTGGATCGATCCGTTTCGAGGGCACCGACATCACCCGATTGGGGCGCGCGGAGCGCCGATACAGGGCACGAGACATTCAAGTTGTGTTTCAGGATCCCTATGGATCCCTCAATCCTGCGTTGCGGATCGAAGACATTCTCGCGGAGCCGTTGCAAGGGCAGGGCGTGCGCCGAGCGGATGCACGAGCTCGTGTCGGCGAGCTTCTGACGCAGGTCGGTCTACCCGAGGATGCGGCGGGGCGCTTGCCGCGCGAGTTCTCGGGCGGTCAGCGCCAGCGTATTGCGATCGCGAGAGCCTTGGCGTTACAGCCTAAGCTCATCGTTTGCGATGAGCCGGTCTCCGCGCTCGACCTGTCGACCCAGGCGCGGGTTCTCGAACTGTTCGTGGAGATTCAGGAGAGGACCGGAGTGGCTCTGCTCTTCGTCTCGCACGACCTTGCTGTGGTCCGGCACGTGAGTCATCGAGTGGCTGTGCTCTATCACGGCGAGGTCGTCGAGTTCGGCGATGGTGACGCGGTCACCGCCGATCCGGATCATTCGTACACCCGGCGTCTGCTGATGGCTGCGCCGGTTCCCAATCCTGCGGAGCAGCAGGCGCGCCGCATCGAACGGCGGTGGTCGCTCGAGGCTGAGGCACGGGCGCGCGCAGAGGCAGTCTGATGGACTTCTCTCTCGAGACACTCGATCTGACGATGCGGGTGATCGCCGCGATCACGCTCGGTGCGGCGATCGGCCTCGAGCGTCAATGGCGTTCGCGAATGGCAGGAATTCGCACCAACGCGCTCGTCTCCGGTGGATCCGCCCTCTTCGTCGTGCTCGGCGCCTACGGCTTCGACGGCGCCACTGCCGATCCGACACGGGTCGCGGCACAGGTGGTCTCCGGCATCGGGTTTCTCGGCGCGGGGGTCATCCTCCGTGAGGGAATGAACATTCGCGGGCTCAACACGGCGGCAACGCTGTGGTGCGCGGCTGCGATCGGATCGCTTGCGGGTTCGGGACTGTTCGTCCTCGCATTCGTCGGGGCCGCCGCGGTGGTGGGGGCCAACACCGTGATGCGACCGGTGAGCCGACTGGTGAACAGCCGACGGCGGGCACCCGTTGGCGACAGCGACAGCGACAGCGACAGCGACGACGACGCACCAGTGGATCCAGTGGAGTACATGCTGGAGGCGAAGACGAATGATAAGAGTGAGCACCGCGTGCGCGCCCTCGTGATGCAGGCGGTGAACCGTCCCGAGTTGATCCTTCGCTCGATAGGGTCCTCCAGCGGCAAGAACTCGCGAGTCGTGGTCCACGCCGACCTCATCGCCAGCGATGGGACGAACGAGGCCGTGCTCGAACGAGCCGTCCAGCGGATCAGCCTCGATCCGAAGGTGATGTCTGTGCGCTGGTGGGCCGAGGACAACGCCGACGACTGAATTCTGAGCACCCCCTGACCCCCGCGGTCGCCCGCAGCGGGACACGCACAGCACGAGAAGGAGAGACGATGAAAGCCATAATGGTGATGTACGACACGCTCAACCGCAGGCTCCTGCCTTCTTACGGAGCGGATCAGGTCGTGGCACCGAACTTCTCGCGGTTGACAGAGCGCACCGCCACCTTCGACAACTGCTATGCAGGGTCGATGCCGTGCGTTCCCGCCCGGCGCGAGATGCACACCGCCCGCTACAACTTCTTGCATCGCTCCTGGGGTCCGCTGGAACCCTTTGACGATTCCGTGCCCGAGATGCTGCGGGACGCAGGCGTCTACTCGCACCTCGTCACCGACAACCGGCACTACTGGGGCGATGGCGGAGCGACCTATCACGGACGATTCTCCACCTTCGAATTCTTTCGAGGCCAGGAAGGCGATGCGTGGAAGGGCCAGGTCGCCGACCCTGAGACTCCGGACACGGTCGTCAATCGCAGTGACAGAGTGTGGCGCCAGGATTGGATCAACCGGGCCCACTTGCAAAACGAGGCGGACCATCCCCAGACCTTGACGTTCGATGCTGGTCTCGAATTCCTGGAGACCAACATCGACGCCGACAACTGGTTCCTTCAGATCGAGGCATTCGATCCGCATGAGCCGTTCTTCAGTTATGAGCAGTACCAACGCCTTTATGACACGGGATACGAAGGCCCGAACTTCGACTGGCCCGCGTATCGGCGAGTGATCGAGGACGAGTCCGAGGTCGAGCAGCTTCGCAATGAGTACATGGCGCTGGTCACAATGTGTGACAACTCCCTCGGCCGGGTGCTTGACTTCATGGACGAGAATGAGATGTGGGACGACACCATGCTCGTCGTCTGCACTGACCACGGGCTGCTTCTCGGTGAGCACAACTGGTGGGGCAAGAATGTGCAGCCCTGGTATGACGAGAACATTCATATCCCGCTGTTCGTCTGGGACCCGCGTTCCGCCGTCGCGGGCGAACGGCGCGACGCTCTCGTGCAGACGATCGATCTGGGTCCGACGCTGCTGGAGTTCTTCGGAATCCCCGTCACGCCCGACATGCAGGGCAGAGCGCTGGCGCAGACGGTCGCGTCGGATGCCCCCGTGCGTCAGGCCGCGCTCTTCGGAAACGCCGGCGGCCACGTCAATGTCACCGACGGCCGATACGTGTACATGCGCGCCTGTGCTGATGAGTCGAACAGCCCGCTTTACGACTACACGCTGATGACGACGCATATGGCGGGTCGTTTTGCGCCGTCTGAGCTGGCGAAGGCAGAGCTGCATCCCGGATTCTCCTTCACCAAGGGCGCGCCCGTGCTCAAGGTGCCCGGTTTCGCGTTCGGGAGCTCGTGGTCGTATGGCACCCTACTGTTCGACCTGGACGACGACCCCGACCAGCATCGGCCGCTACGCGATGACGCGCTGGAACTGCGCATGGCGGGCCTACTGGTCGACATGATGCGAGACAACGACGCTCCACCGGAGCAGTACGAACGGCTGGGGCTTCCTGCAGAGGGTTCGGTCACCCGCGAGCATCTGCTCGTTGAGAAGCAGTGGGAGCAGATGCAGCGCGGCCTCGCCGCCGCACCCTCTGCCGACGAGCTCGGGGAGAACTCGCTCGTTGCTACCACCACGGTCGCCGAGCTCTTCGCGAACGACGAGTGGCGAGAGGTGGTACTCGCTGCGATGCCATTCCTCGACAACCCGCACATGTCGCGGATGGCCGGGACGATGACACTCGTCGAAGTGGCTGCGATGAAGGTGGAGATCGACGGCGCGCAGCTCGCCGGTCTCGACCTGCGGCTACGTGAACTGCAGATGGCAGGTGTTCCGGCCTGATGACGCACGAGGGCGGATGCTGTGCACCGGCACCGGGTGGGCGCGAGGTTCCCCGCGCTCATCCGGTTCGGCTGTCGGCGCTGCGCCCTGCTCCTGCGGACGATCGAGCAGTCCCCAGCGGCGTCTTCTTGATGGGAGACGCCTTCGGCGAAGGGTATCCGGGCGACGGAGAGCTGCCAGTGCATGAGGTGGAGATCAGCGCGCTGAGGATCGACGCCATGCCCGTGACGATAGCGCAGTTCGCGCGTTTCGTGCAGGCCACCGGATATGTCACCGTTGCCGAGAGGCTGGGCGGTTCGGCAGTGTTCCATTCTCGCGTGAGCGAGAGGGAGACAGTTCTTGCACGCTCGAATGCCGCACCCTGGTGGATGGAGGTGGCGGGGGCGAGCTGGCGACACCCGTATGGCCCGCGTTCTTCCTCGATTGCGCCCGACGACCATCCGGTGACTCACATCGCCTTCTCGGATGCCGTCTCCTATTGTCTGTGGGCCGGGCGCCGGCTTCCCACAGAAGCAGAGTGGGAGTACTCGGCCAGGGGCGGGCTCGCTTCCGCGCGCTTCGCGTGGGGTGACGAGCTCAGCCCCGGAGGAGAGCACCGCTGCAATATCTGGCAGGGTACCTTTCCGGAGCACGATACTGCCGATGACGGCTTCGCCGGCACATCACCGGTGGGGACCTTTCCGGCCAACGACTTCGGGCTGCATGATGTGGCGGGCAACGTGTGGGAGTGGTGTCAAGACTGGTTCGCCAGTGACTACTACGCCCACTCGGAACGGCGTGACCCGCTGGGGCCCGCGGAAGGCGAGTTCCGCGTCATGCGCGGCGGCTCCTACCTATGCCACGACTCCTACTGCAACCGCTACCGAGTTTCTGCCCGCAGCGCGAGCGCACCCGATTCGACGGCGGGAAACCTCGGCTTTCGCACCGTCGCGCTGTGATGCCTGCGGCATCGAGATGCACGCTGACGTGACGGACCCCGTGTCGTGTGGCACGGGGTCCTGGACGGTTCAGTCGGCCGTCAGTCGTCGTAGCTCAGCCCGTGCCCGAATCTGAACAGCGGATCGGCGGTGTCGAACGGCACGTCGGGACGGCTGGCTTGGACCGCGGCCATGCTGCGAGGCACATCGAAGGGAAGCCTGCCTTGAGGGTGGGCTTCTCCGACGATCACGTCGAGAAGCGCACGTGGGCTGACTCCCCAGTTGGCAGTGAGCGCGGCGACATGATCGGCCAGCGGAGCGAGGATCGCAGGGCGGTCGAGGAAGACGTCGACGACGGTGGGGGCGTCGGCTGCGACCGCGCGCACGTGGGCCGTCACTGCGTCAGCGAAGTCCAACGACCCGGAGTGGAAGAAGTTCTCGAAGTACGTCGAACGCTCCTCGAACGGCGCGGACAGGCGAAGGATCGCAATGTCGGCCTCGGCGGGGGTGCCGACGGGCGCGCCGTACTCTGCGACGACATCCGCCGGGATGCCTTCGACATACAGCTTCAGCCCACGCGGGATCGGCAGCGTCGCGCGCGTCTCACTGGGGGAGTCGCTCACCTCGCGGTTGACGAGAAGCGTGACGGACGCACGCTGTGCCGCTTCACCGGCTGCCACGAACTCCGGCGATCCGACGATGCGTCCTGCCTGCTCTACATCGACGTAGGGCTGGTCGAAGAGTCCGAGGACGAACTTCTCCCGCAGGAGCCGGCGTGCCGATTCATCCAGTCGCGCCTCGGGTATCTGACCGTTGCGAACGAGTTCGACGAGCATGCCGGGCATGGCCTCGCCGCCGAACTGGTCGGCGCCGGCGTCGAGGATCTTCTTCATCCGCTCGGCGGGATCGAGGTGTTCGACGCCCCAGGCGCGCGCGGGGAACGGCTGCCCCATGATCTCCGAGTCTGAGATGAGGCCCCAGTCGGTGCATACGATGCCGTCGAAGCCGAAGCGATCTCGCAGCAGCCCCGTGATCACAGACTTGTTGAACCCGAATCCGACCTCTTCGTACTCTGTGCCGACGGGCATGCCGTAGTACGGCATGATCTGACTCGTGCCCGCGGCGAACGCGGCTTCGAAGGGCTTCAGATGCAGGTCGAAGCGCCCACCGGGGTATACCTGCTCGCGACCATGTGCGAAGTGCGGATCCTCACCATCCTTCTGCGGCCCGCCGCCGGGGAAGTGCTTTGTCATGGTCGCTACGGAGTTCGCGCCGAGATCCGCTCCCTGGAAGCCCCGGATGTATGCCGAGCCGAGTCGGCTCGCCAGATCGACGTCCTCTCCGAAGGTCTGCAGGGCGCGCGACCAGCGGGGTTCGGTCGCGAGGTCGATCTGCGGATGCAGGGCGACGCGGATGCCGACCGCCGTGTACTCCTGGCGGGCGATATCGCCGAACCTCTCGACGAGTGCCTCGTCGCCGATCGCCGCGAGACCCATCGTCTCGGGCCAAACTGAAAACGCCCCGGCAAGCAGGCCCGCAAGCGGGTTGTCGGTATACGAGTGGCGCGGGTCGCTGGAGACCGTCACCGGGATGCCGAGACGGGTGGATGCTGCCAGCTCCTGCAGGCGGTTGTGCCACTGTGCGATCGCCGTCGGGTCGTCCGGGGCCTGCAGGATGTTGAAGTGATTCATCCGACGACCGATAACGAACTCCTCCGTCGAAGGGAGGCCGAAGGTGGAGTCGCCCGCAGACAGTGTGCCGTCATCGTTCATGGCGATCATCGTGTGGAAGAAGAGGCCCGCCTTCTCCTCGAGTGTCATCTGCCCCAGCAGAATTTCGACCCGCTCGGCGACGGAGAGTGCGGAATCGCGATAGCGGTCGTCGATCTCGGAGGTTTCGTCGGTCATGTCAGCACTCCTTCATCGGGGTGGTTCATCGGCGGTGATAAGGCTCGGCGTCGTGCATGCGCCTTCACCATAAACCAAATTTTGTTCGGAATTGAAATTGTCTTCATCGTCGCCGCATGGGAAGCCCGTGCGCGGCGTACAGATCATCGTGCGCGTGAGCGCCGCTGACGACTGCTTCCTCGTCGCCGAATCGCAGGGTCTCGGCGCCTTCCGCGTGGCGGGGCCACCCGGAAGGTGTCTGCCCGCGCACGAAGTCGATCCATGCGCGATGCATGCGAGTGGACACTCGCTCAGCCCGTGTGGGATCGATGCCGTGGGTGAAGGGCGCATGCGCCCAGCGATCCAGGTTCTCGAAGACGAAGGGCAGCTCCAGGCAGTGCGTCGCGCCGAGCGCGCCGCCGTGCGCCGGAGTCTCGAAGGCGAACTCGTAGACGTGGGCGGGGCGTCCTTGCGCGGAGCGCGCGCGGGCGATGTCGATGACAGGCCGGATGAACAGCTCGTCGGACTCGATCGCCGCCAGCACATCCACCGGTTCTGCGTGCCCGGCGCGGGCGGCGCTCCGGTACTCGGCATATGCTTCCGCGGGATTGTGGAAACGCTCGGCGAGGCGGCCGTACACCGACTCCTCGGTAAGGTCGGCCATCCCGGGCTGAAGCGCAAAGGAGAACGTCGCCTCGTGACTGTTCCACCCGATGAGCAGGTCCACATGGCCGCCGGCGCCCTCGAGGAGCGCGTCGAGAGGGTGGCAGCTGAGGAGGTTGCCGTCGAGCACGGGCCGGATCGGCGTCGACCAGTGACCGAACCTCGCTGTCTGGGGGAACAGCGCCAGGGTGGCGCCTATGAGTGCGTCGGCCGGGACATCAGCGAGCCGGTCGACGGTTTCTGTACCGAGGATCCCGCTGATCGCCTGCGCGGTCTGGGCGGCATCGGCCGCGGAAGCCAGAGCCAGTCCGATCGGCGGACTCTGCGCGATGACGCGCCTGATGAGGCCCGAGGTCTCGGGGAGCGTCGCGAGCGTCAGTGCGGAGAACGCACCGCCCGACTCCCCGGCGACCGTGATCTGATCGGGATCTCCACCGAACGCCTCGGCGTTCGCGTGGATCCATCGCAGCGCGGCGAGCTGGTCCGTCAGCCAGAGATTGCTCTCGCCGCCGTCCGCAGACGCCCAGAATCCCAGCGGTCCGATCCGATAGTTGATGGTCACGACGACGAGATCGCCATCGCCTGCGAAACCGTCGCCATGGTAATACGGCAGCGAGCCGGATCCCGAGATGAAACCACCGCCGTGGATCCACACGAGCACCGGGCGCCGCGCGTCGTCCGCGGCCGGTGTCCACACGTTGAGCGTGAGACAGTCCTCATCGAACGGCGGATCGCCATGCCCGCCGAGCACGGCATCGCGTGAGCCGGACGGGTCGTACGGCTGCGGTGCGCTGGCGCCGAACTCCGTGGCCTCACGAGCCTCCTGCCACGACGCGACAGGTTGCGCCGGGCGCCACCGAAGTGCACCGATGGGCGGTTCAGCATAGGGAATGCCCGCGAATCTCAGTACCTCTCCGCAGCAGGACCCGATGACAGGGCCGCTGGTCGTCTCGACGGTGATCATGGATGCTTCTCCTCGGTGTGGTCGGATGTGATGGTCGTTCTGGTCGAATGCGGTCGCTCTCGTCGAGCGCCGACGCGGAGCGGATCTCTCGGCGAGGTAATCTGCATAGCGTGGCCGAAGGGGATGAAATGGTGCAATCGCACATGATGTCCTCGATATCGAGCGCAATGATGAGTGCGGACGTGCGTCGACACAATCTCGCACTCGTTGCGCGGTGCATCGCAGAATCCGGCCCGCTCGCTCGCAGCGAGATCGCCGACCTGACGGGGGTGAGCCGTGCATCCGTCACCGGCCTCACCGCAACTCTCATCGATCAGGGACTCGTGCAAGAGGCGGAGCCCGAGCCGGCTGCGCGTCGTGGACGGCGCCTGCAGCGGCTGTCCATCTCGGCCCCGACGATCGCCCTCGTCGTGGTGCTTATCGATGCGGACCGGGTGACGGTTGTCGCCGCCGATCTGACGGGGCGCGAACTGTTCCGAGTCGGCAGAGCGCACGCGCGTCCGCTCAGCGGGCCGGGAGCAGTGCTCGATATGGCGGCAGAGCTCATCGACGAGGCGCTCGCGCACATGACGGATGCGGAGCGCACGGTCGTCGACGTGACGGTGGTGGCCTTCGCTCCGGTCGGCGGCGACCCGGATATCGTCCTCGCCGACAGCGACCTGGGCTGGGGGCCCGTCGACGTCATCGCCGAACTGCGGAGCAGATCGGCGCGACTGGCCACGGTGCCTCGACGTGAACGCCTGCATCTGGTTGCCGATGTGCTCGTCGCCGCCGCGGCTGAGTTCGCCCGGTTGGATGACACGACCGAAGCTCTCTACATCAAGAGCGACTCCGGCATCGGCGGTGCGGTGCTGGCGCGGGGGGCACTGCTGCAGGGAGCGCACGGCCTCGCCGCAGGACTCGGTCACGTCGCCGTCGTTCCCGACGGTGAGCTCTGCATCTGCGGCCAGCACGGATGCCTCGTCACCGTGGCCGGCCCCGATGCCATTCTGCGCGCAGCGGGTCTCGCAGACCTCGCTGCTGACGAGGGTCTGGCGGTTGCGCTGGTGAGATTCGTGGAGCGGGTGCAGGCAGCCGATGCCGTCGCGCTCGAAGTGTGGGGCGAAGCAGCCAGCTGGGTGGGGCGCACGCTCAACATCCTCGCGATGGCCCTCGATCCGGCGGTGATCGTCATCGGCGGGTACTGGACGACTCTTTTCGGCGATATCGAGACGGCCTTTCATGCCAACCGGCCGTCGATCGACGGCCGGCCGCTGGTCGATGTGCAACTCATCCCAGGAGTTCATGGCGATGAGGCCGCGTTACGCGGGGCCCTGCGCGACGCCCGATTGCGGCTGCTCGATGACCAGCTCTCCGTGTGCTGAGCCGCTGCCGCGTTCAAACAGCTGCGAGGGATACTGCGACATCATCTCCAGACGTTCGCGGTCCACGTGCTCCACGACGTGCGGTCGCGCCCCGTCGAAGACCATGGTCGCGCCGTTCCGGCTCAGCGGCGGCCACGCCGCAGTAGGCGTGCTCGGGTCGCCGGTGCGGGCGAAGGCGGCGAACGCCGCCGACATCGAAGCGCCCAGGGCGTCTCGGTCGCTGCGGATGCCGGAGAGCGGGATGCGGTCGGCGTTATCGAATACGAATGAGAGCTCGCCGCTGTGGGTCGCCCCGATCGCCCCGTCCAGCACGCCGCTGTCATAGTCGAACAGGTAGGTGTAGACCGCGGCATCCGAGGCGGAAGCCTTGTACTCGGCGAACTGTCCGGCACTGACTCGCACATCGCGATCGGAGATGATGCGCCGAAGCAGGCCCTTAGCATCCGATGTGGGGAATGCAGCTCGGTACTCGGCGAGAATCCGCTCGGCGTCATCGCCGAAATCTCCCGCGAGTCGCGACGGCAGGGTCTGGGCATCCACGACGGAATACTCGGGATCCATCGCGAGAAACATCCCGGCTTCCTCTGTGGTGCACCCGGTCAGCAGAGGCACGTCGGGTGCGGATGTGGCGGTGCTCGAGAGCGGGTCCCCCACGATGTGGCGGCCGTCCACGACCGGGGACCAGCCGAGCATCGCGCCGCCTGTCATGGCCATCGCCGCATACTGTGCCGAGACGAGACGCTCGACGGGAACGGACCGTAGCGCGTTCATGTCGCCGTCATCGACGCCGAGTGCCGTGCACAGCGCGCTCGCCAGCGCTTCGTTCTCCGCCGGCCGAGGCAATCGAAGTGTCGGACCGCTCATGACAATGGCCTTGTGGAACAGGCCGGCCGCCGATGGCATCGCCATGAGTGTCGCCACCTTCATCCCGCCGCCGGATTGCCCGAAGATGGTCACATTTCGGGGATCACCGCCGAATGCAACGATGTTGTCCCGCACCCATTCGAGGGCCATGACGAGGTCCAGCATCCCTGCCTGGCCTGCGCCATCGTCTCCCAACGGAAGGTATCCGAGAGCGCCGAGCCGATGATTGATCGTCACGACGACGACGTTCTGTCGAGCCGCGAGCCGGTCGCCCCAGAACGCCGGTTCGGATCCAGCGCCGTGGAGGAAGGCCCCGCCGTGGAGCCAGACCATCACAGGGCAAGGTTCATCGAGGTTGGTCGGCGCCCAGACGTTGAGCACCAGACAGTCCTCATCCATCGTGCAGTCGCCAACGGGGGAGCCGCTGAACGGGTACAGCAGGCTCATCAGCCCTGTGGCCAGTGTGGTCGACGGCGTCGCTCGCTGCTGAATCGGGTCCGGCTGCGGTGCGGCAGCGCCGAAGGTCACCGCAGAACGCGGCTCCGACCAACCTGTTACGGGTTGCGGAGCGCAAAAGCGAAGATCCCCGATCGGCGGCGCGGCGTAGGGGATCCCCAGCCAGGTATCGGCATGACCGAGACGAAGACCGGATACCGGTCCGGACTGTGTGTCGACTGTGACCATTTCTCATCAATCCCGAATATTGTTTGCTTTTACCCTTGAACTATACATGCGTTGTCGTCATCATTGACCACGGATCCGCGCCAGCGGGTCATCTCACCGAAGGAGTCACTGATGACTGCAAGCGATACCCCCCAAGTCGAAGCGAGTGAGGCGGGCGTGACCGTCCGGGCGAGCGCGGCGCCCGAGACCCGCGCGCTGCTGCCCTCACTCGCAGTGCTCGGCTTCGTGCTCTTCTCTACATATTCGGGGCTTCTCGCCGTGCTGCTGCCGAATCAGATCACCGCGCTCGACGAGACGAACAAAGTCGCAAATCTCGGCGTGGTCACCACGATCTCGCTGGTCTTCACGATCGTCGCGCAGCCGCTGATCGGCGCGATCTCGGATCGCACGCGTACGCGCTGGGGGCGGCGCACTCCGTGGATGGTGATCGGCGCTGCGGTCGCCGCGATCTTGCTCTTCGCCTTCACCGCATTCGAATCGATGCTTTGGATCGTGATCTGCTGGGTGGTGATCCAGGTGGCGCTGAACGTGCTGCAGAATCCGATGACGGCGATCACTCCCGATCGCATCGTCGAGGAGCGACGCGGCGTGGCCTCGTCGGTCGCCGGGCTCGGCTTCATGGCCGGTCAGGTCGCCGGCATCCTGATCGCCGGTGCAGTCGCCAGCAATCTCGGCCTCGCGTACAGCACCTTCGGGATACTGGTCGTCATCGCCACCGCCGCGTTCGTGCTCATCAATCCCGACCGGCCGAGCACGACGATCGTTGTACCGCCGTTCCGGTGGAAGGCGTTTTTCGCCGCATTCTGGGTGAGTCCCCGGAAGCATCCGGACTTCGGGTGGGCGTTCCTGGCGCGATTCCTGTTCATCCTGGGGTACTTCCTCACCATCACATACCAGCTGTTTCTGCTGACTGACTACATCGGGCTCGGGTTGGGCGAGGCGAATGCCACGATCGGGATGCTGAGCCTGGCAGGACTTGTGCCGACGATCGTCGCGATCGGTGGCACGGGCTGGCTCTCCGATCGCCTCGGACGACGCAAGGTGTTCATCTACGTGTCCTCGGTGATCCTCGCAGTCGGGCTGGCTATGCCGCTGTTTCTTCCGACGGTCGGCGGGATGGTGGCGATGGCGGTGATCAACGGGTTCGCCTTCGGAATCTACATGTCGGCCGATACTGCGCTGATGACGCTCGTTCTCCCTGATGGCGGGAAGGATGCAGGCAAGGATCTCGGTCTGCTGAACATCGCCACCAACATTCCGCAGGCGCTTAGCCCGGGCATCGCGGCGCTGGTGATCACCTGGTTCGGCTATCCGGCACTGTTCGTCGTGGCGATCGTCGCGGTCCTCATTGCGGCCGTGGTGATCACGCCGATCCGCGCCGTGCGCTGAGGCGTGCAACGAGAGGAGGAGGGGGCGCGCCCCCTCCTCCTCTCGTCTTCCGGGCGGATGTCACCCGGCGGGGGTGTGGCGCTTGTCTCCCTGGTGCAGGATGCGCGTCGAGAATGCGGCCCATAGCAGCAGTGCGACCGCGCCACCGAGGGTCAGTCCGGCAAGCGTGTCGGACAGCCAGTGGGCACCGAGATACGTGCGGTTGAAGATCTCATGGATGAGCAGGATGATGCCGGCGATGGTCACCCAGCGGCGCGATGCGAGGAGGCAGACGGCGATCACGAAGAATGCGAATCCCGTTAGGTGCCCTGAGGGGAAGGACCCGAAGTCGACGTGCCACAGACCGCTGGTCGGACGTTCGCGCGCCACGAGCACCTTGGCGACCTGGCTGAGCGTTCCGGCCGCGAGCGTGCCGAGCCCGTAATACAGCGCGGCCCACCACCGCTTCATGACGAGCAGTACGACGATCGGCACCAGCATGATCAGCGAGCCGCCGACCGGGCCTCCGGTTGCGATATCTACGCCGATCTCGAAGGCGTTCAACGGTGCATTGCGCAGAGTGATCACGGCATCGTGCCAGACCCGATCCACCCCGACGAACCAAGGGTGGGCGGCGTTCGCGAGCACGGATGCGAAAAGCACGAGGAAGACGATCAGCGCCAGTGCTCCCCAGAGCACGGCGCGTCTGCGCGCGGATGCGGCCTGGCTGACGCGAGATGGAGAGGTGAGGTCGGTTGTGGTCATGACACTCCTTCGTGAGATGCGGACGATGCCCACCACCATATACCGAACCGTGTTTGGTTTTGGAGTCTCAAATTGATAACGAGCGAGTGTGGATGCTCCTGTCCCGGGTGAACGCTCTCGCTACACCAGATGCTTCACGTGCCTCCGCTCGAGCAGCACCAGTCCCGGCCGGCGGTCGATCTTCTCGCCGCCGTCGGATGCCCAGCCGTGCCGCTCGTAGAACGCGGCCGCGCGCTCGTTGCCCTCCAGCACCCACAGGTATGCGGTCGCGTGTCCTGCGGCGCGCAGCGCTTCCTCGACGGCGACGAGCAGCAGGTGTCCGACACCGGTGGACCAGGCATCCGGATGCACGTAGATACCCCACAGCTCGCCGGTGCCGACGGCATCCGCATCCCGGGCATCGCCGTAACTCGCCCAGCCGACGAGGTCCCCGTCCTCGTCGTCGACGACCAGCGTCTGCGATCCGCGCGGCGTCTCGGCGACGATCCGTGCCCAGTTCGCCTCGCGCTCCGCGATCGACAGGCCGTCCAGCATGTCCTGCGGCATCAGCCCGTGGTACGC
>JBARWR010000346.1:0-3214 GCA_049646915.1 Microbacterium sp.
GGCCTGGCCGCCGCGATGTTCGTCCGCCGCTTCGGATCCGCGAAGGTCGCCGTCGGAGCGACGCTCGTCACCGCCGCCGGAATCCTCGTCGCCGGCTTCTCACCCTCGGCCCTCCTCTTCGCGTTCGGCCTGTTCGTCGGCGGAGCAGCGGATGCCATCACCGACGTCGCCCAGAACGCTCATGCCCTGCGCGTGCAGCGCGGCTACGGCCGCTCGATCATCAACTCCTGTCACGCGACCTGGTCGCTCGGCGCCGTGCTCGGTGGCTCCATGGCGGCCGGTGCGATCGCGATCGGCCTACCCGTCGGCATCCACCTGGTCATCTCCGCCGTGCTCTTCGGCATCGTCTCACTGATCGCCCTGCGCCTGTGCCTGCCGGGCCTGGACCGCGAGACCGACGAGGATGCCGTCGCCGGCGGCGCCGAGATCGGCAGCGCACTGCAGCGCATCGGCGCCAAGACGGTCATCATCATCGTGGCTCTCGTGCTGATCTCGATCGCCGGTGCACTCGTCGAGGATGCCGGGATGTCGTGGGCGACGCTCTACATGGCCACCTCCCTCGAGACGCCCGCCGCGCTCGCCGCCGTGGGGTACATCGCACTCGTCGGTGCGCAGTTCATCGGCCGCATGGTCGGCGACGGGCTCACCGACCGGTTCGGCCAGCGTGCGGTCGCCATCGCGGGCGGGCTCATCGCCGCGGTCGGGATGGGGCTGGCCCTCGCCTTCCCGACGATCCCCGGCACGATCGTCGGATTCGCCGCTGCCGGCTACGGCGTCGCCACCCTCATCCCCGCCGCGATGAACGCCGCCGACGATCTGCCGGGACTCAAGCACGGCGCAGGCCTGACGATCGTGTCGTGGCTGCTGCGCCTGGGCTTCCTGCTCTCGCCGCCCATCGTCGGCCTCGTCGCCGACAACGCGGGGCTGCGGGTCGGCCTGCTCGTCGTGCCGATCGCCGGCGTGGTCGCGGTGCTGTGCGCGTGGGCACTGGCAGGGCGAGTGAGTCGAACAGAAATACGAGAGTGATTCATCATGCTTCGGATGCCGCTGTCGTGTCCGGCTGAGAAAAGTCGAACTAATTCGAAGAAAGCTTCGACACTGGCGTCGAAATTGTGTACTATGGAGGTATGTCGAAGCTGACCGCACTGCACGAGGCGATGTCCCGCCTCGACGCGCTGTGGGCGGATGCGGATGACTCGACCGAACTGTCTCGGGCGGATCTCGTATCGGTGACGGATGCTGTCGCCCAGGTTCAGCGTCGACTGGACGCCGTGCAGGTCGACGTGGCGGCGGGTGTCGCCCGAGAGTCGCGCCCGGAGCTCGGCCCGGAGTCGCTGGCGAAACAGCAGGGTTTCCGCACGCCGGGGAAGATGCTGGCGGCTGCGCTGGGTGTTTCGACAGGTGATGCGCTGCGTCTGATCAAGGTGGGCGAGGGCACGGCTCCGCGCACGGATCTGCTCGGAGCCAAGCTGCCGGCGAAGTACCCGCACGTGCGCGACGCGTTGAACTCCGGCGCCGTCAGCGCGCAGGCTGCGGCGATGATCATCGGTCTGCTCGATCGCTGTCATGTCGCCGCGGGCGCGGAGCGGATCACCGAGGGCGAGAAGCTGCTGACCGAGTCGGCAGTCGGGCTCGGCCTCGACGAACTGCGCAAGCTCTTGACCCGCGCCGAGGCCTGGCTCGACCCCGACGGTGTGGAACCGCGCGACGGTGAGAATCGCGCCCAGCGCTCGCTCAACGTCTTCGAACGCCGCGGAATGATCCATTTCAACGGGCGCATGGACGCCGAGTCCGGGGCGCCGGTCGTCGCTGCGCTGCGCGGCTACGTCAGTGCGGTGTTCTCCGCGCGAAAGGATGCTGTCGATCCGGACGCTCCGGATGCCGATCGCCGCACCGTCGCGATGATTCAAGCCGACGCGCTCAGTGTCTTCTGCTCTCACATGCTCGGATGCACCGCGAACGCGCCGATGCTCGCCGGGGCGACCGTCATCGTCCGGCTGGATCTGGACGACCTCACCTCCGGCACCGGGTCGGCGACGATCGACGGTGTGGATCAGCCGATCAGCGTCGCGGCCGCCCGACGAATGGCCGCCAGTGGCGGAGTGATCCCCTGCGTCCTCGGTGGAGACAGCGAGATACTCGACTGGGGGCGGAAGAAGCGGTTCTTCACCCCTGCTCAGCGGCTGGCGTTGGTCGAACGCGACGGCGGGTGTGCGATGTGCGGGCTTCCGCCACAGATGACTCGAGCGCATCACCTTCGATGGTGGCAACGAGATGACGGGCCGACCGATCTCGCGAACGGCCTGCTGCTGTGCGAGACCTGTCACCATCGCATCCACGACAATGGCTGGGAAGTGCAGATCGACGGACCCGGCACATCGGCTCGCGTGTGGTTCATCCCACCGGCCTATGTCGATCCGGCACGCACACCACGGCTCGGCGGCAGAGCACGGTTCGACCTGGTCGCATGACAGTGCCAGGACCGTCGGATGCAGGGCAGCCGGATGCCGGGTGCGACAGCGCTCAGTAGGCTGACCGCATGCGCACACGGGTCATCCACACCGGGCAGGCTCTGGTCGATCTGATCGTCGAGGTCCCCGACCTGCCCGCGCGCGGCCAGAACGTGATGGCCACCTCCGACACCCAGTACGCCGGCGGTGCCGTCACCGTGCTTCTCGCGGCCGCACGCTTCGGAGCGCAGTGCGTGCACGCCGGCGCCATCGGCACCGGACCCCACGGCGACCTCATCCGTGCCGCGCTCGACGCCGACGGCATCACCGCATCCTCTCTTCCCGTCGCCACCCACGACACGGGTGTGTGCGTGGTCATGGTCGAACCGACAGCCGAGCGCACCTTCGTCACCACGCTCGGCGCGGAGCGCGACGTCTCGGTGGACTCCCTCGCGACGGCCGACGTCCATCCCGGCGACCTCGTCTGCGTGACCGGATACTCGCTGGCCGTCGCGCAGACCCGCGACCCGCTGCTGGCCTGGCTGGACACCCTGCCCGACGCCGTCGTCGTCGTGCTCGACCCGGGCGCGGCCTTCGCCGCTCTGCCCACCGAAGTACGCGATCGGATGCTGGCCCGCACCGACGTCTGGACCAGCAACGCCGAAGAGGCGACCGATCTGCTCGCCGTGCTGGCCACCGCGACCCCGGCAGCCGACCGTGAGATCTCGGCGCAGGCCGAGGTGCTCGTGCCGCTGCTGCGCGAC